>NZ_CAUI01000021.1 GCF_000350165.1 Halanaerobium saccharolyticum subsp. saccharolyticum DSM 6643
ATAATTACTTTTAAGTTTTAACACTCAAAGTATATTAACGTTGGCTTGCTGTTTAATTTTCAAGGTTCACTGAGCCTTCATTTTATTACGAATGGTCGGCTCTGTACTTGGCCATCGAGGCCAGCGCACAAAATCTGCTTTTCTGCAAATTATCTTCTATATTTTCTGCCGCGTTTTTTATCAGCGACATTTAATATCTTATCAACTCTGCCACACTTTGTCAAGAACTTTTTAGAAAAACTTTTTTAGAATATTTTTCTTGATTTTCAAAACTTTATTTTCTCTTATATATAAAGAAGAGAAATATTTAAGCTTTAAAATTTAGCTCTTTTATAATCTCTATTTGAGCTTATTTTTGATCTCAAATTTTAGGAGATTATTTGTGCGACGTCTATTATCTTATCAAGCTCTTTTTGCTTTGTCAAGAACTTTTTAAAATAATTTTTGTCGGCCAAACATCATATCTTTTTCGGCGACAAGTAATAGAATAACATCTATTGCCATATGTGTCAAGGAAAAAATAAAAAAACTTCCCTCAAGTAGATATTATTTTTCATTATCCAATCTACTATAAAGGAAGTTATTATTATTTTTAATTTTTGAACTCATTTTTTTACCTATTAATTTTCTTTTTTTAACCAAAATAGTCTATATATTCATCAGAATTTTTATCAATCTTTTTACCTAGACCAAAACCAAGTGAAGTTAACTCTGCAAAATCATTTAAAAATCTTTCTATTTTATTCAAACTTATCACCTCTTATTATTTTATAAAATTATAGGTTATATCAATTTATATAGTTTTAATATCTTGTTGAAAATATTATATCGTATATAAATTATTATGATGTAAATTAATTAACATTTATTTTACTAACTACATTTTTTATTCACTTAAAGGCTCCACAAAATCCATCACTTTTTGTAGAGCCTTTTTTTATATAAAATTATAATTATTTATTCTTCTATATTTTCTTTTTCTTCATTTGCTTCTGTAGGATCTTTTGTTTCATCTAGTTCATTTTCTTCATCTAATTTCTTTTCTCTTTCTTCTCTATCTATTTTTTCAACAATCTTATTAAAACGAGCTTCAGCTCTTTCCTCTGGAGTTAATTCTTCTTTTTCTTCCATCTCTTCTTCATCTTCTTCTATTATATCATCATTTATTCTTGCTAAAGAGACAACTTTATCATCTTCTCCAACATTTATTATTTTAACTCCCATAGTATTTCTGCCTGTAGTAGATATTTCATCTACATCAACTCTAATAATAATACCATCTTGAGTTATAACCATCATTTCCAAACCTTCTTCAACAATTCTAGCTGCAGCTAATTTACCGTTTTTATCAGTTATGTTAGCGGTTAGTATTCCTTTACCACCTCTATTTTGAATTCTATATTCAGAAATAGGTGTTCTCTTACCATAACCATTTTCAGTGATTACTAATAACTCATTACCAGCATAATCAATTCCCATATCAATTACTTTATCATCTTTTTCTAAATTAATTCCTTTTACTCCATAAGAATTTCTACCTACAGATCTAACATCATTTTCACTAAAGTGAATTGCCTTAGCATTTTTAGTAATTAAGAAAATATTTTCATTTTCTTCTATAATTCTAACACCAATCAATTCATCATTTTCTCTTAAATTAACAGCAATTAAACCAGTATAATTAGTATCATACTCTTCTAAAGCCGTTTTTTTAATTAGACCATTTTTTGTAGCCATAATCAAATAAGCATCTTTGGGAAAATCTTTAACAGGAATTACAGTATTAATCTTTTCATCTTTTTCTAATTCTAAAAGATTTACAATTGCTGTACCCCTTGCCTGCCTTCCTGTTTCTGGAATTTGATATCCTTTTAATCTATAAACTCTGCCCTGATTACTAAAAAATAAGAATTTGTGATGAGTCGTTGTAGTAAAAATATTTTCTACAAAATCTTCTTCTTTGGTACTAATACCTATTACTCCCTTACCCCCACGACGCTGACTGCGATATAAATCAAGAGCCATTCGTTTAATATAACCCTGGTTTGTCATAGTAACCACAATCTGTTCTTCTTCAATTAAGTCTTCTAATTCTAAATCAGTAGCTCTATTCATAATTGAAGTTCTACGCTCATCATTATATTTATCTTTTATTGCAAGAATTTCATCTTTAATGATTTCTAATAATTTTGATTCATCAGCCAAAATAGATCTATAGTATGTTATTTTTTCTTGTAAATCTTTATATTCTGATTCTATTTTATCTCTTTCTAAACCAGTTAAACTCTGTAATCTCATTCTTAAAATAGCATTTGCCTGAGTTTCAGAAAGCTCATAATTCTCCATTAAATTAATTCTAGCTGTATCTACCTCATCAGCATTTTTTATCATTTCAACAATTTCATCGATATTTGCTAGAGCAATTCTATAACCTTCAAGAATATGAGCTCTATCAAGAGCTTTATCTAAATCATATTTTGTTCTACGACTAATTACCTCTTTTTGATGTTCTAAATAATGTTCTAAAATTTCTTTTAAAGATAATACCTTTGGCTCTTTGTCTACAAGAGCTATCATAATTACACTAAAGGTAACCTGAAGTCTGGAATGCTTAAATAATTGATTCAAAACAACCTGTGGAGTAGCTTCTCTTTTTAATTCAATTACTATTCTCATTCCATCTCTATCTGATTCATCTCTAATATCAGAAATTGATTCTAATTTTTCATCTTTAACTAAATCTGCAATTTTTTTGATCAAACGCGCTTTATTAACCTGATAAGGAAGTTCATCTACAATAATTTGTTTTCTATTAACAGATAAATCCTCAACTCTAGTTTTTGCTCTAACAGTAAGCTTACCTCTACCATTTTTATAAGCTTTATAAATACTGCCCCGCCCCATAATTTGACCACCTGTAGGAAAATCAGGTCCCTTAATAATTCCCATTAATTCCTTGGTAGTTATTTCAGGGTTATTAATTAATTTAATAACTCCATCTATTATTTCACCTAAATTATGTGGGGGTATACTTGTTGACATACCTACTGCAATCCCAGAAGTACCATTTACCAGTAGATTTGGAAATCTTGCTGGTAAAACTTCAGGCTCTTTTAAAGAATCGTCAAAATTAGGAATAAAATCAACAGTATCTTTGTTAATATCTGTCATCAATTCGGAAGCGATGGATGACATTCTTGCTTCAGTATAACGCATAGCTGCTGCACTGTCTCCATCAATTGAACCAAAGTTACCATGGCCATCTACCAGCATATAACGATAAGAAAAGTCTTGAGCCATTCTAACCATTGTATCATAAACTGCTGTATCTCCATGAGGATGATACTTACCCAGTACTTCCCCAACTATCCGGGCAGACTTTTTATGTGGTTTTGTATGTGTCATACCTAAGTCATTTAAAGCATATAAAATTCTTCTGTGTACAGGTTTTAATCCATCTCTAACATCCGGTAGAGCTCTTCCTACAATTACACTCATTGAATAATCGAGATAAGATGTTCTCATTTCTTTATCTATATCAATTTTTTTGACTCTTGCTGCTTTTTGATCCAAAATATCTCACCAACCTTTATCTTTTAATAAAATTATACATCAAGATTTTTAACTTCGCGGGCATGTTTTTGAATGAATTCGCGTCTAGGAGCTACTTTATCTCCCATCAAAATAGAAAATGTTTCATCAGCCATAATTGCATCTTCTATATTAACCTGGAGCAAAATTCTATTATCTGGATCCATTGTAGTATCCCAAAGCTGAGTAGGATTCATCTCACCAAGACCCTTATATCTCTGCATGGAAACTCTATCTTTTCCTATTTCCTCAAGCAGCTCTTTTAGGGCTTTATCATTATAAACATATTCTTCTCTTCTGCCCTTTTTAACCTTATATAAAGGCGGTTGTGCTATATATATATTTCCATTTTCAAGTAAAGGACGCATGTATCG
The DNA here is from genome assembly GCF_000350165.1 of Halanaerobium saccharolyticum subsp. saccharolyticum DSM 6643. Lineage (NCBI taxonomy): Bacteria > Bacillati > Bacillota > Clostridia > Halanaerobiales > Halanaerobiaceae > Halanaerobium > Halanaerobium saccharolyticum. Next base: position 3,966 of record NZ_CAUI01000021.1, read on the forward strand.
ATAAAAGAATGTTAGCAGTAAAGTTCTAATATGAGCTCCATCAACATCTGCATCAGTCATAATAATAATTCTATCATAACGAATATTATTTAGATCAAACTCTTCTCCTACCCCTGTACCTATAGCAGTGATCAGAGCTCTAATCTCATCATTATTTAAAATTTTATTTAAGCGTGATTTTTCCACATTTAAAATTTTACCTTTAAGAGGTAAAATAGCCTGGAACTCTCTGTCACGCCCCTGTTTAGCAGAACCTCCAGCAGAGTCACCCTCAACAATATATACTTCTGTATCATCAGCTTTGCGTCGAGAACAGTCTGCAAGTTTACCAGGCAATGCTGTAGAAGTTAAGGCACTTTTTCTTCTAGTTAAATCTCTAGCCTTACGGGCAGCTTTTCTAGCATGAGCTGCACTAATTGCTTTATCTATAATTGCCTTTCCTACTTTTGGATTTTCTTCTAAATATGTTTTTAAAAATGAAGAAACTGCAGAGTCAACAAATCCTCTTATTTCACTGTTTCCTAATTTAGTTTTAGTTTGACCTTCAAACTGAGGCTCTGATAATTTAACACTAACAATTGCAATCATACCTTCTCTAATATCCTCACCTTTAAGATTATCATCCCCATCTTTTAAAATATTTTTGCTGCGGGCATAATCATTAAAAGTACGAGTGGTGGCAGATTTAAATCCGCTTAAATGGGTCCCACCTTCCTTTGTATTAATATTATTAGCAAAGGTATAAATTGAGGTATTATATCCCTGATGATACATAATTGCAACCTCAATTGAAGCTTCTTCCCCTTTATCTTCTATGTAAATTGGTTCAGATAATAAAGGTTTTTTACTCTGAGCTAAATATTCTACAAAAGAGACTAAACCACCATCAAAGTGAAATTCTTCTTCTTTCATTTCTTCCTGACGATTATCAATTATTTTGATAGTTGTACCTTTATTTAAAAAGGCCAGTTCTTTTAAACGCTGTGCTAAAACTCTAAAGTCAAAATCTATTTCTTCAAAAATTAAAGGATCAGGTTTGAATTCAATTGTAGTACCTGTACAGTCACTATCACAACTTCCTACTACCTGAAGCTCGTGCTGAGGAACTCCTCTTTCATATTTTTGTTTATAAACCTTACCATCTTTCCAGGCAATTTCAACTTCAGTCCATTCAGTTAAAGCATTTACTACTGAAATACCAACACCATGTAAACCACCAGATACTTTATATCCTTCTCCACCAAATTTTCCACCAGCATGCAAAGTTGTCATTACAACTTCTACTGCAGGTTTATCTACTTTAGGATGGATTTCTACTGGAATACCGCGTCCATTATCTTGAACTTTAACTACATTTCCTGGCTTTATTTCAACAGATATTTCTGAACAATATCCAGCCATTGCTTCATCAATGCTATTATCAACTACCTCATATACTAAATGATGTAGACCTTCTATACTTGTAGAACCGATATACATTCCAGGCCTTTTACGAACTGCTTCAAGTCCTTCAAGTACCTGTATATGTTCTGCTTCATAGTTGCTTCTATTCTTAATATCCATCAATATCCCCCATTTTCTTCTGTAAACTTATCAACTCTATCACCAAGTGTCTTAGATGAGATCATTGAAAGATAAATCGTCTCTCCTGTTAACACAAAAGAACGGGGATTTCCCCCGGAATAATCAACAATAAATCCCTCTTCATCAGAAATATCTAAAAATTCTTCAGTTATTTCAGATGAAGTTGTACTCTCTAAATCACCAATTAATACTACTTCCTTGGAAGGAATCATATAACCATCACCAAGATGTAAAAACATATGTCTAATTCACCCTCTTTTTATTCTCCCATTTTTGACTTGATAAACATTATAGGAGTTATTTTTAAGTCCGGATAAATTTTCTCCATCTGTTGCTGTAATTATAGTCTGAATTTTATCAGCTATAATATTAATTAATGCTTTTCTTCTCAAACCATCTAATTCCGAAAAAACATCATCTAAAAGCAGGACTGGATATTCTCCGGTCTCTGACTTCATAAATTCCAGTTCTGCTAATTTTAATGCTAAAGCAGCAGTTCTCTGCTGTCCTTGAGATCCATATTTGCGTAAATCCATTTCATTTACCTTTAAAATTATATCATCTCGATGAGGACCAATAACTGTATAACCACGAGAAATTTCCTGGTCACGTTTTGCTATCAAACTGTCTATAAAAAGCTCTCTTAATTCAGCTTCTCCCAGTTTTTTAGAAAAATTATTTAAAGAGATATCATATTCAAGTTCTAAATTTTCTCTTCCCTCTGTTATTTTGCGTTGAGATAATCTAGCTAAAATTTTTAATTTATCTATAACTTCTATTCTTTTTAAAATTATTTTGGAACCAACTGCAGCAATCTGCTCATCCCAGACTGAAAGCATTTCTCGATCAGCTGATTTACCATCTCTTATTGACTTTAATAAATTATTTCTCTGTTTTAAAATATGATCATATTTATTTAAAAGATGATTATAATAACGACTGACCTGCGAAATTTCAAGATCTATAAAATCTCTTCTGTGTGAAGGTCCTTCTTTAATCAGCTTTAAATCCTCAGGAGAAAATAAAACTGCATTTAAATATCCCAGCAGTTCTTTAACTTTATCCAGAGGATTATCATTAATTTCAACCTGGCGTCCACTTTTTTCTAAACGCATGGCTAACTTTATTTTACCTTCTCTGCGCCTTAAAAGCAACTGAACAAGTGCTTTTTCTTGATCCCAGCTTATCATTTCTGAAGTAATACTGCTTCTATGAGAATTAGCTGTGGCCATTAAATAAATAGATTCTAAAAAATTAGTCTTTCCCTGACCATTAGCACCCAAGAAAATATTTAAATTTGGATTTAAATCAATCATTAACTCTTCAAAATTACGAAAATTTCGGCAGAGAACCCTTTCTAAATGCATTAATTATCCCCGACTTACTTTATATTTATTATCTTCAGCTGTTAAAGAAACTATATCTCCAACTTTTAGAGTTTTTCCCCTCTTTAATTCTATTTCACCATTAACCTCTACTTCTCCTGCCTGAATTAAATGTTTAGCTTCTCCACCACTCATAACAAGATTAGCCCATTTTAAAAACTGGTCTAAATTAATTGTATCACTTTTTATTTTTATTTCTTTCATTTATTTATTACCTCCTAAATTAACTTAAGTGTACCTCTTGATAACTATTCACATTTCCACACCCCAGTACACTTTCAAACTATAATTATGATTGTGACCTCACAGGCATAATTAGATAAATAAACTTATCCCCAGCTTCTGTTTTCGATTTTACTACCAGGGGATTTAATGGTCCTATCATTTCTATATTAATTTCTTCAGAATCTAAAACTTTTAAAACATCAATGAAGTATCCTGCATCAATATTAATTTTTTGTTCAGGGCCTTCCATCTCAATTTTTACTTCTTCATGGGCATAACCTGAACTTCCCTCAGTTGAATTAATTTCCATTAACTCTTGGTCTGCAGAAAGAGTAATAATATTTGCATCAAGTTTTGCAATTAAAGATGCTCTTTTTACAGATCCATGCAGTTGAGAAAGATCTGCACTAAATTTACTGTTTGATTCATCAGGAATAACCAGCTCATAATTAGGAAATTTACCTTCAATTAATCTCGAAATTACTTCTATACCAGCAAAATTAAAACGAACATAGTTGTTGTCAACTTCGATTTCTACAGTTCCTTCATCTTCTAATAAATTATTTAGTTCCTGTAAAGTACTTCCAGGTAAAATAACAGCAATTTTTTCATTAACTGAAGTTTTTAAAGGTGCTTCAATATATGATAAACGATATGTATTTGTAGAAACCATCTTTACTTTTTCTGATTCAACTTCAAATAAAGCTCCTGTTAAAGCAGGCTGAGTTTCATCTTTTGAAGTAGAAATTCTAACTTTTTTTATCATTTCTTTAAATTTACTAGATGGAAGTTTAAAATTTGCACTTTCTTCAACTTGAGGTAAATTTGGAAATTCATCAGGATCATAACCATTTATTTTAAATAAAGAATTAATGCATTTAATTTGAAGCTGCCATTTATCTTTATTTAATTCAATATTAATTGTTTCATTGGGTAATTCACGAATAATATTTGAAAATTGGGTAGCAGGCAGGACAATTGATCCATCGATTTGACCTTCAACTTGTAACTTATATTCTATTCCTAATTCCAGGTCAGTTGATTTTAAAGTTAATGTATTATTTTTTAGATTTAAAAATATTCCTGTTAAAATAGGTAAGGTTTGGTTTTTAGCTACAGCTCGTCTAACTATATTTAAAGCATTATATAAATTCTTTTGATTTATTGAAAATTTCAAAATGTATCCCTCCAGATAAAAAGTTATTAACAAAATTACCGAAATATAATATTGGTTAATTTATAAATAAAACTAGTAGTAGTAGTAGTAGGGGCTGTGAATATGTGTAAAAGCCTATTAAGACCAATGAGAGCATGATTTAGCCTGTAGATAAGTTGTTAACGAATAGCACAAGAGTTATCCACATATTAACATTTAAAAGTTATTAACAATCTATCAACAAGCCTCTTAATAATTATCCACAAGAAATGTTAATAATAAAATATAGTATATTATAAGGAAAAATATAAAAATAAATTTGGTTAAATTATAGATTATCCATGTTTAATAGTATCAATTAATCTTTCAATTTTATTACTAAAATCATTTTCATTTTCTATTTTTTCTTGAATTTTATTATGAGCATGAATAACAGTAGTATGATCACGGCCACCAAATTCATCTCCAATATGTGGTAGAGAAAAATCAGTTAATTCTCTACTTAAATACATCGCAATTTGACGGGGAAAAGCAATATTTTGGGTTCTTTTTTTAGATTGCATATCTTCCATTCTTAAATTATAGTCGTCTGTTATAATTTTTTTGATTCTTTCTATATTGACTTCAATTGATTCATTTTTCTTCTTGTTAACTAGATCTTTTAAAGCTTCTCTAGCTAGATCAACGTCAATTTCTCGGTCAACAAGTGAAGAATAAGCAATTACCTTAACTAAAGCGCCTTCTAATTCTCTAATATTAGATTGAATCTTATTAGCAATATAAATAACTACTTCATTTGGAATAGTTAGATTTTCTATATCTGCTTTTTTTCTTAAAATTGCAATTCTAGTTTCTAAATCAGGTTTTTGAATATCAGTAATTAAACCCCATTCAAATCGGGAACGAAGCCTCTCCTCTAAGGTAGGAATCTCTTTTGGAGGACGATCACTTGATATAATTAGCTGCCTATTTGACTCATGCAATGTATTAAAGGTATGGAAAAATTCTTCTTGGGTTCTTTCCTTACCTGCTAAAAATTGAATATCATCAACCAATAAAATATCAATATTCCTGTATTTATCTCTAAAGTCTACAGTTGAATCATCTTTTATAGAGTTAATTAATTCATTCGTAAAGGTTTCCGAAGAAACATAAACAACCTTGTAATCAGGATTATTTTTAAGAATAAAATGAGCTATAGCCTGCATTAAATGTGTTTTACCAAGACCAACATCACCATAAATAAAAAGGGGATTATATGCCTTTGCTGGAGCTTCAGCAACTGCAAGCGATGCCGCATGAGCAAATCGATTACTGTTACCTACTACAAAAGTATCAAAAGTATATTTAGGATTAAATCCATTTTGTTTTAATTCTGATTCAACATTATTTTCTTCTGTATTTTCATTTTCAACAGTTATTTCAGATTTTTCTTCTTTTTTATCATTAGAATTCTTTTTATTTTCTTTAAACTTTTTAACTTCTTCGGGAGTTAATAAGATTAAAGTCCATTTATTACCAGTTAAATTTTTCAAAATTTCTTCAATAAGATCTGTATACTGACTTTCAATCCATTCTTGAATAAAATTATTTGGAACCTGTAAGACAAGCTGATTTTCTGCTGTAGTCATAACTGCTTTAGTTTCTGAAAACCAGGTATTAAAACTTGGATTTGTTATTTTTTCTTTTATATTCTCTAAAGTTTTTTTCCAGATGTGATCTAATTCTTTTTGAGAGAAAGACATAAAATACCTCCTGTAATTCTAAAAAATTAAGCTTAAGTTAAAGTTATCCCCAATTAACGGGGATAAATAAGGTGTTATCCACAAAATTGTGGACAAGTGCAGATGTTATCCACAAAAATTACGAACAGCTCTTTACTGTTAATTCAGTAAAATTGCTTTTTTATTTTTAAAAAATAGTATAAAATTGTTAATAAAAGGATAAAAGATATCCACAGATGGTGATTGTTATTAACAGTTTGTGGATAAAAAATTAAGAAATTGTGGATAAGTAGCTGTATTTAGCTGTAATTTATAGTTTTGTTGATAATTTTATAAACAAATTGTTAATATTGTTTTAACTGTTGATTCAGTAAGGAATAAAATTAAATTAGAATAACCATATTAATAATAACAGATTATCAACAAATTATCAACAATGTCCTCAAAAATTTATCTTGTGGATAAGATTAAAATTCCTTGACTCTACTATGTAAATAGCATATAATTTTAAATGTATGAATATAAAATCGTCTTAGTTGTGGATTATTTTAGCTGGGGGTTATTTGGTGGAGAGTCTTAAAAAGAATAAAGAATTTAAAAAAGTATATGAAAATGGAAAATCATATGCTACAAGAAATCTTGTTATTTATTGTTTAAATTATGAAAAGGGTAAAAAAAATCGATATGGTTTATCAGTTAGTAAAAAAATTGGGAATGCTGTTGTTAGAAATAAGTTAAAGAGAAGATTGCGTGAAATTATTAGAGAGTTTGAAAAAGAAAAAGAATTTAAAGGTTATGATATAATTTTTATTGCCAGAAAACCGGTTGTTCAAATTGGTTATCAACATTTAAAAAGAGATGTAAATAAATTATATAAAAAAATGAATATAATTTAATTACAAATAGGTAATAAGATCTATTATCTCAATTTAATTTTACATAATTATTAAATGATTATGAAACTGGTTAAAAAAGGTGATAAAATGAAAAAATTATTTTTATTTCTAATTAGAATCTATCAGAAGATTATTTCTCCCTGGACTCCAAAAAGTTGTCGTTTTTATCCTACTTGCTCTGAATATAGCAAACAAGCGATAATAAAATATGGAGCTTTTAAAGGTGGATGGATGGGATTTAAGAGAATTATTCGCTGTCATCCTTTCAATCCAGGCGGTTATGATCCGGTAGAATAGGAGGAATTTATTAAATGTTTGATTGGTTAATTAATGGAATGGCGTATGCTCTAGATTTTATTTACAATATTGTTGGTAATTATGGTTTAGCAATAATAATTTTCACTTTATTGATTAAGATTGTTCTTTATCCACTGACTGCAAAACAGACGCGCTCAATGAGGGAAATGCAGGAAATACAGCCTGAAGTAAAAAAACTTCAAGAAAAATATAAAGATGATAAAGAAAAGCAGCAAGAAGAAATGATGAATCTTTATCAGGAACATGGAGTTAATCCGGCTGCTGGTTGTTTGCCAATGATTGTTCAGATGGCTATTTTGATTCCTTTATACAGAACGATTTTTGCTTTAGGTGATAAAATGGCAAATGAAGCCTTTTTATGGATTGGAACTATAACCAATGGTTCTTTAGCTGAACCTGATATTGCTATAGTTCTGTTAAATGCAGTTATTATGTTTGGACAAACATATATGACTCAACAAATATCTGGTGGAGATGGCAAAAGTAATAAGATGATGTATATGATGCCGCTTTTTATAATCTTTATTGGTTTTAGATTACCTTCTGGTGTATTATTATACTGGTTTACATCAACTCTATTTACTGTAGCACAGCAGTATTTCTTATCCAAAGAACCCAGCAGAATCAAGGGGGATGCAAAGTAAATATGAAAAGCATAAAAGTAGAAGCTAAAAATGTAGAAAAGGCAGTGAAAAAGGCTCTAGCTGAGCTTGAAATTGACAGAAAAGATGCTGAAATTAATGTTATAGATAAAGGAAGTAAAGGATTATTAGGTTTAATTGGAGCAAAAGATGCTGTTGTAGAAGTGAATGAAATTTTTGATCCTGTAAAAAAGGGTAAAGAATTTTTAGAGACACTTTTAAATAAAGCTAATATAAATGTAGGTGTAGAAATACTAGAAGAAAAAAGTAATGAAGAACAGGTTGTCTATAACTTAACAGGAGAAAAAGAACTAGGATTAGTAATTGGTCATCGAGGAGAAACTCTTGATGCAATGCAGTATTTAACTTCTATCTATATAAATAAAGAACTGGAAGAATATTTCAGAGTTCTACTTGATGCTGAAGGATATCGTGATCGCAGGAAAGAAACATTAGAGAGATTGGCAGAAAGGCTTGCTTCTAAAGCAGAGAGAAAGAAGAGAAAAGTTGTGTTAGAACCAATGCCACCACACGAAAGAAGGATTATTCATATAACGCTTAAAGAAAATAAAAATGTTAAATCATACAGTGAGGGAAAAGAGCCCTACCGTAAAGTTATGATAGAACCATTAGATAAGTAATAAATTATCTAATATAAATAAAAGAGCTGTATCATTTATGGTGCAGTTATAATAAATAGAAAAATTAAAGAAGCAGATGGCTTTTATCATTAACCCAGCAGGAAATTTCTCTGCTGGGTTATGTTTTAGGAGGTGTTAAGTAATGGATATTTTAAAAGAAGATACAATTGCAGCAATTGCAACCCCATTTGGCACTGGAGGAACGGGTAAAATAAGAATTAGTGGTCCCCAGGCTTATGAAATTGGAGATAAAATTTTTAGTTCAATAAAGAAAACAAAGAAGCTATCTAAACAGAAAACGTATACTGCTCATTATGGTCACATTAAAGATCCCGAAAATGATAAGACTATTGATGAAGTAGTGGCAATAATGATGAGACGACCGCATTCTTTTACAGGTGAAAATGTATTAGAATTTGACTGTCATGGGGGAATGACTCCCCTAAAGTCTGTTTTAGATTTAGTTTTAAAAAATGGGGCACGTCTTGCAGAAGCAGGAGAATTTTCTCAAAGAGCTTTTTTAAATGGAAGAATTGATTTGGCTCAAGCAGAAGCAATTATAGAAGTGATAAACTCGAAAACTGAAAAAAGTCTTGATTTAGCTGTAGATCAATTAAATGGTAAATTGTCCAAAAAAGTTGATCAAATAAAAGAAGAAGCTGTAGAAATACTTGCTCATCTGGAAGCGGCAATCGATTATCCCGAAGATGAAGTTGAAGGCTTTTCTCCAGCGAAGTTAGACGATAAATTCTATCATATAAAAGAAGAGATAGATAAGTTATTAAAAAGCAGCAAACAGGGTAAAATTTATAAAGAAGGCTTAAAAACAGTAATTGTTGGTAAACCAAATGTAGGAAAATCAAGTCTTTTAAATTATTTTTTAGAAGAAAAAAGAGCTATTGTTACTGATATTCCAGGGACAACCAGAGATGTAATTGAAGAATACGTTAATTTACAAGGAATACCTCTTAAAATTATCGATACAGCAGGTATTAGAAAAACAGAAGATGCTGTTGAAAAAATAGGGGTAGAACGGACTAGAAAATCTGCAGAAAAGGCGGATCTAGTTTTGTTTATGTTAGATATTAGTCAGGGTATTACTGCTGAAGACAGAGAAATTTATAAATTAATTAAAGATAAACCTTTAATAGTTGTTGTTAACAAGACTGATTTACCAGCAAAAACAAATAAGAAAAAAATTGAAAAAGAGTTTTCTGAGCATAGTGTTCTCTGGATATCATTATTAGCAGAAGAAGGTTTAAACCAGTTAAAAAATGATATTTTGAAAGAAATCTTAGATGAAGATATTGATATGGACTCTGAAACAATAGTTACTCAAAGCAGACATAAAGATGCTTTGGTTAAAGCTTTGGAAGCAATAGAGAGAGTAATTGTTTCACATGAAACAAATATGCCTTATGATTTTTTAACAATAGATTTAAAAGACTGTTTGGATGCATTAGGAAAAATAACAGGAGAAACTGTAGCTGATGATATTTTAGATAGAATTTTTAATGATTTTTGTCTTGGAAAATAATTATTAATAAAAAGGGAGAGATATAATGGATTTTCATAGATATCCAAAGGAGTATGATGTAATAGTAATTGGTGCAGGACATGCAGGCTGCGAAGCCTCCTTAGCCCCAGCACGTATGGGTTTAAAAACTCTTACTTTAACAGTTAGTTTAGACCATGTAGCATTTATGCCATGTAATCCTTCGCTTGGAGGACCGGGAAAATCTCATATAGTAAGAGAAATTGATGCTTTAGGCGGAGAAATGGCTAGAAATATGGATGAAACAATGATTCAGATTAGAATGCTGAATACAAGCAAAGGACCAGCTGTTCATGGTTTGCGAGGTCAATCAGATAAAGATGATTATCACAAAAGAATGAAACAAGTTTTAGAACAGGAAGATAATATTGATTTAAAACAGCAGATTGCTGAAGAAATAATTGTTGAAGATGGTGAGGTAAAAGGTGTAGTTACAAAAACGGGAATATTTTTTCCAGGCAAAAAAGTTATATTAACAACCGGAACTTTTTTGAAAGGAAGAATAATAATTGGAGAAGCTGAATTTAATGCTGGTCCTAACCAGCAGTATCCAGCTAATAAACTTTCAGGAAGTTTAAAAGATTTAGGAATTAATTTAAGAAGATTTAAAACTGGAACCCCACCTCGTGTAAGTAAAAAATCACTTGATTTTTCTAAAATGGAACCTCAACCAGGTGAAGAAGGATTGAATTTTTCTTTTGAATCAAATCCACTTACAGGGGAACAAGTAATGTGCTATTTGACCTATACAAATGAAGAAACACACAGGATTATTGATCAAAACAAAGCAAGAACTCCTCTTTTTAGTGGAGTGATAGAAGGCGTTGGGCCTCGTTATTGCCCTTCAATTGAAGATAAGGTGGTTCGTTTCCCAGATAAAGATAGGCATCAGCTATTTTTAGAGCCCGAAGGTTTGGATACAGATGAATATTATGTTTCTGGTCTTCCAACCAGTTTACCATATGATGTGCAAATTGAGATGACAAAAACTATAGCTGGTTTAGAGAATGTAGAAATTATGCGTCCGGGTTATGCAATTGAATATGATTGTGTAGATCCAGAAGAGCTAAAACTTGATTTAGAGCTTAAAAAAGTTAAAGGTTTATACACAGCAGGACAGATTAATGGTAGTTCTGGTTATGAAGAGGCGGCTGGACAGGGTTTAATTGCCGGAATTAATGCAGCCAGAAACTTACAGGAAAAAGATCCAATTATTTTAAAACGTTCCCAGGCTTATATCGGAGTTTTAATTGATGATTTAGTTACTAAAGGCACACCTGAACCATACAGAATAATGACTTCTAGAGCAGAATATAGATTACTACTTCGACAAGATAATGCAGATCAGCGTTTAACTCCACTTGGCAGAGAAATTGGTCTTGTAAGTGATCAAAGATATGAGCATTATCAAGAAAAGGTTGAAGGTGTTAAAAAAGCTCTTGCATATTTAAGAGCAGATGAAAATCAGGTTAATCCAACTAAAGAGGTAAGAGCTAAATTAGAAGAATTGGAAAGCGGAAATTTAAGTAAACCAGTAAGTCTAGAGAAACTTCTAAGACGTCCAGAAATTTCTTATAAAGACCTTGAATTTTTTGCTGAAGATTTACCTAAAATTAAAAAAGATGTACAAGAACAAATTGAGATTCAGGTGAAGTATAAAGGTTATATCGACCGTCAGGAAGCTCAAGTTGAACAATTTAGAAAAATGGAAGAAAAGAAGATTCCGAAAGAATTAGATTATAATGATCTAGAAAATCTAAGACTTGAAGCAAGGGAAAAACTAAATAAAATAAGACCCATTTCAATAGGACAAGCTTCTCGTATTTCTGGTGTGTCTCCAGCTGATATTTCAGCGTTAATGATTTATCTTGAGCAATACAATCGGCAGAAAAAGGATGATCAGAATGGAGATCAATAAGGAGAAGTTTATTGAAAAATTAGAGTCAGGAATTAAAAAGTTAAATATATCTTATAGTAATGAACAGCTTGAACAGCTTTGGGAATATTACCTGTTCTTTATTCAAGAAAATAAAAAATATAATTTAAGTACAATTACAGAACCAGAAGCAGTTATAAAAAAACACTTCTTAGATTCTTTAGTTATTTTAAATCAATTGGATCTTGGGCAAAGAAAAAGATGGTTAGATATTGGAACAGGAGCTGGTTTTCCAGGAATGGTTTTAAAATTATTTTTGCCCGGAGATAGTTTTTATTTATTAGATTCTTCTTCTAAAAAAGTTAATTTTTTAAACCAATTGAGTTATAAACTTGGCCTAACAGGTATTGATGCTACCCACGGCAGGGCTGAGGATCTAGCACAAATAGAAGAATGGCGTGGCTCTTTTGATTATGTTTGTTCAAGAGCGGTGGCCTCATTAAATGTTTTATTGGAATATGCAGTTCCATTTCTAAAAATAGGTGGATTTGCTTATCTTTATAAAGGCCCTGAATATAAGGAAGAAATTAAAGAGGCTGAACAAGCTTTAAATATCTTAGGTGCAGAGATTAAGGAAACAATTGAGCTTGATGTTCCCGGGCTTAAAGCGGAAAGATACCTAATTGTAATAGAAAAAACTGATTTAACTGATAAAAAATATCCTAGACGGGCTGGAATACCTAAAAAGCGCCCTCTGTAAATTTTTTTAGAAAGCTTAATTAAGTTTAGCCAGCATTTAAATTATTATAAAGGATATTCAACTATTTTAGAGAAATATATGTCTAAGTGGGGGTAATTTTTAATGAAAATTCCTTTTTTGAATCAGGAAAATGAAAAAAACAAGGAACAAATTACAGAAATAAAAGTAGAAAAAATAAAAACTAATCCATTTCAACCACGTCAAGAATTCAAACAGAAAGAAATTGAAGAACTAGCGCAATCAATTGACAATTTTGGTTTAATTCAGGCTATTATTGTTAGAAAAATTGAAGGTGGATATGAATTAATTGCTGGTGAAAGAAGGCTTAGAGCTGCTAAATTTTTGGGAAAAGAAGTTATTCCTGCAGTAATTAAAGATTTTAATGATCAAGAAATGGCTGAAATAGCGCTTATTGAAAATTTACAGCGCAAGGATTTGAATTTTTTGGAAGAAGCACAAGCTTATCAGAGGCTTTTAGATGAATTTGATTTAACTCAAAATGAATTGGCTGCTAGAGTTTCTAAAAGTCAATCAACTATTGCTAATAAGCTGCGTTTATTAAAACTTTCAATTAATGTCAGAAAAGAGATTTTAGCTGCTGATTTAAGTGAAAGACATGGAAGAGCTTTACTAAAACTTAAATCAGAAAAGGAACAGCTAAATATTATTGGGGAAATCAAGAAAAAAGATCTTAATGTTAGAGAAAGCGAAAATTTAATAAACAAAAAAATGAAACCTTCAAGAAACAAAAGTCAAATCAAACATATATCTGATGATTTAAGGCTTTTTGCTAATTCTTTAGAAAAAAGGATTTCAGAAATTAAAGATTCTGGTATCAAAGTTGAATTAGAACGTAATGATGATCAAAATAGCATAGAATATTATATTAAGCTTTCAAAATAGAGTTATAAAGAGGTGAAATAATGGCTAAAAAAATAGCGATTGTCAACCAAAAAGGTGGGGTTGGCAAAAGTACTACAGCAGTTAACTTAAGTGCTGGCCTGGCAGAGAAGAATAATAAAGTTTTGCTGATAGATATTGATCCTCAAGGTAATGCAAGCAGCGGTCTTGGAATAGAAAAAGCAGAAGTTGAATTTACAATTTATGATTTATTAATTGAATCGGAGCCGCCTTCAAAAGCAATTTTGCATAGTAATAATGATAATTTAGATGTTATTCCAGCTAACATAGAATTGGCAGGTGCAGAAATTGAGTTAGTGTCTATTATATCAAGGGAAAGCAGACTAAAGAAGTCTTTAAAAACAGTTAATGAAAATTATGATTATATAATAATTGACTGCCCTCCTTCTCTGGGTTTGCTGACTTTAAATGCTTTAACTGCCGCTGATAGTGTGATGGTCCCTATTCAATGTGAATACTATGCTTTAGAAGGTTTAGGGCAGCTGATGAATACCATTGAATTGGTTCGAAAAAATTTGAATTCTGATTTAAGAATCGAGGGAGTTTTAATGACAATGTATGATGCTAGAACTAATTTGTCTGAGCAGGTAATAGATGAAGTTAAAGATTATTTCTCAGAACTTGTTTTTGAAACAATTATTCCTCGAAATGTTCGGCTAAGTGAAGCTCCAAGTTTCGGTAAAGCAATACTTGATTATAGTTCTAACTCAAAAGGTGCAGAGGCATATAGAAAATTAGCAGAGGAAGTGATCTCTCTTGAGCAAGAAAAGACTTGGTAAAGGTTTAAGTGCGCTTATAAACAATGATGATAATATTGATCAAAGTAGAGTTGAAGACGTATTCACTGATCAAATAGAACCCAATCCTTTTCAACCGAGAACCAATTTTGATGAAGATACATTAAAAGAACTTGCGAACTCAATTCAAGAAAAAGGCGTTATCCAACCAATTACTGTTAGAAAAATTAAAGCTGAAAAATATCAAATTGTTACAGGCGAAAGACGCTGGAGAGCTTCAAAACTAGTTGGACTAAAAAAAATACCGGCTGTAATTAGAGATTTTAATGATCAAGAGATGCTGGAGGTTGCTTTAATTGAGAACATACAGCGTGAAGATTTAAACCCAATTGAAGAAGCTGCTGCCTATAAAGAGATGATTGATAATTTTGGTATAACTCAAGCTGAACTTGCAAAACAAGTTGGTAAAAGTCGCTCTAATGTTTCAAATATGATTCGACTTTTAAAGCTTGCTGAAAAGGTTAAAAATCATCTACAGCATGGTGCAATTACAATAGGTCATGCACGAGCTCTTTTATCTTTAGAAGAGGAAGAAAAACAAGTTGCTGCCTGTGAAAATATAATTATTCAAGACCTGACAGTCCGGGAGACTGAAAAATATGTAGATAAATTAAAAAATCCTTTTGAAAACGAAAAAAAGAAAAATAAAAAACAAGAGTTAGAGCCTATTTGGCAGGAAGCAGCAGTTGAATTAGAGAAAAAATTGAAGACAAAAGTAAATATCAAGAAAAGAAAGAAAAACAACTTATTAACTATAGAAATTGATAGTATAGAAAAATTAAATGACTTATTAGATAAACTGAATTAGTGTTTCACATGAAACAAATATCTATAAAGAGAGTAGATAGGTGATATTTAATGATTGGAACTATTGTTAATATAGCAGCTGTATTAGGGGGAAGTACAGTCGGGGTTCTTTTTAGAGGTAGATTTCCTGAGAAAGTTCAAAACACAGTGATCCATGGAATTAGTCTGGCTGTAATTTTAATTGGAATGCAGATGGCTTTTAGTATAGAAAAAGATCCAGATATTTTGCTGGTTATTTTTAGTCTAGTAATTGGAGCTGTTATAGGTGAGTCACTGCAGATTGAAAAACGTTTGAATAAATTTGGTGAGAGTTTAAAAGAAAAATTTGGTGGGGGGGACGATCTTTTTGTACAGGGCTTTGTGCAGGCCAGTCTAATCTATTGTGTTGGAGCTATGGCTATTATGGGGGCAATTCAAGACGGTCTGAACAGTAATCCAAGTATTTTGTATACTAAATCACTTTTAGATGGAATAACTTCGATTGCGTTTGCAGCAAGCACTGGAATTGGGGTTGCTTTTTCTGTGATTCCTATTTTTATTTATCAAGGTAGTATAACTCTTGCATCAAGTTGGGCTGCTGTTTATTTAACTGAAGATATGATTAGGGTTATGACTGCTAGTGGGGGTCTTTTAATTACTGCTATTGGGTTAAATATGCTGGGAGTTAGCAAAATAAAAACAGGGAATTTATTACCGGCTTTATTAGTAGCTGTAATTTTATCTGCTTTTGTTTTTTAATTTTGCAATAATTAAGAAAATGATATATAATTAAAATAGATAATTGAATTAAAACGGGTGAAGGCTGGATGAGAGATCATTACTGGCGCCGAAGGAGCAAGGGGAACTGAAACTCTCAGGCAAAAAGAATTCAGCTGGACGTAACTCTGAACATAATTTTTTATGAACAGGGAGTCGGATTTTTTCCGGCTCCCTGTTCTGTTTGTTTTAGATAAATTTCACAAATGGCTGTTAGTTTAAAAGGCTTTTTAATTAAAAGGGGGCTAATTATGCAAAAAACACCACTTAATCAACTGCATAAAGAAATGGGAGCTAAAATGACTGACTTTGGTGGTTGGGAAATGCCGGTGGAATATAGTGGAATAATTGAAGAACATAAGGCTGTCAGAAATCAATGTGGTTTATTTGATGTGTCTCATATGGGAGAAATACTTGTCAGTGGCAAAACCGCTTCTGAATCTCTACAACAGATAATAACAAATGATATGCAGAAACTAGAGGTAGGAAAAATTCTTTATACACCAATGTGCAATGAAAATGGTGGGATAATTGATGACTTACTTGTTTATTGTTTAAAAGATAATGAATATTTATTAGTGGTAAATGCTTCAAACATAGAAAAAGACTTTAATTGGATAAAAGAAAATATTCTTGATAAAACTGTGGCTGAAAATTTTTCAGATAAATATGCTATGATCGCTCTACAAGGTCCAGAGTCTAAAAAAATATTAACGCAGCTAACAGATATTGACCTAAACTCTTTAGATTATTATAAATTTAGGCAGGCTAAAGCAGCCGGAATAGAAATGATAATTTCTCGCACAGGTTATACAGGTGAATTAGGCTATGAACTTTACTTTGAGACAGAAGAAGCGAAAAATGTGTGGAAGCAAATATTAGATGCTGGATCTGATTTTAGAATTAAAGCCTGCGGTTTAGGGGCTAGAGACACCTTAAGACTAGAAAAAATGTATGCTCTTTACGGTAATGATATTGATCAAAACACCAATCCTTATGAAGCAAATATGGGATGGACAGTTGCTATAAATAAAGGATATTTTATTGGAAGAGAGAAATTAATAAATATAAAGGCTAACTGCTGCCCTAGAAAATTGACTCCCTTAAAAATTACAGGGAGGGGAGTAGCCAGGCATGGTCATGAAGTTTATATCGGAGATGAAAAAATAGGAGAAGTTACAAGTGGAAGTTATTCTCCAACCTTAGAACAGGGAATTGCTATGGCGTATCTAAAATCTGAACACACAGCTTCTGGCACAGAAGTTGAAATTAAAGTTAGAAGCAGAAAAGTGAAAGCTAAAGTTATAAAAGGTCCTTTTGTTTAAGACCTTAAATATATAAATGGATAGTGAAATGTTATCTTAAAAATTAAAGGAGGCAAAAAAATGAGTGTAAAAGAAGATTTATATTACTCAGAAGATCATGAATGGGTTAGAGAAGAGGAAGAGTGTTTAGTAATTGGGGTGACAGATTTTGCTCAGGAAGAATTAGGCGACATTGTATTTGTTGAATTACCAGAGGTAGATGAAGAATTTGATAAAGATGACAGTTTTGGAGTTTTAGAATCTGTTAAGGCTGTTTCGGATACTTTTATTCCAGTAAGTGGTAGAGTTATTGAAGTTAATGAGGATTTATTAGATAATCCAGAACGAATTAATGATGATCCATATGGAGAAGGTTGGTTAATTAAAATTGATCCTGCTGATGATTCAGAACTTGATGAACTTTTATCTGCAGAGGAGTATGCTGATTTTATAGAGGAGGAATAATCATGGATTATATTTCCAATACAGCAGCAGAAAGAAATAAAATGCTTAAAGAAATCGGAATTAAAGAGGTTGAAGATCTTTTTTCGATGATTCCAGAAGCAGTAAAAGCTGATGATGAGTTAAATATTGAAGCTGGTATTTCTGAACTAGAATTAATGAGAAAAGCTCAGAATATTGCTAAGAAAAACAAAAGTCTTGATCAGCAAATCTCATTTTTAGGGGCTGGAGCTTATGATCACTATGTACCAGGGGTCATTGATGCTTTAATATCTAGATCAGAGTTTTATACGGCATATACTCCTTATCAGGCTGAATTAAGTCAGGGGACACTAGAGGCTATTTATGAATATCAGAGTATGATTTCTGATTTAACCGGAATGGGGATTACAAATGCTTCTATGTTGGATGGAGCTTCAGCAGCAGCAGAGGCTGTAACTATGGGGGCTAGAATTTCTAGACGTTCTAAAGTGCTGCTGCCTGATACCATTAATCCTTCTTATCGAGAAGTTATAAAAACATATGGTTCTGGAGCAGAATTAGAATTTATTGATTTAGAAAGCAAAGCTAATATCATTGAACCTGAACTAATAAAAGAAAACATTGATGAAAAAACTGCAGTAGTTGTTTTGCAATACCCAAATTTTTATGGTTCTATAGAAAAGATGGAAGAAATTTCAAAAATAACCAAAGGAAATAAAAATATTATTTTTGTAGTGATAGTTAATCCAATCTTACTGGGAGTTTTAAAGGCACCAGCTGAATTTGATGCAGATATAGTTGTTGGAGAGGCTCAGAATTTAGGGAGTGGGCTAAATTATGGAGGTCCTAACCTTGGTTTTATGGCTTGCAGGGACAATCGAAAAATGATGCGTCAATTACCAGGTAGAATTGTAGGAAAAACTACGGATATCGAAGGGAAAGAAGGTTTTGTTTTAACTCTACAGACACGAGAGCAACACATTCGTCGTGAAAAAGCAACCTCTAATATTTGTACCAATGAAGCTCTAAATGCTTTAATGGCTACAATATATCTGTCTACCATGGGTAAAACTGGTTTAAAAGAGGTTGGAGAGCAGTGTTACCATAAAGCTCATTATCTGGCTAAAAAAATTGATAAAATATCCGGTTTTGAAGTAGCTAATAAGGATAATTTTTTCCATGAATTTGTAGTTAAAACAAAAGAGAAAAGTAGTCAGATTATAGATAAATTGCTTCAAAAAGATATATTAGTTGGTTATGATTTAAAAAGAATTGACGAAGATGGGATTCTAGTTTGTGTTACTGAAAAAAGAACAAAAGCTGAAATGGATAATTTATTAGAAAATTTGGAGGTGCTTTAAGTGGAGGAGAAACTAATTAAAAATTACAGCAGTCCTGGTCGTAAAGGATATTCTCTACCTCCACTTGAGGTAGAAAAAAGTGAGTTTAATCAAGAAATAAGTCATTATTTAAGAGAAGAGGTTGAACTACCAGAGGTTAGTGAAGTAGATGTGGTCAGGCATTATACAGCGTTAAGTGAACTTAATTATGGTGTGGATTCTGGGATTTACCCCTTAGGTTCATGTACTATGAAATATAATCCAAAACGAAATGAAAGAATTGCTAGAATAGCTGAGTTAAGTAATATACATCCTTATCAGCCGGAAGAGCAGCTGCAGGGTTCTTTAGAAATATTGTATCAATTGAAATTAGATTTAGCAGAAATTAGTGCTATGGATGAAATAACATTACAACCTGCATCTGGTGCTCATGGAGAATTTACATCGCTAATGATAGCAAAAAAATATTTTGAAGATAAAGAAGAAAAAAGAACTAAAGTTATAGTACCTGACTCAGCCCATGGGACAAATCCTGCTAGCGCAACAATGGCAGGCTTTGAAGTTGTTGAAATAGCATCTAATAAAAAAGGGATGGTTGATTTAGATGAATTAGCAGAAGCCCTAGATCAAGAGACGGCTGCTTTGATGCTTACTAACCCTAATACTCTTGGTATCTTTGAAGAAGATATTTTAAAGATTACCGAGATGGTTCATAATGTAGGTGGGCTGGTTTATTATGATGGAGCAAATATGAATGCAATAATGGGTTATGCTAAACCCGGTTTAATGGATTTTGATCTCATGCATTTTAACCTCCATAAAACATTTTCTACCCCTCATGGTGGTGGAGGACCCGGCTCTGGCCCGGTAGGAGTTAAAGATTTTCTGGCACCATATCTTCCAAAACCACTGCTAAAAAAGGATGAAGAAAAATATTATTGGGATTATAATCGCCCTAAGTCAATCGGGAAAGTTCATAGTTTTTACGGTAATTATGGAGTAATGCTCAGAGCTTGGGCTTATATTAAAACAGTGGGAGGAAAAGGGCTTAAAAAGACAACAGAAAATGCTGTTTTAAATGCTAACTATTTAAAAGCCAGATTAAAAGATAAATTTGAACTTCCTTATGCAGAAGATAGTCTGCACGAATTTGTGCTTTCCGGTAGCCGCCAGAAAGCCGAAGGAGCTTCAACACTTAATATAGCTAAAAGACTTTTGGATTACGATCAATATGCTCCGACAATTTATTTCCCACTTGTAGTTAAAGAAGCAATGATGATTGAACCCACAGAGACAGAGAATATAGAAACTTTAGATCATTTCGTGGAAACTTTACTAACTATTTCCCGGGAAATAAAAGAAAATCCGGAACTTGTTAAAAATGCACCTCATTCAACGTCAGTTAGGAAATTAGATGAGACTGAAGCTGCTAGAAATCCTAATCTTCGCTGGTAATTAAAAAAAATAACATTATGGTAAAAGTAATTTTAATCTTTGGTTTTATTTTTTAACTTTAAGCTATAATAAATGCAAATGGCCCACTTGGGCCATTTTTGCAGTTTAAGGTTGTTTTATGATATAATCTAAAATTGAAGTTAACTAAAAAGTGGGTGAAAATATGAAAGAGTCCTATTATAAAGAACAGCTTTCAGAAGAACAAGAGAAGAAATATCAAGAATGTGTAGAGTTAATAGAGCAAGGCAAAAGAAAAAAGGCTTCAAAAAAATTAAATGAATTTTTAGAAGAAAATTCTGATTTCCTGCCTGCATTGAATAAAATGGCAGTAGTTCATATTTATCAAAAAAAGCTTAATGAAGCACAAAAGCTGTTAATTAGAATATTAGATCAAGATCCTGATTATGCTCCAGCCATAACTAATTTGGGAAGTATTGCTCGAGAGATGGAAAACTTAGAAAGGGCAAAAGAGTTATATCATCAGGCAATAAAAGCTAATGAGGATTATGGTCCTGCTTATAATAATTTAGGAGTTATTTATCGGGAAGAAGGTAATTATGCTGAATCTGTTAAATATCTTAAAAAAGCAAGAAAAAAAGGGAGTATTAGTTATAAATTAAGTACAGACAAGCCTTTTTATAAAGAACCTGGATGTCTTTTTGTTGCATTCTTAGCAGTTGTTTTACTGATAATTTTATATATAATTTTAACATAAATTTATATTTGAAAATTAAGAACAAAACCAAGTGAAAAGGAGGTCTTAAAATGCCGAAAGATTATTCGGTTGGAGACAGAGTTGAGTTTAAAAAAACTCATCCATGTGGCGGCAAAACCTGGGAAATTTTAAGAGTAGGCATGGATTTTAAAGCGAAATGTGAGACCTGTGAAAGAGTAATTATGTTAGCAAGAAATAAATTTGAGAAAAGTGTTAAGAAAAAACTTTAATTTTTGAGGAAGGAAGATTATTTAATGAAAATAGGAATTGTTGGACTGCCAAATGTAGGTAAATCAACTCTTTTTAATGCACTAACAGAAGCGGGTGCTGATGCAGCAAATTATCCTTTTTGTACAATAGATCCCAATATAGGAGTTGTACCAGTTCCTGATGAAAGATTGGAATGGTTGGCAGAAAAATATCAACCAGAAAAGAAAACTCCTACAGTGATTGAATTTGTAGATATTGCCGGCTTAGTTGAAGGTGCAAGCAGAGGTGAAGGGCTTGGTAATAAATTCTTAGCTCATATCAGAGAGGTAGATGCGATAGCCCAAGTTGTTAGATGTTTTGATGATGAAAATATTACACATGTTGATGGTAAAATCTCTCCTGATAGAGATATTGATATTATCAATACCGAATTAATGATGGCAGATCTAAGTCAAATTGAAAAAAGATTAGAAAAATCAAAAAAACAAGCTAAAAGTGGAGATAAAATCTATTTAAAAGAGTTAGCTGCTTTAGAAAAAATTTCAGATGCTTTAGAAGAAGGTAAAAATATTAGACAGTTAGAACTTGATGAAACTGCTAAGCGTTTAGTAAAAGAACTGCAGCTTTTAAGTGCTAAGCCAATAATTTATTTAGCAAATGTTAATGAGGAAGATATAAATACAGGCCAGAATAAACTGGTTAAAGACGTAAAGGCCCATGCTGAAAAAGATGGAGCCAAAGTTGTAGAAGTAAGTGCTAAAATCGAAGCTGATATTGCTGAGTTAGATGAAGATGAGAAAGAAATGTTTTTAGATGAATTAGGACTTAATGATTCCGGTTTGGATCGAGTAATTAAGGCTGGTTATGAATTGTTGAATCTACTTACATTTCTTACTGCAGGTGAAAAAGAGTGTAGGGCTTGGACAGTGGAAAAAGGCTCGACTGCTCCAGAAGCAGCAGGAAGAATTCACAGTGACATGGAAAAAGGGTTTATTAGGGCTGAAATAGTAAGCTTTAAAGATTTAAAACGTGTTGGTTCAATGGCTGAAGCTCGAGAGGAAGGCTTATTAAGACTAGAAGGCAAGGATTATATAATGCAGGATGGAGATATCTGTCATTTCCGTTTTAATGTCTAATTAATACTTTAATCTTTAAATTTAAGCAAAGTTTTAGACAATATTTTTATTGTATTAGACACTAAATAAGGATAAAGATATGCTAAAAAAATTAGATCTAAAAATATTATTTAAATTATATAACTTTAATATTAATCACCGCCGACTTTCTAAAGCGGTGGTTTTTATTAGTCAATTTTCTTCTATATTTTTTTCAACAATATATTTTGCTGCAGTAATTTATTTAATATATAATGACAAAGTTTTAAAAGAATTTATATTAATTCCTGCTGTCTTTTATTTTTTGGCTAAGCTTATACCATACCTATATAATCGAATTCGTCCATTTGCAAAACATAATATCAAAGCTTTAGTAGAACAGAGAAAAGATCATTCTTTTCCCAGCACACATACTGGAAGCTCTCTAATTATTTCTTTAGCATTTTTAGAGATAAATCCAGAAATAGGAATAACAATGATTTTTTTAGCGATTTTAACTGCTCTTTCTAGAATAATGACGGCGGTTCATTATC
Organism: Halanaerobium saccharolyticum subsp. saccharolyticum DSM 6643; assembly: GCF_000350165.1. Taxonomy (NCBI): domain Bacteria; kingdom Bacillati; phylum Bacillota; class Clostridia; order Halanaerobiales; family Halanaerobiaceae; genus Halanaerobium; species Halanaerobium saccharolyticum. Next base: position 27,124 of record NZ_CAUI01000021.1, read on the forward strand.
CTTCCGATATTTTAGGAACCTGGCTCATAGTATTGATTTTACATTTTGGTTTTCTTAATTTTTTAATCTGAACCTAAATGCTTTCAGTTTGACTAGAATGCTTCAAACATTGAGTTCTATAATAGTTATTATTATTCTTTTCAGCAAAATAAACTTGCATCTAAAGCCAATAGATGCTATAATTTAGATTGGTTAAAAATCCATGCTCTGCTAGCAGCAGGGCCATTAGTCCGTGTGGAGGAGGTGACAGTAAATGGAAATTAGAAAAAGAGATTATGAAACAACTTTTGTACTTAAACCAGATCTTGAAGATGAAGAAAAGCAGAATATTCTTCAGCGTGTGAAAAATGCTATTTCAGACCACGATGGAGAGGTAAATGAAGTTGATGCTTGGGGTAAAAAGCAATTAGCATATGAGATTAAAGATTATCGTTCTGGTGATTATACAATCTTAGAATTCAACGCTAAGACAACAGTAGTTAATGAGTTAGAAAGAATCTTTAAGATTATGGATGGTGTACTTCGTTATTTAGTAGTTAGAAATGATGCATAATATAAATTTAGGTGGTGAATACTCTTGCTAAATAGAATTGTTTTAATCGGCCGCCTGACACGAGATCCTGAACTTCGCTATACCAGTAATGGAACTCCAGTTTGTAATTTTACACTGGCAGTAGAAAGAAATTATACTAACCGTGATGGAGATAGAGATGTTGATTTTATCAATATTGTAACCTGGCGGGGTCTGGCGGAAAATTGTGCCCGTCATCTCGGAAAAGGTAGACTGGTTGGAGTCGATGGGTCCTTACAGATTCGCAAAAGCGAAAACAACAATAGAACTTATATAAATCCTGAGGTTAACGCTGATAATGTGCGTTTTCTAGACTTCGGAAAAAATAACAGCCGCAGTAATAATCAGGGACAGACTCAAAATAATAGTAATCAGCAGAGAAATAATAAGAAGTCTGCTCAGCAGAACAAAAAACAGGAGCAGGATGATTTTGATGCTCAATTTGATGATAATTTTGATGCTGATGATTTTGATGTACCATTTTAAAAAGGAGGTAAATTTTAATGCCTAGAGGTAGAAATAAGTCATGCCATTTTTGTGCAAACGAAGATAAAAAAATAGATTATAAAGACTTAAGAACTTTAAATAGATATTTAACAGATCGTGGTAAGATTATGCCACGTCGTGTAACAGGAAATTGTTCTAAACATCAAAAATTAATTACTAAAGCAGTAAAAAGAGCTAGATCAGTTGCTTTACTGCCATATGTAAAAGAATAAGTATTTAATTAAGGAGGCAAAATCTATGATGGAGCCTCCTTTCTTTAATAATGCTATTAATTTTTGCCGGCAGATGAGGTGATAATTTAGATGGATATTAGAAGATATAAAGATAGTATTAGAACTTTGGCCTATATAGTTTTATTGACTGCAATTAATTATTTTATTCCATTTTTATCAATGGCAGTTATGATACTCTGGCCGGTACCCATAGTATATCTTGTTCAAAAAAAGGAGAGTAATGGGGTAATTGGAGTTGTTATAATAGCAGCTTTAATAAATGCTTTTTTATTTGGAACTGTTATGGGTTTGATGACTATAATTGGTTTTGGATTTGTAGGTTTTATTATCGGTAATGTAATTAAAGAAGGTTTATCGCCTTTTAAAACTCTAATTGTAGCTGTAATTGCTGTAACAATTTCACAACTTTTGATTTTTTATGTTGCTTCTGGAATGTTAAACTTAAATTATCAAACATTATTACAGCAGGCAGTCCAAAATTTAAGTGGCGATCAACAATCATTAGAACAAATAATAACAACCCAAATGAATTTAATTAAGAAAATATTCCCATCTCTATTATTTGTTTCAGCAACAATTACAGGGGTTTTAAATTATTATGTTTCTGCCTGGTACTTAAGAAGAAGAGGCTTAAATATAGAATTATATAAACCCATAAATAGATGGTATTTACCACGTTGGATTGTATCAATTTTAATTGTAGTTTCTCTTTTATTTACTTCAAACTCGATTTTTTTGAACATAAATATATTTATGTTTTTCCTGGCATTTTTGCAGGGCTTTGCAGTTTTGATGTATTTTTTATCTAAGAAAAGTAGTTCTGTTTTAATAAAGTCATTTATGATTTTTTTGATTTTGATTTTTCCACCAGTTCCGATGATTTTAATTTTATTAGGATTATTAGATATGTGGTTTAATTTTAGAAAGCAGAATAACCAACCTGGTTAAAAATGATTAAGGAGGCAAGTTATTATGAAAGTAGTACTAACAGAAGATGTTAAGAAATTAGGTTCTAAAGGCGATGTTGTTGAGGCAGCTGATGGCTATGCACGTAATTATTTAATGCCGCGCGGTTTAGCAGTAGAGGCAACTCAGCAGAAAATTAAAGAAATGAAAGAAAAAGAAGCAAAAAAGAATCGTCTTGAAAATGAAAAAAGAGAAGATGCTAATAAATTAAAATCTAAATTAGAATCTGAAAAATTTGAAATCAAGGTTAAAGCTGGCGAAAAGGGTAGATTATTTGGTTCAGTTAATACAAAAGATATTGCTGAAGCAGCTTCTGATAAAGGCTATGATATCGACAAGAGAAAGATCCAGCTTGATGATTCAATTAAATCTTTAGGAATGCATACTGTTGAAGTAAAAATCTATGATGATATCACAGCATTATTAAAAGTTAATGTTAAAGAAAAGTAAGCTAGTAAGCTAAGTAATAAATTTAGATTCAAAATATTTTCTTGATATTCTGAGACTGCTATTAATATAATTATTAATGGTGGTCTTTTTTTAATATTCACAGCATTTCTTTGGTAAAAAAATTAAGAAGCAGAAGGTGAAAAGATGAAAAATAGTAATAGTTTAGAAATAAAGAATCTAAGCTCTCAAATTAACGGACAACAAATTTTAAATAATTTTAATTTAAAAATAAAAAAAGATAGTATTCATTCAGTCTTATTTAAAAATAAGCAGAGTAAAAATGAGTTATTAAAATTTTTAACAGCTAAAAAAGATTTTGAGAATGCAGAATTAATTATTGAGGGAGCAAATATTAGCAGAGAGCAGCTTCAAAATTTAAATCAAAATAAAATTTACTTAATAGACCAATATTCGGCAGTTAATCCTGAAAAAGATCCACTAGGAGTTTTTCAATTCAATAAAAAAGGAAATACTGAAAAAAAATCTACAGTTTTTCCTGAAATGACGGTTGCTGAAAACATATTTTTTGGCAGAGAACCACTTAAATCTTTTTTGTTTTTTAAATCTATTGATAATCAGAAAATGGTTGAGCTAACAGAAGAACTAATTAGTCTGCTGACTATAGATTTATCACCAGACCAAAAAATGGTTGAATTGAGCCCATTAGAAAAACAGCTGGTAGCAGTGTTAAAAGCTCTTTCTTGTCGGGTAGAAATTTTAATAATTGATCAGGCAGTTGTTAATTTAGCTTCAGATAAAAAGAAAATATTTTTTAATTTTTTAAAAAAGTTAAAGGCAAAAGGAATCACTATAGTTAATTTTACTTCAGAAATCAAAGAAGTATTTATAAGTTCTGACTATGTTAGTGTATTAAAAGATGGTCAGAGTAAAGGGGAATACAAAGTATCTCAATTAGAATATAATGAGTTAGCCTTATTATTAATGGGGGAATGATAATTCAAACATATTTAATTTTAAGCCAAAAAGAGATTAATTAAAACTAAAATGTTTCATGTGAAAACTTAAAATTACCGAATTTAATAATGTTATTGATTCGACTAAAAGAAAAAAGGATTTTTTTGAGATATAGAGAACTATAATATTACAGGAGGTCGATATTATGAAAAAAATTCTGGTAGCTGTTGATGGCTCGCAAAGTGCACAAAAAGCTGCTAAAAAAGCAGCCGAACTTGCTGAAAGTTTAGAAGCTGAAGTAACCTTGATTCATGTTTATACTGAAACTGCTCAGGTCCCAGTCAACCAGTTTAATGAAGTGGCCTCTTATCTATCTGCTGAGACTTTAGAAAATGTAATGCAGCAGCAGGAAGATACAATTAAAGCCAAAAGACAAGAAATACTTGATCAAGATGCAGAATTTTTCAAAAGAAAAGGAATAGAACCTGAAAAAATACTGGTTCATGGTGATCCTGCAGATGAAGTTTGTGATTATGCAGAAGAAAATGATTTTGACTTGATTATTGTTGCAGATAAAGGCCATGGAAAAGTTGAAAGGTTCCTGCTTGGCAGTATTAGTGACAAGATTGTTAGACACTCCAAAAAAACAGTTATGGTTGTAAAATAATTTTTTGATAGACTCATTAAACTATTTTATTAAATCTTTTTTAAAATTATATTATACTTCCAAGTAGACGGTCTAATTGATTTAAATTGACTGTTTGCTTGGAAGTATTTTTTTTTGTATTATTTTAATAATTATAAAATTCAAGATGACAAAATGGGAGGAATTTAAATGAAAAAGGTATGTTGGGGTATTATTGGTTGTGGTGACGTAACAGAAAAGAAAAGTGGACCAGCCTTTAATAAAATAGACAAATCATCATTAGTAGCAGTTATGAGGCGTACAGGAAGATTGGCAAAAGATTATGCTGATCGTCATAAAGTAGCACGTTGGTATGATCAGGCAGAAGATCTAATAAAAGATTCCGAGGTTAATGCTGTTTATATAGCAACACCACCATCTACTCATAAAAAGTATACAGTTATGGCAGCTGAGGCGGGACTGCCTGTTTATGTCGAAAAGCCTATGGCCCGAAATCACAAAGAAGCTCAAGAAATGATCAAGATCTGTAACGATAATGAAGTCCAACTGCATGTGGCTTATTATAGGAGAGCAATGCCTAGATTCTTGAAAATTAAAGAGCTGCTAGAAACTGGGGCAATTGGTGAGGTTAGAGCAGTAAATATCAAGTTAGCTCAGCCGCTGCAGGAAAACGAAAAAAAAGAAGAGAATCTTCCCTGGAGAGTCATACCTGAAATTGCAGGTGGAGGCAAATTTCTAGATCTGGCAGCACACACACTTGATTTATTTGATTACTATTTTGGGCCAATCGAGTCAGCAGCTGGTTTTGCTATCAATCAGGGAGGATATTATCCTGCTGAAGACAATGTTGTAATGAGTTTTAGATTTGAAAATTATATCCAGGGAACTGGGAGTTGGACTTTTAATGGCTATCATAATCTTGATCAAAATGAGATTATTGGTAACAAAGGACGAATCCAATTTTCTTCTTTTAGTGAGGAAGCAATAACCTTGGAGAATGAAAATGGACTAAAAAAAATAGAATTTTCTTATCCAGAACATGTACAACAGCCTCTTATAGAAAAAGTGGTTCAGAGTTTGCTTGGCATTGGGGAGTCTCCTTCTACAGGGAAAAGTGCAGCTAGAACAACTAAAATTATGGATAAAATAATTGCAGATTACTATAACAATAAAGCATATTAAAATTACTTATAACTTTAAATTTATTTTATAAAATTAATTTAAGAAGAAGGAGCAGCAGCTTTTTTCTTAAAGTCTTCAAAAAAAATTGACAAATTAAAATTAAAGGAATATAATATGACTACGAAGTCACATGACTATAAAGTCATATTATTTCTGAAAACTAACATAAAATAAAAAAGAAGGTGAGGCAATGCCTAAACAAACTTTTTTTAATCTTGAAGCTGAAAAGAAAAGCCGAATTATAGATGCTGCTTTAAAAGAATTTGCCGCTTATCCATATTTAAAAACGAGTATTAACAGAATAATTGAAAAGGCAGATATTTCTAAGGGAAGTTTTTATCAGTATTTTCAAAATAAAAAGGATCTCTATAAATATATTATTGATCAGGCAACAGCTGAGAAAATGAAATTTCTTTCTCTGAAATTACAGGATTATCAGAAACTGGAGTTTTTTGAGCTTTTAAGGAAGCTTTTTATTGCCGGCATTCAGTTTAAAAAAGAATACCCATTATTTTCTGAAATTGGTAATAAATTGTTGAATGGAAATAATGAAAGACTGAAAGAAGAAATTTATGCTGATAGCCGGCCTAAAAGCAATGAGTTTTTTTTACAGTTATTAGAAGAAGCTGTTCATAAAGGAGAAGTTGATCCAGAGATTGACATTAAATTTACTGCTCATATTTTAACTGATTTTTCAATCAGTATTGTCAGTTATTTTTTTGAAAATCACAATCCTGATAATTTGGATGAAATTATGAAGTATGTAGATAAACTGCTTTATATTATGAAAAATGGTATAGCAAAGGGGGATAAAAATGTCACTAATTAAACTAATTGGGCTGGAAAAAATTTATCAACAGGGTAAAATAGAAGTGCCTGCTTTGAGAGGTATAGATATGGAGATTAAATCGGGAGAATTCACAACTATCTTTGGTCCTTCAGGTTCTGGGAAAACTACACTTTTAAATATGATAGGCTGTCTTGATAAGTCAACGGCTGGAGAAATTATTTTTGATGGTCATTCAATCAATGATCTAAAGAATAAAGAATTGGCAGAGATAAGACGCTACAATTTAGGTTTTGTTTTTCAGAGTTATAATTTAATACCTGTTTTAACTGCTTTTGAAAACGTTGAATTTGCAATCAGATTAATAGATAAACACAGCAAAAAAGAAAGAAAAGATAAAGTTATGTCACTTTTAGAAGAAGTAGGACTTGGGGATATGGCTAACCGTCGTCCAAATGAACTTTCTGGCGGTCAAAAACAGAGAGTGGCAATTGCAAGGGCTTTAATTAAAGAACCAAAACTTGTTTTAGCAGATGAGCCAACAGCAAATCTTGATTCGGAAACTAGTAAAGAGGTTTTAGAATTAATGAAAGAAATGAATCAAGAATTAAATACAACCTTTATTTTTTCAACCCATGATCCTCAAGTGATGGATTATGCCCGTCGCTTAATTGAAATTAAGGACGGAAAAATTAGTAAAGATCAGAGGAGGGATTAGTGATGTTTTTTCTGAAAATGGCATTTAAAAATCTGACTCGTCACAAAAGAAGAACTCTGATCACTGCTCTGATAATTGCTTTTGCTATTTTAATTTATGTGATGACAGAAGGCCTAATGTTAGGTATGACCGAGATGTCATTTGATAATATTATTAATTTAGAAAGTGGTCATCTGCAGGTAGCAGATCAGAGTTATTGGGAAGATAGAAAAGAACTTCCCTTAAAAAATTTAATAATACCTTCAGCAGAACTTGAAAATAAGATAAAAGAAACTGAAGGTTTTGAAGCTATGACAGAGAGGCTTAATTTTGCTGTTAATTTAAACAACGGAATAGACGAACTCCCGGTGACTGGAGTTGGGATTGATTTAAAAAAAGACAGCACTGTCTTTGAATTGGAACAGTATCTAGTAGAAGGAAGAATGCCCAGACAGGCCAGCAGCGAAATTATAATGGGAGCAAAGCTGGCCGAATTAATGGAATTTAAGCTTGGAGATTATGCCGTAATGCTGATTAGAACAGAAGAAAAAACATTTAATACAATTGATGGAGAGATAGTAGGTTTATTTAACACTCCTCACCCAAGTTTAAACGAAAGCAATGTCTTTTTGCCTTTATCTACCGCTCAAAATCGTTTAAATATAGAAAATAAAATTAGTCATTATGTAGTTAGATTAGAGGACCAGGATCAGGCAGTGGCTGCAGCAGAAAGTCTAAGTGAAAGCTTAGAATCACCTTTTAAAGCTTATTCTTGGAAAGATGCAGCCAGAAGTTTGGTAACTATGATTGAAATGCAGGATATTGAAACACAGGTTGTACTGGCGGTAATCCTGACGCTAGCAGCAGTTGGAATTATCAACACAGTTATTCTATCTGCCTTAGAACGGATGGAAGAACTGGGAATGATGAAAGCTCTGGGAATGCATGAAAGAGAAATTGTATATACCTTTATGGGAGAAGCGGCTGGTATAGGCTTTATTGGAGGTATAATGGGAATCATTATGGGAATAATTGGACTTGCTATTTTCAATATTAATGGAATTGATATGTCTACCATAACGGCTGGGGGAGATATGAATTATGGGTTTCCTTTAACAGGTACAATATATGCCGGCTGGGAAATTAATTCTTTTGTCTTTGTTTTTTTCTATGGAGTAGCAATTTCCGTTTTGGCAAGTGTTTTCCCTGCTTTATGGGCTGCAAGAAAAGACCCCGTAAAAGCAATTTATCATCGCTAAGGAGGTTAGGAGATGAAGTTTTTAATAAATATTGCTTTCAAAAATATGTTTAGAAACAAATTGAGGACTGTAGTTTCTATCCTGGCTATTGCCTTTGCAGTGCTGGTAATTGTTTTTACAAGGGGCTTAATTGATGGTATGATTGAGGATACTTATTCACTTTATATCCACTATGATACAGGTCATATCAAAATAATTGATCAGGAATATGAACAAAAAGAAAAACTGCTTTCTTTAAATTATACTGTTAATGGTTTAGAAAATAAGTCGCTAGCAGAGATGGAATCAGACTTAATTAGTCTAGAAGGAATTGAAATGGTAATTCCCCGGTTGAAATTTGGAGCGGCAGTAAGTACTGAAGAAGAATTAGTTCAGATGCTGGCCTGGGGAGTTGAGGGAGACAAAGAAATTCAATTTACCAATATCGGTCGTGAATTAACTACAGGTAGAATGGTAGAAGCCGGCAAAAGAGAAGTTGTGATGGGGACAGATTTGCTGGATAAAATTAATAGAAGTGTCGGCGAAAAAGTGACAATGGTCTATACTACAGCCTTCAGTTCATTTCAGGGAGCAACTTTTGAGATAGTTGGTAAACTAGAGAGTAATCTGCCTTTATTAAATGAACAGGTTGTTTTTATGCCACTTGATACGGCAAGACAGCTGTTGTATTTAAATGGAGAAAGTACAGAATTGCTTTTAGTGACTGATGATAGAGATCAGGTTATGAGCTATCTTCCTGCTGTTAGAAATTATTTAGATCAAAATGGAGGAGAAAAGTATCTGGCCCAGAGCTGGAAAAATGGAAACAGCTTTATTCAGCTATTAGAAGTCAGTGAGACAATCTATAATTTTATTTATCTTTTCTTAGTCCTTTTATCCTCAATAGTAGTAATTAATACTCTTGTAATGATAGTTAAAGAAAGAACTCAGGAGATTGGAATGATGAGTGCACTCGGCCTAAAAAGTAGAGAAATTTTACAACTTTTTATTCTAGAAGGTTTTGCAATGGCAGTTATCGGCAGCTTTTTAGGAGCTCTTGGCGGAGGTGCTCTAAACTATTATTTATCTAAAGTAGGTTTTGATTATAGTGCAGCTTTTGAAGATATTGATGTTTTGATGAATCCAATTATTTATCCGACCTATAAATTTGAGCATATGGTATTTGCTTTTATAATTGGAGTAGTTGTCACAACTTTAACTGCGATTATTCCGGCACGAAGGGCAGCAAAACTTGATCCAACTGAGGCTCTGCGTGAAATCTAAAATCTAAAAGAACAGTTTTTCAATTTTGAGACAGAAAAATAAATTTTAATATAAAGGGTATTCAGAAAGGAGATAGAATTATGTTTAATTATTTTAAAAATCAAAAGCATAGAAAATCAAAAGTCTTATTTAATATTTTATTGTTTTTGATTATTTTAGTTATGGTCAACTTTTCTGCAGCGGCAGAGGACTTAACTGCAGAAGAAATAATTAACCGCCGAGATGAAAATGAATATATAATTACTGCTTATTCAGAGGCGGAAATGATTATTAAAAATAGTGGCAGAACTCAGACAAAAACTATGCGCAGTTGGCAGGATGAAGAAAAAGCGCTGGCAGAATTCACAAATCCGCGAGATAGAGGAACCAGATTTTTAAAAAGAGATGATGATCTTTGGATGTTTTTTCCTCAGGCTGAGGATCTAGTTAAGATCTCAGGCCATATGTTAGAGCAGGGGATGATGGGTAGTGATTTTTCCTATCAGGATATGCTTGAATCTGACAAGTTGACAGATCTTTATAACTTTGAAATTATTGCTGAAGAAGAATATAAAGGGAGACCTACCTATAAATTAGAAGGGGTAAAAGTTCCCGGTAAAGAGGTTAGTTATTACAGAAGAGTAGTCTGGATTGACAAAGAGAGATTTGTTGGTTTAAAAGAAGAGCTTTACGCAGAAAGTGGCAGACTGCTTAAAGAGGCTTATATTTTAGAGGTAGAAGAAATTGAAGGCCGCTGGTATCCAGTGCATATGGTAATGGAAAATAAACTGCGGCAGAATACAAGTACTGAATTTATAGTAAATAAAATCGAATTTAACCCTGAATTGCCCGATAATATCTTTACTCTGGAAAGATTACGCTAAAATTTTAAAAAAAGAAAATGAAAAAGAAAATAAAAAAAGTAGATAATCTGATTAAAATAATAGTTTCGGCAAAGTTATGGGGAAGTGATTTTAAAAATGAAATTTTCAACTAGGAGCCAGAGCTTTTTATTAATAATATTGATCAGCTTGGTTATTTTATTTTCAAAGCCGGTGCTAACTGCTGATATTGGTGGTAAGGCTAGTTTGAACAGTAATTTAACTTATGCTGATTCAGAACTGAATAATTCTCTGGCAGCAGAATTGGAGTTAGAATGGTATTTACCGTATGATTTTCCGCTCGACATTCAAAATCGGACTGTTATTAGCCTTGATGAAGAAGCTGAAGATCAAGTTGAACTCTGGTTTAAAAAGCTCTATTTAAGACAAAAGCTAGGTCCTCTAACTGTAAAATTGGGGAAACAGCCTGTTTCCTGGTCTTATGGAGCCTTAATTAATCCAGTTGATTACAGTTTGGGTGCAGAAAACTTAGAAGAAGAAAGTAGGGCTAAATATGTAAATGGAATTGAATTATACTATCCGATTAACTGGGGCAGTGGTTTGACTTTTGTGGCCTCTGACATAGATGGTAAAGAGCACAAATGGGCCTTAAGAGGAAGGACTACTTATAAAGGTTATGATTTAAGTGCCAGTTATGTGCAGACTCCTGTGGCAGATAATGCTGATTTTGAACGTTATGGCCTGACAGCCAAAGGTGATCTTGGGCCGCTTGGAGTTTATGGCGCTTATGGGCTCTGGCGGGATAGTGAAATTGACTATGATATCTATCAGCTTGGAGCAGATTACAGCTATCATTTTCTTGCCGGCAGCCAGCTTTTTCTGCAGGGGGAGTATTTAAGATTAGAAGGTGCAGCAGGAGATATTTCAGCTTTTGATTTTTTCAATCTTGGTACAGAAAATGGAGCAGAGCAGCCTGCTGCAGACTCAGGTTCTAGTTCTTTTGAAAATTTAGATTTTTTCAATACAAATATAAGTTATGAACTTGATGAGTTTTCTTCTATTGGAATTATGACAGTTAGTTATTTAGATGATGGCAGTACAATTTTCATCCCTAATTATTCTTATCTTTTTGGCAGCAATCTTTTACTTGAGCTGAGGGGCAGCATTGCCGCTGGTAAAGAAGATGAGGTGCTTGGTGGAGAGGCTAAAGCTGTAGAAATTAATTTAAGCTACACTTTTTAATCTTCAACTAACATTCCTGTCTGTTAATTTTTTTAAATTTGTTTTATAATTAAATAAAGAAACAAATTAAAAACCTCCACTTTTGTGTGGAAGTGTGGAAGAAAAAGAACTATTAATCTAAATAAAGAGGTGAATAATAATGAAAAAACTTTATCGTTCCCGAAAAAACAAAAAAGTTGGTGGAGTCTGTGGTGGAATAGCAGAATACTTTGACCTTGACCCAACTCTGGTTCGTTTGGGAGCAGTAATTTTAATATTTATCTGGGGAGCAGGCCTTATGGCTTACATTGTAGCCTGGGCCATCATACCAGAAAGACCAGAACACATAGATGTTGATTATGATATAAGCTCTGAGCCAGTGTATGAAGAACAGGAAAAAGAGGAAAGCAATTCTGATCAGGACAAAAATGGTAATGATGATGACTCCAAATATTATGATATTTAGCAGCAAAAAAACTCCAGCTTAGTGGCTGGAGTTTTCAACTTCAACATAAATATAATTTGAGTGCTTCCCGGTGCGTATACGCTTTAAAAATCACTTTTAGGAAAAATCTCATGTAATCGTTTTTTAAATTCATCTGGAGCAAAGCTTTGATAATTTTCAACTAATTTCATAACCTCTTTTAATTGTTGATCACTAATTTCTCCTTTTTCATTGAGGCGGCGATAGGCGTTTGCAAAAGAAAGAACCAGTTTTAAATCTAAACTGCCTAAATTAGCCATGGGGAATCGTTCCTTCCAGTGATAGATTTTCCGGATCAACAAAGCGAATAAATTCTTCTTCAAAAAAGAGTTTTATTGCTCCAGTTTGACCTGTACGCTGCTTAGCAATAATTATATCTGTGTCACTTTCTGTACCTTCGGCCTCAGCTTCTTCGCGGGCTTTGGCAGAGGTATGCGCATGACGATAAAGGAAAATAACACCATCAGCAACCTCCTCAATATTACCGGAGTCTCTTAAATCAGATAAAACAGGTCTTTTATCCTGACGGCTTGTAAAACTACGAGAAATCTGCGAAATTAGAATAACAGGTATATCAAGTTCCGAAGCTAAATTTCTAAGCTGTAGTACAATTTGACCAACAGCACGCGAAGTGTTTTGGGCATGTTCTTCTGGCAGCTGAATCATCTGCAGGTAATCAACAATAGCTAAATCTAGGCCATCCATTTGAGCCTTAAATTTCCGTAATCGAGCTCTTATTTGAGCAGTATTGAGTCCGCGCTCATCAGAAATCATTAAAGGCAGCTCATGTAAATTATCTAGAGCTTTGGAAACTCGTTGGTCTTCTTCATCATTGGTTTCTCCTTGAGTATATTTCCAGGCATTAACCTGAGATTCCTGGACAACCATTCTATCTACAACTTCAGTTGCATCCATCTCAAGTGAAATTACAGCAACCTTAGCCTTTCTTTTTAAAACATTTTTAGCAATGTTAATAGCAAAAGCTGTTTTTCCCATAGAGGTGGAAGCCGCAATGACAGTTAAATGACCTCTTTTAAAACCTCCAATTAGATTATCAAGAGAAATAAAACCACTGCGTAAACCAACATCCGCCTTTTTATGTTTACGATCCATGTAGTTGGAAAAAGATTCCATAAGGACTTCTTCCATATTGTAGATATGTTTTTCTAAGTCATTACTTTCATTTGTTGCTTGAAAAATTATCTCTTGAGCGCGAGCCTGATAATCATCAATTGTTAAATCATTAGCTTGAGTCAATTCCTGCAGCTTATTTGATGCTCTTTTTAAAAGTGAGCGCTGATAATCCTTTTTAATTAAATCAATTGTTGGCTTTAGCTCATCTATAGTATTAAAACCAGAAGTAAGCCTTTCTATGATTTCTTCAGCCTGATCAACAGCGTTCTGGTTCTGAAGATCTATTAATAGTTTTGTTCGGGAAATTTGATTATCCTGCTGGTATTGTTTTAGTAATAGATCAAAAATAATTTGAGCCTGAGGATCAAGAAAATGTTTGACCTCAAGTAGATCAGCAACTTCATCAATTTTATCAGGATACTGCAGCAGGATGCCTAGTAGCTGATATTCATTTTTATTATATCTATCATCTTTTTTTACACTTTGTACTTTTGCTGACATAATTAGGCCTCCTGTCTTTCTTCAATTTTTTTAACTCGTACATTACCTGCAAGTTCTAAATATTTATTCATTTCTAAAAGACGCTGAAAAATACGCTCTCCCATTACTGGGAAACGATTTTTTAAATTTTTAACTGAATAATTTGTTGATAAAATAATAGGTTTTTCCTCTCTGTAGCGGTGATCAATAATTTGATAAAGGGTAGAAGATGCAAATTCTGTTGCTTTTTCTGTCCCCAGATCATCTATTAAAAGTACAGGTATTTGTTGAACTGTACTTAAAATTTGTTTTTCGTCGGCCTCAGGACTATCCTGATTATAGCTGCTCCTTATTTTCTGGAGCAGATCTGAATAAACTATATAGCGAAAATGAATACCCCGATCAATTAAAGCATTGGCAATAGATCCCAAAAGGTATGATTTGCCACTTCCTATTGGTCCTTCAATAATAAGACCTTGGCTGATACCATCTGAATTAAATTTTTGGACAAAAGAAGAAGCTAAACTATATATTTTCTGGGCATTTTCACGGTAGTTCATGCCGCTATCAGTTATTAAATCAGCTTCATAGTAGTTCAAATTGGCATTAGCAAAGGTAGCTGTGTGTAGGTGGCGGGGTAAATTACCATTTTTTTGTTTTCGTTTTCTTAAATCACTTTTAGCACAGCTGCAAACAAGATACTGATTGTTTCTGTAAATGCGGCCAGTATCATGACATTTTTCACAGTCCCAGTTAGGCTCTTTATAGTCTAGAGGAATATCGTGTTTTTTAAGAAGCTCGTGATAGTGAGATTCAAGATGATCAATTTCATTTTTTAATTCTTCAATTGAATTTTGCTCATTTTTTTCTTGGCTGAATAAGCCAACTTTTAGCATTTTATATTCTCTTTTGAGGGAATTCAAATAACTATATGCCTGCTTAACATCAGGATATTGGTTATGAATTTTTTGTATTCTTTTTTCAGCTTCTAAGTATTTTTCTCTGGCCTTACCCTGATATTTATTTGAATTAAACTGTAGTGGCATAATCTATCCCCTTTCCAAATTTTGTGCAGATACCATTTGTCGATTTAAGAAATTATTTTTATTCTTTATATTTATCGAAATCAATGAAAAAATCCTTCCATTTGTAATTATCCTTATTTTCATCTGAATTTTTTGTTTTAGATTTATCAGCTTTGTTTTTATCTTCTTTTTTATTTTTGTTTTTAGAAGTGTTTTGATCTCGTTGGTCGGGTTCAGAAGATTTTTGGTCCATTTCTTTCTGCAGCCAGCGTCTAAAATCAGCAAGGCTGCTGATACCGAGTTCTTTAATTGGATTAATAAAATTATCTTCAACATATTTTAAAGAAGGCTGACCGTCTCTTTTGCGGCGTACAGCTTCTCTAATTGCAGCAAGAGCAAGTTCTTTGCTTAAAGCCTGCTCTCCACTTAACCAGCTCTGAAAAGTTTTTAGTTGAGCTGTATTAGAAGAAAAAGACCTAATACCATAGGCGCGGGCTAGTTCTTTAGTTTCTCGATGTAGTTTATCTTGTTTTTGTAATTTTTCATAAGTTGTAATTTCTTCTTGATACCAGTTATCTATAATAGCTTTTAAATAGGCATAAGCACCCTGAAGATGATCACTTCCACCCTGGCGTTTAAGCCATTTATCAACTCTGCGAACTAACTCTTTAAGCATCTTATTTTCGAAATCATTGAGCCAGCTTTTTATTTCTTCTCGACGATGTATATTTCTATTATTAGGTGGTAAAAAAGAGATTAAAGCCGCAGCAATCTCATTTTCAGAAGCGGAATTACTGTTAATCAACTGTTTTCTTACTTCTGATCCAGCTCCAGCTGTAGAAACATTTGTAAACTGCTCTGATTCTTCTTTTTTCTCAATAACAGCTTTTAAATTTAAATAAGAATTAAAAAAACTTTCTCCTTCAGCAGTTTCACGATTAATAATTCCGGTCACAGCTAAATTAGAAATTATTTTTCTGAGATTTTTTATTTTAAGGCCAAGAGCTCCGGCTGCCAGAGGTAATTCAATTTCTATTTCATTGTCTTCTTTAAGGTGAGTTAAAAGATAAATTAAAACCTTAGTTTCGTCACCAGAAAATTGACGCAAAAACCCTTTTTCAATTAAACTGTCCCCAAAAGTTAAAAGTTGTCTACTCTCAGGTTCACTTAAATCTATATTTTTTTTATAATAAATTTTCTTCATTTTATCACCGTCAACCCTTCAGAAATTAAATTCTTATTATCATTATATCAGATTTGAGAGATTTTTTAAGAGAAATCCAATAAATTTCTTAACTGCAGTTAATAATTATATGTGTTATTGACTTAAAATTCAACTACAGAGGCTGATAATCTTGACAGCACCTACTGCATCTGCTAATATTAAACTGAAAAAAAGAGAATAACTTAATTTATGGCTTATCAGCACTAAAAATGACGAAATAAGCCTAATATTAATTTAAAAGTAAATATAAACTAAATAAGGAAAAAAAAGAAAGGGAGATTATTTATATGCTTTCAAGATATAGTAGAGCAGAGATGGAAAATATCTGGAGTGAGGAAAACAAATACGAAATTTGGCTTGAAATTGAACTAGCTATTTTAAAGGCAAGAGCTGAGCTAGGAGAAATACCAATTAGTGCAGCCGAAAAAGTTGAAAAAGAAGCTGAAGTTAATCTAAAAAGAATCAAAGAAATTGAAGCTAAAACACGTCATGACATGATTGCTTTTATTGAAGGGGTTTCTGAAAAATTGGGCGAGGAATCTCGTTTTATACATGAGGGAGTTACTTCTTCAGATATTAAGGATACTGCTCGTTCTATTCAAATGCAGCAGGCCTGCAAAATAATTTTAGAAGATTTAGAGAAAGTACATAATGTATTAGCCGAAAAAGCATTGGCTGCTAAAGATACAATAATGGTGGGAAGAACTCATGGGGTTCATGCAGAGCCAATAACCTGGGGCTTAAAACTTCTAAACTGGTATCAGGAAATCGAGAGACAGATTAAGCGTTTTAAACAACTGGAAGAGGTGGTTGCTGTTGGACAAATTTCGGGAGCAGTTGGTACTTTTGCTACTATTGATCCAGCAGTTGAAAAAAGGGTATGTGAAATATTAGGTTTAAAAAATGCTGTAGTCAGTTCTCAGATTTTGCAGAGAGACAGACATGCTGATTTTATAGAACGAATTGCACTTGCAGCAGCTTCTATAGAAAAATTTTCTACAGAAATTAGAAATCTCCAGCGGACTGATATTTTAGAGGTGGAAGAAGGATTTCGCAAGGGGCAAAAAGGTTCTTCTGCCATGCCTCATAAAAAAAATCCTATAGTTTGTGAGCGCTTAAGTGGGCTGGCCCGGGTTATTCGTGGTAATGTGGTTCCGGCCTTAGAAAATATCACTCTCTGGCATGAAAGAGATTTAACTCATTCTTCAGTTGAGAGGGTAATCCTGCCAGATAGTGCAATTTTATTAGATTATATGCTTTATAAATTTAAGGGTGTGATTGAAGAGTTGGTAGTTAATGAAGATAATATGAAATTAAATCTTGAAAAGACTTTGGGCCTAACTTTTTCTCAACGTCTAATGTTGGCTTTAGTTGAAAAAGGACTTCGTCGTGAAGAAGCTTACGAACTAGCACAGCGAAATGCGATGACTGCCTGGGAAGAAAAAAAGGAATATAAAAAATTAATTGCTGCTGACCAAGAAATTAGTAAATATTTAAGTAATGAGGAGCTTGAAAGAATTTTTGACTGGCAGGTTTATCTTAAAAATATTGATCAAATTTTTAAGCGCACCGGTCTTTTAGAGTAAGAAGAGTAAGAAAAGATGCACTTTACGCAAATCTTTGTTAAACTATAGTTAAGAGATAATAAATATGTGAGGAGAATTCAAATGTCTAATAAAATAGTTGTTGGTGCACAATGGGGAGATGAAGGTAAGGGTAAAATTACTGATATGCTTGCCAAAACTGCTGATTTAGTAGTTCGTTATGGTGGCGGTAATAATGCTGGCCATACTGTAATAGTTGGAGAAAACAAATTTGAACTGCATTTAATACCCTCGGGAATTTTATATGAAGATAAGAAATCTGTACTTGGTGGTGGAGTAGTAATAGATCCAGAGGCCATGGTTGAGGAAATGGATGGTTTAGAAGAAAGAGGGATTTCTTTAGCTAATCTTTATATATCAGAGACTGCTCATGTTATTATGCCTTATCACAGAAGGCTCGATGCTTTAGAGGAAAAAAGAAAAGGTGACAGTAAAATTGGAACTACCGGTAAAGGAATCGGTCCATGTTATACTGATAAAACAGCTCGTCGCGGTATTCGGATAGCTGATTTATTGGATGAAGGAAGGTTTAGAGCAAAATTAGAAAAAGCATTGGATTACCATAATGAATTATTAGAAAAAGTTTATGATTCCAAAAAGCTAACGGTAGAAGAGATTATTAAAAATTATCAACCTTATATAGAAAAGTTAAGACCATATGTAACAAATACTTCTTTGCTGCTGAATGAAGCACATAAAAATAATAAAAAAATATTTTTTGAAGGTGCACAGGGAACCTTGCTTGATATAGATTATGGTACATATCCATTTGTTACTTCTTCTAATCCAACAGCAGGTGGAGTCTGCACCGGAAGTGGAATGGGACCAACAACTATTGATGATGTAATAGGTGTTACTAAAGCTTACTTAACAAGAGTTGGAGCTGGACCATTTCCTACAGAATTAGATAATGAATGGGGAAAATTTTTAAGAGATAAAGGTCATGAATATGGAGTAACAACAGGTCGTCCTCGGAGATGTGGTTGGCTTGATATTCCTATTTTAAAACATGCAGTTAGAGTTAATGGACTAACCGAGATAGCTTTAACTAAAATAGATGTTTTAACTGGTCTGGATGAAATCAAAGTATGTACAGCTTATAAACACGGAGAAGAAGTTGTAGAAGAATTCCCACCTTATTTAGAAAGCGAAATTCCTTATGAGCCAATTTATGAAAAATGGCCCGGTTGGGAAGAAGATATTACAAACATTAGAGATTACGATCAACTTCCTGAAAATGCAAAAAAATATATAAAAAGAATAGAGGAATTAATTGGAATCCCGGCCAAAATAATTAGTGTTGGACCCGGTCGGAAACAAGCAATCATTAGATAAATATTATTGAGGAGGATCGGTTATGAAGGTATTAATAGTAGGAAATGGAGGCAGAGAGCATGCCTTAGCCTGGAAACTTTATCAGAGTGATAATGTTGATAAAATTTATGCAGCGCCAGGTAATGATGGTATGTTAGAAATTGCAGAAAGAGTAGAAATTAAAGCAAATGACATAGAAAGCTTAGCAAAATTTGCTAAGGAAAAAGAAATAGGAATGACTGTAGTTGGCCCCGAAGAACCACTTGTTGCAGGGATTGTCGATTATTTTGTCGAACGGGGTATACCGATCTTTGGACCTAAAAAACAGGCAGCATTATTGGAAGGTAGTAAAGCATTTGCTAAAGATATTTTAAATAAATATGATATACCAACAGGTGAATATGAGGTCTTTACTGATCCTGATAATGCCCTTAATTATTTAGAAAATGCAGAATATCCACTTGTAATCAAAGCTAATGGTCTTGCAGGAGGTAAAGGAGTAATAGTTGCTTCTAATTATCAGGATTCTCAAGATGCTGTTGCTAGAATTATGGAAGACAAAGCTTTTGGAGATGCGGGAGATAGAATTGTAGTAGAAGATTTTATTGAAGGAGAAGAGGTTTCAATTTTTGCTCTGACTGATGGGCAGACAATATTACCTGTAACCAGTACTAGAGAGCATAAAGCTATTTTTGAAGGAGAAGAAGGCCCAAACACTGGTGGTATGGGTTCGTATTCCCCTTCGCCATATGTTGATGCAGAAATGATGGATAAGATCTGCAGAGAAATTTTGCGACCGACTCTTCACGCACTTAATAGTGAGGGGATAGATTACAGAGGAGTAATGCATGTTGGTATAATTTTAACTGAAAGTGGGCCTAAAGTAATTGATTATAATGCTCGTTTTGGGGATCCAGAAACTCAAGTTATTATGCCCCTATTAGCTGAAGATTTGATTGAGTTAATGCAGAAGACTAATGATGTTAAATTAAAATATAAAAAGGAAATAGAAATTTATGATAGTGATGCAGTGTGTGTTGTACTTGCTTCAGCAGGTTATCCATTAACTTATAAAACAGGATATGAAATAAAAGGTCTTGAAAACTTAAAATATCATGATGACTTAATAGTCTTTCATTCTGGAACTAAATTTGAGAATGGCAAATATTATACTGACAGTGGTCGGGTAATCGGGATGACAGTAGTTGGAGAAGGTATACTAAGTGTAATAGATACTGTTTATAATTATATTAATGATGTAGAATTTAAAGATATGCATTATAGAACAGATATAGGATTTACTATTTCTGATGTACCAGATATCTCAGTGGACTAAAATTCAAAGGGGTTATTTGTTAAATATATTTGCATTTATCTTCTAGGATTTGTATAATTAACTTGAGTAAATAACTTGGTTTTTAAATAATTAGATATTACCTGTCGATTTATATTGAATTCAGGAGGTAAATAAATGTTTAAAACACTTAAATGTGATATTAATGCAATTTTTGATAGAGATCCGGCTGCTGATAATTTGCTAGAAGTAATTTTATCTTATTCTGGTTTGCATGCACTTTTATTTCATCGTTTTTCCCATTGGTTATATAAAAAAGGATTGCACACTATTCCGCGTTTGATCTCACAGTTTGCAAGGTTCATGACTGGAATTGAGATTCACCCAGGTGCAGAAATCGGCTGTGGATTCTTTATTGATCATGGTATGGGAGTAGTAATTGGTGAGACTGCTGAAATTGGAGATAATGTGACACTTTTCCAGGGAGTTACTCTCGGTGGAACTGGTAAAGAAAGAGGTAAAAGACACCCAACAATTGGCAACAATGTAGTTGTTGGAGCCGGAGCTAAGGTTTTAGGCTCAATAACAATTGGTAATGATGCAAAGGTTGGAGCAGGTTCTGTAGTTTTAAAG
This sequence comes from Halanaerobium saccharolyticum subsp. saccharolyticum DSM 6643, assembly GCF_000350165.1. NCBI lineage: Bacteria > Bacillati > Bacillota > Clostridia > Halanaerobiales > Halanaerobiaceae > Halanaerobium > Halanaerobium saccharolyticum. The sequence continues at coordinate 47,835 of NZ_CAUI01000021.1, forward strand.
GATGTAGCAGAAAATTCTACAGTAGTTGGTATTCCGGGTAGAGTTGTAAGTAGAGATGGGCGTAAAGTTCATCCTGAAAGAGATTTAGAACATGCTGATTTACCGGATCCAATTAAAGATAAATTAAGTGAATTGGAAGAAGAATTTTTAAAGTTAAAAAAAGAAATTATAACTAAGGATTCATTTGAAGATGTCGGTTAAAATTTAAATAAATAATTAAGTCAATGACAGTTTCTTGATTGAGCTGTCATTTTTTTCTTGCTGTGATATAATAAAAGTAGATGTGAAAAATTAACTGAATATTTCAAAATTTTAAATCGAGGAAGTGAAATAATGTTTTTAAAAGAAGAAAAAATTAAAAGATACTTAAAAGATTTAAAATCTTCACTTAATCAAAAAGAAATAGCTTCTGGACATTTAAAAAAATATCCAGCTAAAATTAAAGAAAAAACATTACCCGATTTTTCAAAACTCAAGGGGGAAGATTTTAAAGTTGGAACAAAATGGGGTGGTAAAGATATCAGCTGTTGGTTTAGAACTCAGATAAATGTACCTGAAACTTGGGAAATAGAGCCGGGAAATTTTTATTTAAAAATTATAGCTGGCAGAGGGGATTCTGGTAATTTAAAAGGGTCTGAATCTCTGCTCTATCTGAATGGTAAAGTTATTCAGGGTCTTGATTGTAAGCATTCTTTAGTTAAATTAGAAAAAAAAGAATTAGAAAACAAGAATTTAGAGGTAGTGCTCAAAGCATTTAGCGGTCTTAAAGAAGGGAAACAAGAATTTAAAAAAATTGCTTTAGTGTATAGAAATAAAAATGTAGAAAAATATTATTATCTGGCTGAGACTCTTTATCAATCTATTAAAACAATGCCTTCTGGAAATAATTTACGCGAAAAACTTTTAAATATTCTTAATAATTCTTTAAACATTATCGATTTTAGGCAAGTTAAATCCAAAAAATTTTTACAGACAACAGCATCAGCCTATCAGTATCTTCAAGAATCGCTGGCTGAGTTAAATACTGAATTTAATTTGCCTAAAATTACTGTAGTTGGTCATTCTCATATTGATGTGGCTTGGCTTTGGAAATTGCTGCATACACGAGAAAAATGTTCTCGCAGCTTTTCAACAGTTTTAAAATTAATGGATGAATATCCAGAATATACTTTTGTCCAGTCAAGTCCCCAATTATATAAATTTATTAAAGAAGACTACCCAGAAATTTATGCCAAAATCAAAGAAAAAATCAAAGAAGGGAAATGGGAAGTTACTGGAGGGATGTGGGTAGAAGCAGATTGTAATCTGACCTCAGGAGAATCTTTAGTTAGACAGTTTTTACACGGCCATCAATTTATTAAAGAGGAATTTGAGATAGATTGGAATATTTTATGGCTGCCGGATGTATTTGGTTATTCTTGGGCTTTACCACAGATAATTAAAAAAAGTGGAATGAAATATTTTATGACAACTAAAATTAGCTGGAATCAATTTAATAGTCCTGAATATGATACTTTTAATTGGAGGGGTATAGATGGAACAGAAGTTTTAACTCATTTTATTACAACACCTGAAGTTAATCATAATGAATCATTTTATACCTATAATGGTTTGTTGAATCCAGAATCAGTTAAAGGAATTTGGGATAATTATCAACAGAAAGATATTAATGATGAACTTCTTTTAGCCTATGGCTGGGGAGATGGTGGGGGTGGGCCTACTAGAGAAATGATTGAAGCAGGAAAAAACATGAAAAAGATACCAGGAATCCCGGAAATAAGATTTGGCAAAGCAGAATCTTATTTTGACAGGCTGGATCAAAGAGTCAGTTCTAACAATAATTTACCTGTTTGGGATGGAGAATTATATTTAGAATACCACCGGGGTACCTACACTTCTCAAGCTGAGATTAAGAAAAATAATAGAAAAGCTGAAATTTTACTCCATGATGCTGAATTTTTTAATTCTTTGGCTTCAGCCAAAAATTATCTAGAATATCCAGAACTGATCTTTAATCAGAACTGGGAAATAGTACTTAAAAATCAATTTCATGATATTCTGCCTGGCTCATCAATTAAAGAAGTTTATCAGGATAGTGCAGCTGAATATAAAGAAGTTTTTGCGAGCACCAAAGCAACCTTAAACTCGAGTTTAGAAAAAATTGCAGCTCAAATCAAAGGTGATCAAAAGAAATTAGTTGTCTTTAATTCTCTACCTTGGCAGCGCTCTGACTATATTGAATTTGATGGTAGAGAAATATTGCTCGATAACATACCTGCCAACGGTTATAAATCATATAATATCGTTGAAAGTAATAATGGTTTAAAACTGGAAGCAGAAATTGCTGCTAAAAAAGAAGCCGATTTTAGAGAAAGACAAATTCAATATTTAAAATCAAAAAGTAATTCTAATAATGTCGGGGCTGCCAGCAAGAAAAATTTGCTTAAACTTAAAGATGATAAAAAAATGATAGAAAACAGATATTATAGGATAAAATTTAATGAGCAGGGGCAGATAATTTCAATTTTTGATCGGCAGTATCAAAGAGAAATACTTCCAGAAGGCAGCAAAGCTAACCTTCTGCAGGCTTTTGAAGATCGCCCAATTCGATTTGATGCCTGGGATATTGATATTTACTATCAGGAAAAAGAGTATCAAGTTAACGATTTAAAAGAAATGAAAATAAATAAATTTTCAGATAGAATAATAGTAAACTTAGATTGGCAACTTTTAGATTCAACTATAAAACAAAAAATGATAATTTATGCCAATCAACGGCGAATCGACTTCAAAACAAATATTGACTGGCGGCAAAAACAAATCCTTCTTAAAACAGCTTTTCCAGTTGACCTTAGAACAACTAAAGCAACATATGAAATTCAATTTGGAAATGTTGAAAGAAATACGCACTGGAATACAAGTTGGGATTATGCTAAATTCGAAACAGTTGGCCATAAATGGGCAGATTTATCGGAGAGAGATTATGGAGTCAGCCTCTTAAATGATTGTAAATATGGTTATGATATTAAAGATCAAACAATGCGTTTAACATTGATTAAATCAGGAATTTATCCAGATCCAGAAGCTGATCAGGGCCAACACAGCTTTACTTATAGTCTTTATCCACATGGTGGGGACTGGTTTGAAGGAGAAACAGTAAAGGAAGCTTATCAGCTGAACTATCCCCTGCAAACAGTAATTTCCTCAATTTCTTTAGGGGAGCAGCCACAGCAGAAGTCATTTATAGAAATTGATGCTGAAAGTACTATTTTAGAAACAGTTAAAAAGGCTGAAAAAAGTGAAGCCCTTATTCTAAGATTTTATGAATATGGAAATAGAAGAGAAACAGTAAATGTTGAGTTAGATTTTGATTTTAAAGAAATAAAAGAGTGTAATTTAATTGAAGAAGATATTGCTGAAGTAAAATTTGAAGCTGATAGTTTTGAATTTGAGATAAAACCTTATGAGATTAAAACTTTTAAGGTTAGTTCGTGAACATCTTCCATTAAATCAAAGATTTAGAAGCTATTTTCTTTCGACAAACTTGATAAATTTAGTTCAAGCAAGAGGAGGAATAATCATGGAAAAAAGGAAACTTGGAAAAACCGGTCTAGAAGTCAGTTTGCTTGGTTTTGGAGGCTTTCATTTAATAGAAATTCCAGCTGATAAAGCGGCTGATCTATTAGACAATTATCTAGAGCAAGGTGGAAATTATTTGGAAACCGCAGCTTCCTATGGTGATGGAGAATCTGAAAAAAAGATTGGTGAAATAGTAAAAGATAGAAGAGATGAGCTTGTTCTAGCAAGCAAAACTGGAGTTAGAGATGCTGAAGGAGCAATGACTGAGATAAATCGCAGTTTAAAAAATTTACAGACTGATTACCTTGATATAATTTTTATGCATGGGGTTAAAGATAAGGCTGATTTAGAAGAAATATTAAAACCAGGTGGATCATTAGAAGCAGCTAAAGAGGCAAAACAAATGGGGAAAGTCAAACATATTGGGATTACGGCTCATGGACAGCCTGATGTTTTAATTGAAGCTTTGAAAACAGGTGAATTTGAGGTAATGATGACTCATTTTAATTATTTTGATAACTTTAACTTCCCCAAGCTAGAAGATGAAGTGCTGCCATTAGCTAAGAAAAAAAATATCGGTACACTCTGTATGAAACCCCTTGCAGATGGATTTTTGTGGAAAAATGTGGAAGATGCGTTTCGTTATGTTTTTTCTTTGCCAGTTGACGCAGTAGTAACAGGTATGAATAACAAAGAAATGCTGGAAATGGATTTGAAATTAGCTGAAGAGTTTGAGCCGATGTCTGAGGAGGAAAAGGAGGAACTATTTTCTAACGCAGAAGAATTAGGTGATTATATTTGTCGTCAATGTGATAGCTGCAGTGTTTCTAAGGAATTTGGCGAGAATATAAAAGAGGTATTTAAAATGGAGGGTTATTATGACCGTCAGATGTATGATGGTAGACCACGCAACCCTGCTGATTATGCTTTAAGGGATCGGCTTCGTTTTTGGTTTGGTGATAAAGAAATGGCAGTTGAAAGATACAATGAATTAAAAATAAAAGCTGAAGACTTATTAAAAGAAACAGCTGATTTTAAAGCCTGCAAATATGGTCTTGATGTAAAAAACAAATTAGAGATAGTAGATTATAAATTAGGTGAAAGCGATATTATGAAATAGCTTTAAGAAATCACTAGATATTAAAAAGGCTCAGCAAATGCTGAGCCTTTAATTTTTTTTAATCTTTTATAAGTCAATTAATTCATATTCTCTGCTGCCCATTCCAATTTCGGCAGCATATTCAATTTGTCTTAAACCTCCATCGGTATTTGGGTGAACTGCCTTAAATTTATTATCCCCGGGATTTAAGTCCCGATTTTCGAGCATACCCTTTGGCTTAGCTTGATTAACTAAATCTAATGAAGCCTGTTCTAAAGCAACTGGATCTTTAGAAGCAAGTATGCCAATATCATTAACAATTGGTCGGTCACTCCAGCCAGCACAGTCACAATCAGGTGAGACATTAGTAATGAAGTTGATATATACATTTTTTCTATCCTTAACGATTCCGTAAGTAAATTCAACCTGTCGTTCTTCCATACCTTCACTAGTAGATTCCCATTCTACTGAAATTGCATCAGTTGGGCAGGTCACAACACATTCTCCACAGCCAATACAGATTTCATGGTTAATGCTGCTTTCTTGGTCATTTATTGTTATACAATCTTCTGGACAGTGTTTTACACACTGCATACATTTAATACATTCTGACTCTGTAATTTCTGGTAGTACTGCTGAATGCATCATTTGTTTTCCTGCTCTGCTTCCGAGCCCCATACCGATATTTTTAAAAGTTCCACCAAATCCTGATAGTTCGTGGCCTTTAAAGTGTGCTAGACTAATTAAAACATCAGCTTCAAGAATTTCTGAAGCAATTTTGACCTTTTCAAAATGCTTTAAATTTACTTCTACTTCAGTTGAAGCTTTTCCTTTTAATCCATCAGCTATAATAATTGGGGCTTGAACAGTAGCATAAGAAAAGCCATTTGCTATTGCTGCATTTAAATGATCTACTGAATTAGAACGCTCACCAGTATAAAGTGTGTTAGCATCAGTTAAAAATGGTTTACCATTTAGTTTCTTTGCAATTTTTACAATTTCTCTGGTGAATACTGGTCTAATAAAAGCAGTATTACCAGGTTCTCCAAAATGCTGTTTAATAGCTACAAAATCATCTGCGTCAATTAGTTTATGAAAACCTGCTTTATAGAATATTTTAGCTAGCTTTTTAACAAGACTTTCACTACCAGAAGATGCCTTCATATTTGCTCGAAAAACTTTAGTTGTCATAATATATCCCCTTTTTTAGTGTTTTAATTATAAAATAAAATATTTTTTTACTTTTGAATTAGAATATTCATTGTTTCATAGGAAAAATCAACTGCTTTAAGATATTTATTATATATTTTTTTTGAATCAAGCTGATTTTTCTTTTCAATTAAAGCAACCTGATTCCATTTAACTCTTTCGAAAGCTATAATTAAATTCAAAATTTCTCCCATAACTCCTTCGCGAATTAACAAGGCTTCTTTTATTTCTTTAGTTAAAGAAATTTCTTCAAGTATATCTGCCAAAGGTTTGTTTAAAAAGGCATTCATCATTGAAAAGATACCCATAGTAAATAGATCTCCACTTTTTTCTGCTATATCAAAATCTTCTGCCAGCAGCTCAGCAAATTTAGCTCTGGTTAGAGTATTAACAAAAAGAATATCAGGCTTATCATCTCTTAAGCCTTTAACCAGATAAATTAAACTCCATTTTTTTAATCCCTTAACTCCTAAAAGAGTAGAGGCCTGTTTAATTGATGACACATTATAGCCATAAGAAGACGCATTGATTGTTTTTAAAAGACTAAATGTCATTGATATATCATTTTTAATAATTTTTTCCAGTTTTTCAAAATCAACATCTTCTTTATCTAATTCTTTTAAAACATTAAGATAATTCACTTTATAACCGGGTGTTCCACCATCTTCAATTAAATCAGCTTTGGTAAAGAAAACACCCTGAAAATAGTCGAAGCCAGCATTCTTGGCAGCTTTAAATTCTTGAGGCTCATTAATATTTTTAGCTATAAATTTAAGATTAGAAGAGTAATTTTCTTTTAAATATTTAAGCTGCTTTTGATGTTTTTCTCTAGTAGACTTTTTATAGTCTAACTTAATTATATCAGCATATTTCAATAGAGGGTTTTCTGGTGTAGAAAAATTTATGTTATTTAAGATAATGAGATAGCCTTCTTTTTTTAACGCCTTTATTTCTTCGACAATTTCTAAGGCTGAGTTTCCTGATTCAGAAATTTCAATTCCTATATTTTCTTTTGATAATAGAGCAGCAATTTCTTTTTTGATAAGTTCAGAATTAAAATCAACAAAAATCTTTTTACCATCAGCTAAGTTGCTTTCTTCGAAGAATTCCAGATCATTACTGATTTCTTCAACACTTAGCTTATGCATAGATGATTTTCTTTTTTCTTTAAAGGAATCTTTAAAGACAATTTCATAAGCAATGACTTTTTGACTTGAATCAAGTACTGGCTGTCTGGCCGCAATTGATTTTCTCATTAATATCAACTCACTTTATAAGTATTTAAAATATAGTTTAATTATTGTTAAGAGACAAGTTAGCTTAAAAGGGCAAAAGTTTAACTTTTTTGAACTCTAAAATACCATTTATGTAAATTATACACTAAAAACTATATTTTTACAAAAAAAATAGCCCGGGAGGTTGGGGGTCCTCCGGGCCTTTCACAGGGGAAATTCTTCAGTCAATTTATATTGAATTATCGGGGAAAAATTTTTAAAAAATATAAAAAAATTGTTTAAAAGAAAATAGATGAAGTGTGTAATTTAAGTGAATACGCCTGTACTCAAATATCGTTCACCTGTATCTGGAGCAATCACTACAATCCTTTGTTTACTATCGATTTCTTTAGCTAATTTTAGTGCAGCGGCTACTGCAGCTCCAGTTGAAATTCCAGCAAGAATGCCTTCTTTAAGAGCTAAATTCTTAGCTGTTTTAAAAGCTTCCTCATTTTTTACTTTTTCTATTCTATCAATAACATCAGTTTTTAATACTTCAGGTATAAAACCAGCACCAATCCCCTGAATCTTATGAGAACCAGCTTGATCACCGGATATAACAGCTGAATTTTCTGGCTCAACTGCTACTACTTTGAGGTTATTAATGATTTCTTTTAATTTTTCTCCAGTTCCAGTTAGAGTTCCACCAGTTCCAACTCCTGCTACAAAATAATCAATTTCACCATTGGTGTCTCTAATTATTTCTTTGGCAGTTGTTTTGCGATGTATATCTGGATTTGCTGGATTATTAAATTGAGATGGAATAAAACCATTTCTTTCAGCAGCAATCTTTTCTGCTTTGGCGATTGATCCCTTCATTCCTTCGGAAGCGGGGGTTAAAATTAATTCTGCTCCATATGCCTTGAGCATTTGTTTTCTTTCTTCACTCATTGATTCTGGCATAGTTAAGATTACCTTATACCCTTTAGCAGCACCAACCATAGCAATGCCAATTCCAGTATTACCACTAGTGGGTTCGACCAGAACACCACCTGGTTTAATATCTCCTGACTTTTCTGCCTCAGTTATCATATTAAAAGCAATTCTATCTTTGATACTACCGCCTGGATTAAAACTTTCTAATTTTAAAACAACCTCAGCCTCATTTTCAGAAACCAAGTTATTTAATCTAACTAATGGGGTATTACCTATTAGTTCGGTTACATCATTAAAAATCATTAAGTTACCTCCTAAACTTGATACAAGTATAAAGTTGACTACTTTACTTTGAATTATATTATAATATAGTATTTCAATACTGTCAACTATATCTAAAAAAAAGAATATAAATGACCTGTTAATCTAAAAAAATTATTGAAATTCTTTTATTATTATAAATAAAAAGGTATAATATAATTACTATAGAAATAAGATAATAAGAAAGTAATGGGAATATATTAAAATTATAAAATGAAAATCATAACTGGAGGTAATATTTATGACACATTTTTTTGCTAAAGTGTTTTCAACAATGGTTGCTTTGTTAGTGGCGGCTTATCTTTTGCCTGGAATAACTGTAACAGGTATTTGGACAGGTTTTTTTGCAGCAATCGTTTTAGGATTTGTTAATGGTTTTATCAGACCAATTTTTACAATTTTAACTATACCCTTTACTATATTAACTTTTGGACTTTTTTTACTGGTGATTAATGCAATTATGATATCTTTAACTTCAGTACTTGTACCTGGTTTTATAGTAAATGGATTCCTATCTGCTATTCTAGCGTCAATAATTATTAGTTTTGTTTCCAGTATCTTGCACAGTATGTTTGAAGAGTAATTAATTTTAGTTTTACAGTACGTTTTATCTTCAGGGGGTCAAAAAAAATGAAAAATAGATACTTAGTAGTATTAACTATTTTATTCATCTTAACTTTTACAACAGTCATTTCTGCAGATCAAATTAAATTACAGAACGGCCAATCATTCAGAGGTGAAATAAGAAACAGCAGTATCAAAATTAGAACTTCTTACGCTGAAATTAGTATTCAAAGTCGATTTCTGAAAAATATAAAAAAAGAAGCTGGGAACTTTGTATTTAGTTTATCTGAAAATAATAGATTTAGTGGAGAATTATTGGATGAGATAACCATTGCATTAGATTCGAGTCAAAGCAGTTATAGTTCAGCTGAAATTGAAGCTGTTAATTTTTCAAATACCAGTAGCTTTAAGGATAATAAGGCAGTTAATATTACAACTACAAATGGTGATTTTTTCTTTGCTAATACTGTAGAAGATAGCATTAGTATTAAAACTTCTTTAGGCAGTCCGCTTAATATAAAATATAGTAATATAAGCAGTATTGAGTATTTAAACAACGAAAATATATATTTAATTAATAGGAAAAATGCTTCTGAGATTAAAGCTAATTTTTCTCAACAAAGTTTAATACTTTGGCCATCTGCAGGAGAAATTTTTGAGTTGAATTTAAATTATTTACAGAAATTGGTTGTTAACTAAAGAATTATTTTAAATATAATCTTGATTTTTAGTTAATAGTAAGTTAAAATAATTCATGTTAAATTGTATATACTTTGGAGGGGTAGTTGATGAGTCAGAAAGAAAACCAGAGGCCGGATTATTATGATGAATATGAAATAGATTTAAGAGAATATGTGCTTCTGCTGTGGGAGCATAAATATTTTATAATTGGTTTAACAGTTTTATCAGTGTTGATTTCATATGTTTATTCTGCTAATTTTATTATACCAAACTATCAAAATTCCTTGACAGTACAATTGTCTAACACAAAAGGAAATTATAGTGAAACTGAGTCAATAAATGAATTATTAAAAAGTGATGAATTGATTGTTCCTGCTTTAAAAAATGTTGATTTAAATTCTAACAGTATAAATAATATTAATACTAAAATTATTTCTAACTTGAGATTAACAGAACAAGGAATGCAGGGCGCGGTATATGGGGGTATTATTAGTCTTCAAGCTGAAAGTGCAGATCAAGAAAAATTATATATTGCCTTAAATGCTATTATAAATGAATTTGAAAGAAGATCAAATAGTTATTTTGAAGAAATTTTGGAAGAAAAGAAAAGAAACTTGACTATGATTAATAATGAAATTGAAAACTTAGATAAAGAAATTGATAAAACTAATGAAATTTTAAATAATTTTCAAGATGTTTCAATTGATAAAGCATTCATTATTTCAAGTGTTAATTCTAAATTGAATATTTTGTCAAAAACTAAAAGAGAATATTTGGCTGATTATCGAAAATTAAAAGGAGAAATAAATGATCACAGAGCATTTAGAGTTTTAAACTTCCCTCCAAAAAAATCTAATAAAATTAGTCCTAATATAAGATTAAATATTGCAATTGCAGCAGTTTTAGGATTAATGTTGTCAGTTTTTATAGTATTCTTTAAAAAATTTATGAAAGAAGAATAGTTAAATATTAACTAAAAAGCCCAGTGGACTTCAACTATCAAGTTGAAATCACCTGGGCTTTCATTTTAGTTTAATAAACACCAGTTAAGCGCTTCTTTTTTTCCTTTGTCTAAATTATTTAAAGTCTTAAATTTAAGTGGACCATATTTCAAATAACTTGCCTCTAATATTTTCAGAAAGTCTAATTCATACTTAGTAGCGGTATTCTTTGTCTTTTTTAAAATCTCTGCTATGAATTCACTTCTTTTAGTACTTTTTTTATCTTCAACCATTTCCTTTTTAAAATTTATAAACTTTTTTTGGTTATATTTCAAAGAGCGTTGATATAAATAATTTAAATTCTTCTGATTATAAAATATATTTTTTAATAAAGTTATAAAAGCAAAATTATAGGGATAAGGAAGAGCATCAGCTGCTCTAAACTCTATGTATTTTTGGGTTCTTACATCAGGAAAAACCATAGATAGAAAGTGTTCAATTTCTTTGGTTTTATCATTCTCCATTACATCTTTTAGAACTTTATTATCTGTATAAATTAGTTTCCCATTTTTCTTTTTTATAATAGGAGGTATTTTTAAAAGATATTCTGCATAATCATTATAGCCATATTTTTTATCAAATATATCATTAATAGTTCCTGATCTCTGGCTGTCACAGTTAGTCCAAATATTTTCTCTAGCACTTGATTTATCTGCTTTTTTACCTTCAAAAAAAGGTGTGTTGTCAAAAAGATAATAAATTACAGGAGAGATAAAATATCCAACTCTCATCTTTTTAATATAATCTTCTTCATTAATATAATCAATGCTCATTTGGACTGAAGCAGTTCCCTTCATCATATTATGAGCATATTTCCCCTTATCTTTAAAATATTTATACATAAAATCATAACGTTTTTTAGGTAAAAGTGGAATATTATTAATCAGACTGTGAGGTTGATAACCTAAAACAGCTATTTTTTGGTCCCATTTATTTAAAATATTTACAAGCTTTTCGATAAAGTCAAGATAAATAGTTTCTATTTGCTTTAGATCAGCAAAGGGAATAATACTTAATTCTAACTGCCCACCTGGTTCAAGAGTAATAGCTTTATTATTACTATTTAAACCAATTAGATGTTTTCCCTCATAAACTTTTTCCCAATCCGACTTTTTGCTTAGTTCTTCGAGTAATTTTTCTATTCCATTTTTTTCAAAATAAGAAACAGCAGTTAAATCTTCATGAAGAATTAAATGTTCAAACTCCACACCAATTTTATGAGTTTCTTTTTTGCTTTCAGCATTTTTAAAGTAACTGCTTAATGTTTCAAGCTGTTTTTTATAATCCATAATTTATCCTTTCTGAATATTTTTTTAAAAATTAAGTTTACGTATTTACTTATATTAATATATTATAAATAAATCAACTTTTTCCTGCATTTTAAGCCGATTTTAAAAACACAGCATATTAAATAGCAAAATATGTCGATCTTTTTGTTTGAATATAAAAGACATTTATAATAGAATTAGATTGAGAAATTATTCATCAATATAAAATTTACATATAGGGGAGAATGATAAAATGAAAATAACAGTTGCAGGGGCTGGTTATGTTGGACTTTCAAATGCAGTTTTACTTGCGCAAAATCATGAGGTAACTGCTGTAGATGTCATAGAAGAAAAAGTTGAAATGATTAATAGGAGAGAATCTCCAATTGTTGATGCTGAGTTAGAAGACTATTTAGCTAATAAAGAACTTAACTTAAGGGCGACAACTGATTCTTTGAAAGCTTATCGAGAAGCTGATTATGTTATAATTGCAACACCTACTAATTATGACCCAGACCAAAATTATTTTAATACAAGAACAGTAGAGGCGGTTGTGGCAAATGTACTGTCTTTTAATGAAGATGCTGTAATGATTATAAAGTCAACTGTTCCGGTTGGCTATACTAAGGAATTAAGAGAAAAATTTGATACAGAAAACATTATTTTTTCTCCTGAATTTTTAAGAGAAGGAAAAGCTCTTTATGATAATCTTTACCCTTCGCGAATTATTGTAGGAGAACAATCTGAAAGAGCTAAAGAATTTGCAGATCTTTTAGTTAAAGGTGCAGAAAAAGAAGATATAGAAGTTTTATTTACCGATTCAACCGAAGCAGAAGCAATTAAGTTATTTGCAAATACTTATCTTGCTATGCGGGTTGCTTTCTTCAATGAGTTAGATACTTATGCTGAAGTTAGAGATTTAGATAGTAAACAGATAATTGAAGGTGTTGGCTTAGATCCACGAATTGGAGATCACTACAATAATCCATCTTTTGGTTATGGTGGTTATTGTCTGCCAAAAGATACAAAACAGCTGCTCGCTAATTACGAAGATGTTCCAAATAATATTATGCAGGCAATTGTAGATGCCAACAGAACTAGAAAGGATCACGTTGCCGAAATGATTGTCAAACAGCAGCCTGAAAAGGTTGGCATTTATAGGTTGACAATGAAGAAAAACTCGGATAATTTTAGACAATCTTCGGTTCAGGGTGTAATGAAAAGAATTAAAGCAAAAGGGATAGAAGTAGTTGTTTATGAGCCTGTTTTAGAAGCTGAAGAATTTTATAGATCAAAAGTCATTAAAGATTTAGATCAATTTAAAGCAGAATCCGAAATTATTGTAGCAAATAGAATGGCTGAAGAAATAGAAGATGTAGCAGAAAAAGTTTATACTAGAGATTTATTTAATAATAATTAAAGCTTAACTTTCAGTTGCTCAGCCAAATTTACCTCCCGTAATTTTTTACGGGAGGTTTTTAAAATTCTAAGCCTCCGGTAATAATAATTCCTGCATCAGCAAAAGGAATTATTTCTAATCGATAAGGTTTTTTTCTGAGGCCAACAGCAAAAACTAAAGCTGGGAATGTCCCCATATCATGCATCCATGTGCTATACTTTCCATTCTCATCATCATAGCCATGAACAATTCCATAGGTTAATTTAGCAGTGATTTCTGTGTTCCCAAGTTTAGATAAATAATAGTTTTTGCCGCTGTAAATATAGATGGTATTTTGATCATAAGTGTTTTTAAAAAAAGCAATACCATTTAATTGATTATTTGAATAATGTCTTTCAATACCGATTAAATTCTGTTGATTATTTTGATATTCCTTATTGCTATAATGGTGGGTATAAAAACTTGTCTGTAGATAATAATTTTCTAATTCAGCTGCGCTTAAAGGATTGACTATAAAAATAATAAGTAGTGTGCTTATAAATATTTTTCGAAACCACATCTTTAAAACCTCCTCTAGATTTTAGAGGTAGCTTAATCTTATTTGTCTTTTAACCAGAAATGGGTTCTTTCATCATTCAATTTGCCATCACTGCTAACTACAATACCATTATATGGAGTCCAGCCAACTATTTCTGTTACATAGAAGACGTCTCTGATACTTATTAGAACTGGCATTTTATCTATAGGATCTCTCATTGCTATGTGTGCTTCTTTACTGCTGTATCCTTTAACTGTAATCTTTTGGCCTTCAGCATCAAAGTTAGTAATTATTTTATTTGTACGGGCACTAAATAAGGCTTTACCGTTAATTGAACGAGCTAACCAGGGGTGCATTCTACTTCCCATTCTCATTTCTGCTACACCCGAAATAGTCTCTATTTCTTTTTCGCTAGAATAAGGATAATTTTTTTCAGCCTGCACATCTATAAAAGTAGTCCCCTGATAAATTATTTCATTTTTAAGCAGCCCTTCTATTTTACTATCAACTAGTAAATCAGAATTAAAGTTAGCTAAGTTATCTTTTATCGACCAGTTTAAAAGTCGAGTATTTGAACTTGCGATTAGAAAATCATCAGATTTTTCAGTGAACAAATCATCAATATCTTCTGAAATATAGGCTAAATCAACGATGCTTAATTCAACAGCTGGAGTTCTTTCGATAATTCTGTCCTTTTCGATTCCATTATAATTAATAAGATTTTGGTCTGTCAAAATAAACAGACTGATTTCGCTGACACCATGGTCTGATTTAGTTATTTCTAGAGGATAATAAAGTTTATCGGTTTTAAATGTATAAGAAATTGCTTCATTCATCTCAGGATCTGGACTGACTTCAATAGTATCAAAAACAAAATAATTATAACCACGATTAATATAATTATTAATTGTTTCTTTTAATGTTTCAGGAATTTGAGGAGCTTTTTCTCCTTTTTCCTTTAAGTAATTATTGACCCAGTTAACAAAATAATTCTGATTTAAAACTTCAACTACAAGGATATCATGAGATCCAATGACAACTTCTTCTTTAATTTCAGCAGCAGGAGTTTCTGGCATATCGTTTCTGAGCACAGGCTGTCGTAAATCATCAAAAATTTTCTGCATAACAAATTCATTGGCCCTTCTTAGAACATCCCGGCTTGATTTTTTAACCTCAGGTTCAGATGGTAGGGGTAGGACCTGTAAAATTTTGGTTTTTTCTGAAGCATATAATTCAGTTGCCAGGATTAGAATTTCCTCTTCGCCATTCCAGGCGATTAAAGCATCCTGACTCGGTTCAAAAATTCTAACTCCTGGGATATAAGGTATGGATCCCCTGTCAGCAGAAGCAGCTGCTGGTAATAGTAATAAAAATATTAATAATAACAAAATGATTTTTTTCAATTCAATCCCTCCTGTATAAGTATAATTTGTTACTAATATAGTTCTGCACCGGTCCATTTTATTCCTGCTTAAAGGTAAAAACTTAACTTAAAAAAGCAAAATGTTAATATTTGAAATTTGTGATATAATGATTCTAAGAGGTGAGATAAATGGATTTATTTACATTGGCAGCCCCTTTCTTTGATTTAGCAATGAAAATATCCGGTCATCATAAAGTTTTAGTTGAACTTGGTGAAAGAATTAAAAAAGAAGAGCTAAAGTCAAACTTTGAAAAAAAGAATAAAAGTCTGCTTGATTTGGGTGGTGGAACTGGAGAATTGGTTAATCACCTGCCTCAAAATTTAGAGATTACAATAGTTGATCCATCAAAGGCAATGTTAAAAAAGGGGCAGAAAAAAAGCTTTTCCCAACCAGTAAACCATATACTTGCTGATGCAGCAGATTTACCTTTTAATGATGATCTTTTTGATTATCTTATTATTTCTGATGCTTTACATCATTTTAGACGTGTTGAGCCTGCTTTAAAAGAGGCAGCAAGAGTGCTCAAACCGGGAGCAAAAATTTACATTTTGGAATTCGATCCAAGTTCTTTTTTTACCAGATTAATTGTGTTTTTTGAAAAATTAGCAGGGGAACCGGTTAACTTTTATCAACCGCAAAAATTAGTCTCTATGCTTGGCAAAAATGAATTAAAAACTGAGCATGAGTATCTAAATAAATCACTCTATATTATTCAAGGAAAAAAGTCTTTTGAATAGAGAAATATCATGGCTTGGTGAATAGCTTTCTTATTTAAATAATTCTAACAATTCAGAAAGCGAAAAAGTTATAATAAAAGATGTGAAAAATTTGACAGTAGAATTGTAAAGTATTATACTTAAAGAGGAAATAATAATACAAATCTACCTTAATAATAGGAGGGAAAATTATAATGGCAAAACAAATGAAAACAATGGATGGAAACACTGCTGCAGCTCATGTGGCATATGCATTTACTGATGTGGCAGCAATCTATCCTATTACTCCTTCATCTCCAATGGCTGAATTAGTTGACTCATGGAGTGCTAATGGTCGCAAAAACATTTTCGATCAAGAAGTGAAGTTAACTGAAATGCAGTCTGAGGGAGGAGCATCTGGTGCAGTACATGGTTCCTTAGCAGCTGGAGCTTTAACAACTACTTTCACAGCTTCTCAGGGATTATTACTAATGCTGCCTAATATGTATAAAATCGCCGGTGAACAGTTGCCTGGTGTATTTCATGTTAGTGCACGTACTGTTGCTACACATGCTCTATCAATTTTTGGTGATCATTCCGATGTAATGGCTGCTCGACAAACTGGTACAGCTATGCTAGCTTCCGGTAGTGTTCAGGAAGTTATGGATTTAGCTGGTGTTGCTCATTTGGCATCAATTAAATCAAGTATACCTTTTGTGCATTTCTTTGATGGATTTAGAACATCTCATGAGTATCAAAAAATAGAAGTTTTAGATTATGATGATTTAGAAAAATTAGTTGATTACGGTAAAGTTAGTGAATTCAGACATAGAGGATTAAATCCTGAGCGTCCTACAACAATGGGGACAGCTCAAAACCCTGATATTTTCTTCCAGGCACGTGAGGCTTGCAATAGTTTCTATGAGCCAATACCGGATATCGTAGAAGATTATATGCAGGAAATTTCTGAACTTACAGGCAGAGAGTATCATCCATTCAATTATGTAGGGGCAGAAGATGCTAAGTATATTATTGTAGCAATGGGTTCTGCAACTGATACAATTGAAGAAACTGTTAAATACTTAGTTGATCAAGGAGAAAAAGTTGGTTTAATTAAAGTAAGATTATATCGTCCATTCTCCGAAAAATACTTCATGAAGGCTCTTCCAGAAACTGCTGAGAAGATTGCTGTATTAGATAGAACTAAAGAACCTGGTGCAGTAGGAGAACCACTTTATGAAGATGTAAGATCTTTATTCTATGACCATGAAAATCGTCCTGTAATTGTTGGTGGACGTTACGGTTTAAGTTCTAAGGATACAACACCTACTCACTTTAAGGCAGTATTTGATAACCTTAAAGAAGACAATCCTAAAAATGGCTTTACACTTGCCATTAATGATGATGTTACACATACTAATCTTGAACCAAAAGAACATATTAATACTTCTCCAGAGGGTACAGTTCGCTGCAAATTCTGGGGTCTTGGTTCTGACGGTACTGTCGGAGCGAATAAGAATGCAATTAAGATTATTGGTGATAAGACTGATAAGTATGCCCAGGCATATTTCTCTTATGATTCCAAAAAATCTGGTGGTGTAACAGTATCCCACTTAAGATTTGGAGAGCAGCCAATTAAGTCAACTTACTTAATTGACGAAGCAGATTATGTTGCTTGTCATAATGAATCTTATGTAGATAAATTTGAAATGGTACAGGATTTAAAAGATGGCGGAAATTTTGTTCTTAACTGTACCTGGTCAAAAGATGAATTAACTGAGAATATTCCTGCGGAAATGAAAAAATATATCGCTGATCACGATATTAATTTCTACACAATTAATGCTGTAGATATTGCTCAAGAAGTTGGTTTAGGACAGAGAATTAACATGGTTATGCAGACTGCATTCTTCAAAGTTGCAGATATTATTCCTGTTGATGAAGCTGTTGAATATTTGAAAGAAGCTATTCAGAAATCTTATGGTCATAAAGGTGATAAGATTGTTGAGATGAACAATAAAGCTGTAGATAAAGCTCTGGATGCATTAGTTAAGATTGATGTTCCTGCAGAATGGTCTAATGCTGAAAGCGCAGAAGAGAAAGAGGAAGATGACGTGCCAGAATTTGTTAAAAATGTACTCGAAGTTGTTAACGCACAAAAAGGTGATGAATTACCTGTAAGTACATTTGTTGGCCGTGAAGATGGACACTTCCCTCCAGGACTTTCTAAGTATGAAAAACGTGGTATTGCAATTAATGTACCTAACTGGTTAAGTGATAAGTGTATTCAGTGTAACCAGTGTTCACTCGCATGTCCACATGCTGTAATTAGACCTTTCTTACTCGATGAAGAGGAAGCAGCTAATGCTCCAGAAGGATTTGAAACTCTTGATGCACGCGGTAAGCAGTTAGAAGGTTTACAGTATAAGATTCAGGTAAGTCCTTATGATTGTACTGGCTGTGGTGTTTGTGCTGATGTATGTCCTGTTGATGCTTTAGAAATGACTTCATTTGCAGAAATGGCAGAAAAAGAAGCAGATAATTGGGATTATGCTATTGATGAGATAACTCCTAAAGAAGATAAAATGGATCAGTTTAATATTAAAGGTAGCCAGTTCCAGCAGCCATTACTTGAGTTCCATGGTGCTTGTGCAGGTTGTGGAGAAACAGCTTATGCTAAGCTTGTAACTCAATTATTTGGTGATAGAATGATTATTGCTAACGCTACAGGTTGTTCTTCAATCTGGGGTGGATCTGCTCCTGTATCTGTATATACTACTAATGAAGAGGGACATGGACCTGCTTGGGGTAACTCTTTATTTGAGGATAACGCTGAGTATGGTTATGGTATGTTCTTAGCAAATGTACAGATTAGAGCTAAAATTGCTGATCTGATGGAAGAAGCAATTGAACTTGATTTAGATGATAAATTAACTGAATTAATGAAAGAAATGTTAGATAACTATAATGACGGCGAGAAAACTCAGGAAATCAAAAAAGAAATGATGCCTTTACTCGCTAAATATAGTGACAACGAAGTAATTGCGGAGATAGTTGACCGTAAAGAATTTATTACTAAGAAATCACAGTGGATCTTTGGTGGAGACGGCTGGGCTTATGACATCGGTTATGGAGGTTTAGATCATGTTCTTGCCTCTGGTGATGATGTAAACGTACTTGTATTTGATACAGAGGTTTATTCTAACACCGGTGGACAGTCTTCTAAAGCTAGTCCAACTGCTGCAGCTGCTAAGTTTGCTGCTTCAGGTAAGAAGATTAAGAAGAAAGACTTAGGCCAGATGGCTATGACTTATGGCTATGTTTATGTTGCTCAGATTTCTCTGGGTGCTAACATGAATCAGGCTATTAAGGCTATCAAAGAAGCTGAAGCATTTGATGGTCCTTCCTTAGTAATTGCTTATGCTCCATGTATCTCACATGGACTTAAAAAAGGTATGGGCTGTAGTGTTAGTCAGGAAAAAGATGCTGTTAAGTCTGGATACTGGCACTTATTCCGCTTTAATCCAGAGCTTAAAGGTGAAGGAGAAAATCCATTCATTATGGATTCTAAAGAGCCTACCGAAAGCTTCAGAGAATTCTTGCTCAGTGAGGTACGTTTCTCTTCCTTACAGAAGACATTCCCTGAGCTTGCAGAAGATCTCTTTGAAAAAGCAGAAGAAGATGCTGAAGAGCGTTATCAGTCTTACAAGAGACTAGAAACAGCTTATGCTCCAAAGGAAGATGAGTAAATTAGACTCAAAATAAATATAAGATTAAAGATAAAAGACCAGCGGGACGCCGCTGGTCTTTTTATATAGTGTAAAGGTGCAGGGTTAAAATAAAGGATTTTAAATAAATTTGTATAAGTATATTATTATAGATTGAATGGAGGTGTCTATTTTGATTTTAGACTGGAATGGAATTATGAAGTTAATTATAGCGGCTATATTAGCATCTTTGATTGGTTATGATAGAGAAAAGCAAAATAAGGCTGCAGGAATTAGAACAAATGTAATTGTTGCTGTTATTTCTTGTGTAATTATGATTTTATCAGTTAAAGTTGCACAATCTAGCGGTTTAATTGACGGAGTTGAAGGTGATCCAGCTAGACTGGCGGCCCAGGTTGTCAGTGGGATTGGGTTTTTAGGTGCAGGAACTATTATTAAACAGGAAGATAAGATAGAAGGATTAACCACAGCAGCCAGTCTTTGGGGAGTTGCTGGTTTGGGTTTAGCAGTGGGTTATGGTTTATATGATATTTCAATTGCTGCAGCTTTAATTATTTTTATTAGTTTGCGAATAGCGCCTTCTGTAAAGAAGCGAATGTAACATGGGGATTATTTTAACATTTTTCGCAGCAGCATTACTAACGACGGCAAACTATTATCCTAATTTATATTTTTTAAGCTGGATTGGATTCCTACCATTTTTATATTATCTTTATAATATTAAAGAAGGTGAACTAGACTATAAAAGTATATTTTTTAATGGTTGGAATCTTGGCTTTTGGATTTTAGTTTTTACTGCTAATTTTTTATATCATTCAATCAAGTTATATACAGGATCTTCATTTTTTTTAATAATATTAATTTTGCTTTTACTATTTTCATTAATGTCCTTAATATACCCAGTGTTTTTTCTGATATATTTTTATCTCCAGCGAAATCTATTTAATAATAATAAATTCAATCCTTTTCTTTTTGCACTCTGCTGGACTACAATGGAAATGATTCGTTATTATTTGCTAAGCTTTTTTCCGCTTGGCAATTTATCTTATACTCAAGCAGAATTTTTAAGTTTTATTCAATTGGCCGAAATAGGTGGAATATGGATTGTAAGCTTTATTTTGGTCTTTGTTAATGGTCTGCTTTTTCAATTTATATTTCAAAAAAAATTTAAAGATGTGTTTTTTATAGTAATCTTATTTTTAATTATCTTTAGTTTTTCTAATTTTAAAGAACAGCAGTATTTGCAAAAGATCAAGGCTAAAAATGGATATCAAAATATTGAAGTTGGAATTATTACAACTAAGATTGACCAGAATAAAAAATGGACCCTAAAACAATTAGATCAAAATATAGAACTAACCTTAGGTGCACTTTCAGATTTGAAACAGGCAGAATTAATTATCGCTCCAGAAACAAATATAACCTTTGATTTTTACGCTGATAAAAATTATAGAAAAAAATTTTTAAAGCAAATAGCAGCAGAAGCTGAAAGTCCTATTCAGATTGGTTCTTTAGCTGGAAGAGATTCAAGTAAGGGTCGCTATAATAGCTCTTTTTTAATTTCAGAGACTGGAGAAATAATTTCTCGTTATGATAAAAAACTTCTTCTTTATTTTGGTGAGACCTATCCATTTTTGGAACTGTTAAATAGATTTACTCCATATAATTTCTCTTCTCTCAATGCTGGTGAAAAAGAAGTTTTATTTAAAACCAAAAACTTAAAGTGGAAAACAGTAATTTGTTCTGAAATACTTTATCCCTCATTTGTTAAAGCTAAAGCTGCAGAATTTGAATTTATAGTAAATCAAACAAATGAAGCCTGGTTTAATAATAACCGATTATTAAAAAACATAATGTGGCAGGCAGCAGTATTTAGAGCTGTAGAAAATAGAGTACCTGTCATAAAAACAGGCAATTATTCTTATAATGGGATAATTTACCCTTCTGGGGAATATAAAAAAGTACTTTCGAATAAAAATTATCATTTATTTAATCTAAAAATTATGGAAAAGTGAGGATAAACTTATGAATTTTTTATCATTTATACCTACAGGTATAATAATTTTAAATATAATTTTTATTATTTTATTGATCTTTTTTGAGAGAAAAGATCCTACTGCAACTTGGGCCTGGCTTTTAATTTTAACTTTAATTCCTGTGCTTGGTTTTATTCTTTATTTGTTTTTTGGATTGACTCCGAAAAAACGAAAGGTTTTTCAGAGAAAGCAGCAGGCTGATACATTAAATAATAAAGTTCAATATGTTAATTTTTATTTAGATCAACAAAAACCTTTTTTTGACCATTTAGAACAAAGTATAATGAGAATAGCTTTTAAGAATGAGCTGCCTTCAGAAATGGGATATAACAAGCTAAAAATTTATAGTAATGGGAAGGATAAATTTAAAGATCTTTTCCATGATTTAAAAAATGCAAAAAAATTTATTCATGCTAATTATTATATTATTAATGATGATCAGCTGGGAAATAAGTTTATGAGAATTCTGGCTAAAAAAGCAGAAGAAGGAGTAGAGGTAAGATTACTTTATGATAAAATGGGTTGTAGAGATCTATCTCGGTATACACTCTTTAATTTAGAAGACTCTGGAGTTGAGGTTGTTTCATTTGCGCCTTTTGTATTGGATATAAACTATAGAAATCATCGCAAAAACTTAATAATTGATGGAGAAATTGGGTATCTTGGCGGGATTAATATTGGAGATGAATACCTTGGGTTTTCAGATCGTTTTGGAGAATGGAGAGATACACACCTTAAAATCATTGGAGAAAGTGTTAAAAGTCAGCAGTATCGTTTTTTATTAGATTGGAAGTTTGCTTCTGGTAAGGATCTTTTGGAAGAAGAAAAATTTTTTCCAGAAAGTAAAGTTAAGGGGGATTCTGCTATCCAGATTGTAAGTAGTGGTCCCGATTCTAGGGAGGCAGAAATTAAGGCTATGTTTTTGAAAATGATTTATGAGGCTGAAAAGACAATTTATATTCAGACACCATATTTTATCCCTGATCAATCAATGTTAGAAGCATTAATAATTGCTTCACGTTCTGGAGTTGATGTAAAAATAATGATTCCTGATCGTGGTGATCACCCATTTGTTTATGCCGCAAATAACTCTTTTGTAGGACAACTTTTAGATGCTGGAGCTCGCTGTTATCGCTATACTAAAGGTTTTCTACACAGCAAAACTATTTGTATTGATAGTCGGGTGCTTTCGATTGGTACAACAAATATGGATGTGCGTAGTTTTAAGCTTAATTTTGAAATTAATGCTTTTGTTTATGATAAAGAAAAAGCCAAATATCATGATAATTTATTTAAAGAAGACCTGGAATTTTCTAATGAAATAACTAAAGAGGAGTTTGAAAATAGAGGCTGGACAATGAAATTGAGAGAATCTGTATCTAGATTACTTTCACCAATATTATAAAAAATAGAGTCAATAACATTTAAGGGATAGCAATTTGATCAAATTGCTATCCCTGTAACTTTGTTATAAAAATAAAATTATTTCCAATTGATATCAGCTTCTTTTCTTGGGACAGTTCTAAAGTACTTTACATCCGGATAGCCGATAACCATTGCTGTTACTATTTCTTTATTACTTTTAATTCCGAGAAATTTTCTAACTTCTTCTTTGTCTTTTGCTCCTCTTAAGGTGAAACCACTAAATAATACACCTAGATTTAAAGCATTTGCCATTAATTCCATATTAGAGGAGGCTAAAGAGCCATTAATACTAGAATTAGCTGAAATAACAATTACAATTGGAGCGTTAAAAAATAAACGGTCGTTATGTACAGATTCATTTTGATAATCTTGATACATTTGCATCCACATTTCAGCATACTTTTTAAATTTCATTGTCTCTGGTCTTAGGTTATTAAGTATTGATTTTCCTTTTTTATTTAAATTTTTTAATATTAGTTCTCTAAATTTATCAATTTCATCTTTAACTACTGTAAAAGAGACGTCTTGTTGGTTGCTGCCAGTTGGGGTAAAGCGGCCGGCTTCTATTATTTTGATTATTTTATTTTCTTCCACATCTTTTTCTTTAAATTGTCTAATAGACCTTCTAAATTTAATAAAATTTAAGAGATTATCTGCAGATATTGAAAATTCTTTTTCCTTATATTCTTTTACTTCGTCCATATTGTATTCCGAAGTAGTGACTGCATTTACAGGGCAGATAGCAATACAGTGCCCACACTTAAAACAATTTTCATTTTTGATTTGAGCTTTTCCTTCGACCATTATAATATCATTTACTAAACAATCATCAAGACATTTAGAACAGCCAATACATTTTTCTTTATCTACTTTCATCATTTCAAATACCACTCCTACTATTTTTATTTCTCCAAAAATGAGCATTTATGTAATTATGTGATTTTTAGTATACTAATGTTTACAGATTCTGTCAATGAATATTAACTAAGTAATAGCGAAAATTAGCGTGAGACTAGATACTGCAGCTGGTCTCAAAAAACCCGAGCATTACATTTTGCAAATCTCCTAATTCGAGATGAGAAATTAAAAAAAGTCCTTGACGAAATAAGCTTATACTGTTATAATAATAATCGTCGTCTGAAACAATCAGCCGTTCACTTGCTGTTGTTTTAAGGTTTTAAACCCCAAAAAGGGAAAGATCCTCGACATAATAAATTTTACAGCGTGCGCCCGTAGCTCAACTGGATAGAGCGTCTGACTACGGATCAGAAGGCTAGGGGTTCGACTCCTCTCGGGTGCGCCATTTTAAATTTTTTTAACTTTTTATTTTCAGGAGATATTCTATGGAAGATGATATAAAATATATGAAAATGGCCCTGGCAGAAGCCAGGAAAGCTTATCAAAGAGCTGAAGTTCCAATTGGTGCAGTTGTTATCTGTGATGATAAAGTTGTTGGCCGTGGGTTTAATCTCCGGGAGCAAACTCAGGATCCAACTTCTCATGCCGAAATGATTGCTCTGAGAGAAGCAGCTAAAAATGAGGCTAGCTGGCGCTTGGAAAATTGCCAGCTTTATGTGACTTTAGAGCCCTGCCCAATGTGTGCAGGAGCAATTTTACAGTCAAGAATAAAACGTCTTGTTTATGGAGCCAGTGATCCCAAAGCAGGAGCTGTTAATAGCCTTTATCAACTATTAAATGATGAGCGTTTTAACCATCAGGTTGAAGTTGAGGCAGGTGTAATGAAGAAAGAAGCAGCTCAGCTTTTAAAAGATTTTTTCCGTGATTTAAGAGAACGGAAGGATGGGTGAGTCTGGCTGAAACCGCTTGACTCGAAATCAAGTAGGCAGTTTTACTGTCTCGAGGGTTCGAATCCCTCTCCTTCCGCCATTATATTTTATCCATATCATTCATAGATTATATATATAAATTTTCAAAGTATAGATTACGGAGAGGTGTCCGAGTCTGGCTTAAGGGGCCCGCCTGGAAAGCGGGTGTAGGCTTTCACCTACCGAGGGTTCGAATCCCTCCCTCTCCGCCATTAAAAATTTTATAATTTTTTACTAATGTTTGGCCGTACTAAATGGGGCGGTAGCGGTGCCCTATAACCTGCAAACCGCTATAGCAGGATTGAAGCCGTGGCTGAGGATTTTTTCTTTCAGGGTCTGGCCCTGATAAGTAGTGTTGACAATTGGGTCTCGCGCAATGAAGTCTTGTGAACCCCGTCAGATCCGGGAGGAAGCAGCGGTAAACAAGTCGCTTCATGTGCCGCGAGGGTGCCTGGTTCGAGCCAACTGTCAGGGTAACGCCTGGGAGAAAATCTTCGAAACACGGTGTGCGGCCAATTTTTTTTAAACACCCGGAATAGGGTGTTTTTGTTATATAATACTATTTTAGAGGTGAAAAAAATGTCCTTTCTCTCTCTGTATCGAAAATATAGGCCAGAAAATTTTAATGATCTGATTGGACAGGATCAGGTTAAACAGACTTTAAAAAATGCTTTAAAAAATGACAGAGTAGCGCATGCCTATCTTTTTGCTGGGCCTCGCGGAACTGGTAAAACTTCCACAGCAAAAGTTTTTGCTAAATCACTTAATTGTGCTAATCCAAATGCAGACCATGAACCTTGTGGTGAGTGTAATTCCTGTCAGCGAATTGAAAAGGGTAACTCTCTTGATGTAATTGAGATTGATGCTGCTTCCAATCGGGGTATTGATGAAATTAGAGAATTGAGAGAAAAGGTAAAATTTTATCCTGGTGAAGGCAAATATAAAGTATATATTATCGATGAAGTTCATATGTTAACTAAAGGGGCTTTTAATGCTCTTTTAAAAACTTTAGAAGAGCCTCCAGAAAGTGTAGTTTTTATTTTGGCAACAACTGAGCCTCATGAAGTTATTACAACAATTATGTCCCGCTGTCAGCGTTTTGATTTTACATTATTAACTTTAACTAATCTTAAAAAACGTTTAAAATATATTTCCGATTCAGAGGGTTATGAAATTGATAAAGAGGCGCTTGATATTTTAGCTCGCAGTGCTCGAGGAGGGATGCGAGATGCAATTAGCCTTTTAGATCAAGCCATTTCCTTTAGTGATGGTCAGCTAAGTGCTGCAGAAGTTACTAGAATGTTGGGGAGAATTAACAAATCAGATTTAAAGCAATTTTTAGTTCATTTAAGTAAAAAAGAAAGTCAAAAGGCTTTAGAATTATTGAATAAGCAGTTGGAGTCTGGACTTGGAATAGAAAGATTTAGTGATGAATTAATAGAATACTGTAGGGAATTACTTTTGATTAAAGAATGTGGGATTGATTCTGGTATTCTCGAATATTCACGCAGTTATTTAGAAGAAATTGCTTCTATAGCTGCAAATTTAAGTACTAAAGAAATTACAAATATTATTGACGAATTTGCATCCTTAAAAGAAAAATTACGTTCCAGTGCAAGACCCCGTTTACAATTGGAGATAAGTGTTATAAAATTAAGTAGTAGAGAAAGTAGTAATAGTTTAGAAGCGAGGCTTTCAGAGCTTGAGTTTAAATTAGATAATATATTAAACAGCAGAGATGATTCTAGTTTTAAAAAAGAGCTTAATCTTAAAAAAACGGAAGCTGTAGCTAACAGTGATCGAGGTAAACAATCAAAAATAAAAGAAGAAAAAATAGAATCTAAGAACGAAAAAGTTGAAAATGAAAAAGATATTAAAACAGATAAAAAAGCAAAATCAGCAAAAATAGAGAAGCCAGTCAAAACAGCAAATAATGCTGGTCTTAGTCTTAAACATGTTAAAGAAAACTGGGCTAAAATTTTAAATGAAACCAAACAGCTAGATATTTCTGTACAGGCCCTTTTAAGAGAAGGAGCACCAACAGCTGTAGACAATAAAACAGTTATTGTTTCTTTTCCTGAAAGTAAGAAATTTCATTATAAAGGAGCTGCTTCTAATAAAGCTTTAATTTCTAGAGTTTTAAGGAATGTTTTAAATGAGGCGGTAGAATTAGAGCTTCAACTTGGAACTAAAAAAAAAGAGTTAAATGACAAAATAGACGATAAGCAAAAAGATGATCTTGATTTAGTTGAAGATAGCAGTTCTAAAAAAAATCAAAAAATTGATAAGATGGATAGAGATAATAATGAGCAAAAAAATATTTTAGATGATGCTCATACAGCTAAAAATAGTTTAGAAACTAAAACACCAGCTTCTCAAATTACTGAAAATCAAAATGAGCTTGCCGGTGATTTAGATATAGAAAATTTGGCCAGAGTTTTTTCTGGTGAGATCATTGAAGTTGATCAATCAATTTTGGAAAATAGAGGAGGAAATTAATATGAATATGCAAAAAATGATGAAACAAGCACAAAAGATGCAGGCTAAAATGGCTAAAGTACAGGAAGAATTGGAAGAAAAGACACTTGAGGCGACTGCAGGTGGTGGCGCTGTTAAGGTAGTAGTTAATGGAAAGCAGGAAGTCGTTGATCTTCAGATTGATCCTGAAGTAGTTGATCCAGATGATGTAGAAATGTTAGAAGATTTAGTTCTGGCAGCTGTTAATCAGGGTATGCGCGAAATTCAGGAAATGGTAAATGATGAAATGGGTAAAGTAACTGGTGGAATGAATCTGCCAGGAATGCCTTAATGAATCCATATCCTAAACCAATGGGGAAATTGATCGGCGAGCTGAGTAAACTGCCTGGAATAGGGCCTAAAACTGCTCGTCGTCTTTCTTTTTATATATTGGGGCAGCCTAAAAATGATGTGAAAAATTTAGCAGATGCATTAATTGAAGCGCGCGAAAAAATCAATTACTGTTCAAACTGTAATCACTTAACTGAGGGTGATACCTGTACTTTCTGTCAATCTGAAGAGAGGGATAGAACATCAATTTGTGTTGTTGAAAGCCCCCGAGATGTTGTAGCCATGGAAAAGACAGGTGAGTATAATGGTCTTTATCATGTGCTGCATGGTGCTATTTCACCGATGGATGGAATCGGACCAGATGAAATAAAAATTCGTTCTTTGATTCCTCGTTTAGAAAAAGATAAAGTTACAGAAATTATAGTAGCAACTGATCCTAATGCAGAAGGTGATGCTACTGCAATGTATCTTGCTAAACTGATTAAGCCTTTAGGAGTAAAGGTAACTCGTATAGCACATGGAATTCCTGTTGGGGGAGATTTAGAATATGCAGATGAAGTTACTCTTTCTAAAGCCTTAGAAGGAAGAAGAGAATTATAAAGTTCAGCTGCCGGTTTCCGAACTAATTAATAGTAAATAATTAAGCGATCACCCGTCATTTCAAATTTGAGATGGTGGGTATTTTTTAATAGCTAAATGATTAATATTTGGAAATTAATGGTTCCTCAAACAGTAGGTGTAAGCTGCGCTTGACATTTATTCAGTACTTTGTTAAAATACTTAAAATATTAGATTGTTATTTCATATAATAATTATCCATCTATTTCATTTTATTACATATAAATATATTAAGTAGTTCTTAGTTCATAATTTTAAGTATTAATTTTCACAAAACTCTAGGAGGTTGGTTATGGAAAAAATAATTAAAGAAGGCTTGACTTTTGATGATGTTCTGCTGATTCCTGCAGAATCAAATGTAGTTCCAAAAGAAGTTAGTACAAGATCTAAACTGACTGATGATATTTATTTAAATACGCCTATCATTTCTGCCGGGATGGATACGGTGACTGAAGGTGATATGGCAATTGCGATGGCTAGAGAAGGTGGACTTGGTGTAATTCACAAAAATATGCCTATAGAGGCTCAGGCGGCAGAGGTTGATCGTGTAAAACGTTCTGAGAGTGGAGTAATAGTTGATCCTTTCTTTTTATCTCCGGATGCTTTGATAGAAGAAGCGGAAGCTTTAATGTCTAAATATCATATTTCAGGAGTGCCTATTGTTGATAAAAATGAAAAGTTGCTTGGGATTTTAACAAATAGAGATCTTCGTTTTGTAGAAGACTATAAGCGCCCTGTTTCCGAAGTAATGACAGAAGAAGAACTTGTCACTGCTCCAGTTGGTACTGATTTGGAAGGAGCAAAAGAACAGTTAAGAAAACATAAAATAGAAAAATTACCAATCGTAGATGAAGATGGTATTTTAAGAGGATTAATTACTATTAAAGATATAGAAAAAGCGAAACAATATCCAAAGGCTTCAAAGGATAAACGCGGAAGATTGCTGGCAGCGGCAGCAGTAGGAACTGGAAATGATACTGATGCTAGAGTAGAAGCTCTTGTAGAAGCTGGAGTTGATCTTTTAATAATTGACACTGCTCATGGACATTCTCAAAATGTTCTAGATGTGGTTAAGAAAATCAAAGATAGATATCAAGAGCTTCCTATAGTCGCGGGTAATGTAGCAACGGCGGAAGCAACTGAAGCTCTAATTAAAGCTGGGGCAGATGTAGTCAAAGTAGGTATCGGTCCTGGTTCAATCTGTACTACTAGAGTTGTAGCTGGTGTTGGAGTTCCTCAAATAACTGCAATTAATGATGCTGCAAAAGTTGCTAAAAAGTATGGTAAGACAGTTATTGCTGATGGTGGAATAAAATATTCTGGAGATATTGTTAAAGCGATATCTGCTGGTGCCAATACTGTAATGATTGGAAGCTTGTTAGCAGGTACAGAAGAAAGCCCAGGAGAACTAGAAATATATAAAGGTAGAAGTTATAAAGTGTATCGCGGCATGGGCTCAGTCGGTGCTATGAAACAAGGAAGCAAAGATCGCTACTTCCAGGAAGATGAAACTGAATCAGAAAAATTTGTGCCTGAAGGAATAGAGGGGAGAGTCCCTTATAAAGGTACATTAGCAGAAACTATTTATCAGATGGTCGGAGGATTAAAATCTGGTATGGGTTATTGTGGGACTCCTGATATTAAATCCTTAATTGAAGATTCAAAAATGATTAAAATTTCTGCAGCAGGACTTCGAGAAAGTCATCCTCATGATGTAAAGGTAACAAAAGAAGCCCCTAATTATAGTGTTGATTAAAGAATTAAATTAAAGATTTTGTTTTTAACTCTCTGTTTTTTATTGGCAGAGAGTTTTTTAATACTTCTTATTTTTTTTAGATTAAAAAGTTTTGTTGTAAGTTTAACAGAAAAATAAGGGCAATAGTATTAAGATTATATTTGTAAATTGGAATATAAATTCAAGTTATAATAAAATTCTAAATTGTTATCAAAGTTCATAACAGGGGGAATTAATAATGAACGATAAAAATAGACAGGAAGAAAATTTGATTATTATTGGTGGTGGCCCGGGTGGTTTATCTGCTTCAATTTATGCTGCGAGAAATGGAGTTGCACCACTAGTATTAAATGGTCCAGAGCCAGGAGGACAAATAACAACAACATCTGAATTAGAAAACTATCCAGGTTTTCCAGAACCAATTGGTGGTTTTGAGTTAACTCAGCAAATGACAGAACAAGCAGAAAATTTTGGTGTTCGCTTAAAATATGAAAGTGCAGAAGAGGTTGATTTCTCGGGAGATAAATTTACTGTTAAAACAGAAGGTGGAGAATATATAGCTGATTCTATTATCATTGCAACTGGAGCCGAACCTAGAACTTTGGGGCTAGAAAAGGAAGACAGTATGAGAGGTAATGGAGTTTCCTACTGTGCAACTTGTGATGCAGCATTCTTTAGAAATAAGGAAGTAGCAATTGTAGGTGGTGGAGACACTGCTTTATGGGAAGCAACTTTTCTGGCTAAGTTTGCAGCTAAAGTTTATATTATTCACCGCCGCGATAAATTTAGAGGCGCTAAAATTTTAGGTGACAGAGTTAAAGATAAAGAAAACATTGAAATTCTCTGGGATACAGAGGTTGAAAATATTAAAGGCGAAAAGAAATTTGAAGGAATTCGTATCTTCAATAATAAAACAGATGAGGAAAGAGACCTTGATGTAAAAGGACTTTTTATTGCCATTGGACATAAGCCGCGAACTGAATGTCTTAAAGGCCAGATTGAGCTTGATGACCATGGTTATATTTTAACAGATAAAAAACAGCACACTAATATTTCAGGAGTTTTTGCCTGTGGTGATGTTCAAGATCCAGATTATAGGCAGGTTGTTATTGCTGCTGGTTCGGGAGCTAAAGCAGCAATTGAAGCCTCGGAATATATTGAAGAAAAAGAAAATTCTTTCCCTGCAAAAGAAGTTAAGATGAAAAATCATGCTGCAGGAGATGAAGCTAAAGATTCTTCAGATACAGCAAAAAAAGAAGAAGGCGGATTGAGTCTTAGTCTCAGTTTAGATTAAATTAATCTTTATTGAAAAATTAAATTTTTAAAGTTATTTAAAACAAAAATCTAGAATATAATATATAATGAGATTATTAATTTGTGAGTCGACAGAACATCCTAAGCGACTATAAGAGGATGTTTTAGTCGACTTTTCTTTTATTGCATTAGTGGGATGATTATTGTATAATTAGAATATAATTAAGATTATTTTAACAAAGTTTTGAGGAGGCTGGCAGTTTTGACAGAAGGCTTTTTTATTACATTCGAAGGTATTGAGGGTTCAGGTAAAACGACACAGATTAATTTACTGGCAGAATTTTTAAAGAATAAAGGTTATGATGTTTTAGTCAGTAGAGAACCTGGAGGAACTCCCTTAGGTGAAAAAATCAGACATTTGCTTTTAGATCCTCAATATGAATCGATGGATTACAGAACAGAAATTCTTCTTTATGCTGCCGATAGAGCTCAGCATGTTAAAGAAAAGATTAAACCTGCTATAGAACAGGGTAAAATAGTTATTTCTGATAGATTTGCAGATTCTAATTTAGCCTATCAAGCTGCTGGTCGTGGTCTAGATTATGAGATAGTATATCAAATTAATGATTGGGTAATTGATTCCACCTGGCCTGATTTAACATTTATTTTAGATATTGATATTAAAGAAGGATTAAAAAGGGCAAGGGCACAAAGTTTTGATGCTGAAGGTGACAGATTAGAAAGAGAAGTAGATGAATTTCATCAGCGAGTAAGAGAAGCATATTTAAAGATGGCAGAAAAAGACCGTTTTGCACTGGTAAATGCAGGAGAGAGCATAGAAAATGTCCAAAAAAATATAGAAAACATTATTAGCAGGAGGTTATTCTAATGGAAAAAAGAGCAGAAACAGGTAAAACAGTTAAAATGGTAGTTGCCATTGTCCATGACCATGATGCGGCTGATCTTTTAGAATCACTTACTACTTCTGGTTTTCAGGCAACAAAAATGGCATCTACAGGTGGTTTTTTGCGAGAGGGTAATACTACTTTTATGATTGGATCAGATGAAGGTCATGTTGATGAGGTATTAGAAATAATTAGAGAAAATTGTGAGTCGCGAAAAAAAACAGTGGCACCGATGTCACCTGTTGCCAATTCTTTAGAAGGATATTATTCTTTTCCAATGGAAATTAAAATTGGTGGAGCAACAGTATTTATTATAGATGTAGAACAATTTATTAAACTTTAAGCTAAGAGGAGTTTTTAAATGAGTTTCAACTCAATTATTGGTCAAGAAGAAGCTATCGAAATTTTACAGGATGAAATAGAAAAAGATCGAATAAGCCACGCCTATCTCTTTTCGGCTAAAGAAGGTAGCGGCAAATCAAAACTGGCTTTTGAATTTGCAAAGGCCAGTTTTTGTGAGGAAGTTCGATTAGACAGCTGTGGGAGTTGTATTAACTGCCGCAAAATGGATCATCATAATCACCCTGATTTTAAAACTATTTCTGTACTTGAAGATAAAACTGCTATTTCTATTGATCAAATTAGAGAATTGAAAAAAGAAATTGCGTATAAGCCTTATGATAGTGATCATAAGATATATATCATAGAATCAGCAGAAAAATTAACAAAAGAAGCAGCTAATTCACTTTTAAAAACTTTAGAAGAACCTCCATCTTTTGCAACCATTGTTTTGCTTGTAGAAGATAGCGGTAAACTTTTGCCAACACTTGTGTCTCGCTGTCAACAGATTAAATTAAGTAGTGTAAGTCAACAAAAAATTAAAGATCTGCTTTTAGAAGAAGGTTTAAATAATGAACAGGCAGAGATAGTTAGTAGTGCTGCTGCTGGCAGTCCTGGTAAAGCACTTGATATTACTAAAATAGATAACTATTTTGAACATCGTCAAGAAATTTATGACTTTTTAAAAAAGATTAAATCTAAAAACACAATTGAAATTTTCAAAATTACAGATAAATTATGCTCACTGCTTAAAAATGATTTCCCCTGTTTTGATTTGCTATCAGACTGGTATCGCGATATAATGATGATTAAACAGGATTATCTGGATGCAGTGATTAATCAAGACTATTTAGAGGAGTTAAGAGAACTTGCTGCAGAGTTAAATCTGCAGAATATAATTAAAAATTTAGAATTGATTGCTCAAAGTCAAGAATATATAGAACGCAATATTCGTGAGAAACTTAGTCTGGAAGTTTTATTTTTCAAACTGCGCCAGCCTGATCAAGAATAGATAAATGAGGTGTGTATTTTAATGAATACGGTAGTTGGAGTTAGTTTTAAAAAAGCCGGAAAAATCTATTATTTTGATCCTGGTGAACTTGAAATAAAAACCGGTGATTATGTAATAGTGGAAACTGCCCGGGGTATAGAATATGCCGAAGTAGTTGTTGGTAAAAAAGAAATATCAGATGAAGAGATAGTTGCGCCTTTAAAGGATGTAATTAGAAAGGCAACTTTAAAAGATAGAGATAAATATGAAAAAAACCTAGAATTAGAAGAAGAGGCATATGACATTTGTTTAAAGAAGATTGAAAAACATAATCTGCCAATGAAATTAATAGATGTAGAATATACTTTTGATCATAATAAAATTATATTCTATTTTACTGCAGATGGAAGAGTTGATTTTAGAGAGCTTGTTAAGGATTTAGCATCTGTATTTAAAACTAGAATTGAATTGAGACAGATTGGAGTCCGAGATGAAGCCAAAATGTTGGGAGGACTGGGTCCTTGCGGCTTACCTGTTTGCTGTGCTACTTTTTTAAGAGATTTTCAACCAATTTCAATTAAAATGGCAAAAAAACAGAATCTTTCACTCAACCCTTCCAAAATATCAGGTCTTTGTGGACGTTTGATGTGCTGTCTACGGTATGAAGCTCAAACCTATAAAACTCTAAAGAAATTAATGCCAAATGTAGGCGAAAAAATCGAGTTAGAGATGGGTAAGGGAAAAGTAGTGGATAGAAATCTTGTTAAACATACTGTAGAAGTTGATATTGGAACTGATGAAAATTTAGAAGTAGATGTAGATGACCTAGATGAATATGATTTAAATTGATTTGAAAGGAAGGAAATTTAATGGATCAAGAAATATTAAGCAGCCTTGCCCATTTTCAGGAGCAAATAGAGGCACTTTCCCTCCGATTTCACAAACTTAAAGATATTACCTATCAGCTTTATAAAGAAAATGAAGAATTAGAGCGAGAAAATGAAGAGTTGAGATCTCTGCTTTTTAAAGATCAAGAAGAAGCAGAAGACGCTGTGGTTGAAAAAGAAGGTTACAGTAATTTAATTCATATCTATGATGAAGGTTATCATGTTTGTCCTTTAAGTTTTGGAGAAAAAAGAAAAGGGGATTGCCTTTTCTGTTTAAATCTGCTAGAAAATCAGGGTAAGGAGAAATAAGTTATGGAAGAGATTCATTATTTAATTGAAGAAGAACTTGAGATTATACAGGATGATAGATTTTTCAAATTTGGAACTGATTCTGTACTTTTAGCAAATTTTGTGGAACTCCGAAACGGAGATAAAGTAATTGATCTTGGTACAGGCAGTGGTGTGATTCCACTGCTTTTAGCATATAAAAATAATAATGTAAAAGTTACTGGAGTTGAAATTCAGGTTGAAGCTGCTGATTTAGCAAAACGTAATGTAGAATTTAATAATCTAGAAAAAGATATTAAAATTATAAATGCTGATCTCTGCAGTTTAGAATCTGAGCTGGAAGCAGGGAGCTTTGATGTAGTAGTATCTAATCCTCCTTATCTACCGGTTGAAGGTGGTAAAATGAAGGAAAATGATTATATAGCAATTGCAAGACATGAAATTCATGCAAAATTAGAGGATGTGGTAGCTGCAGCTGCACGTCTTTTAAAATATGGAGGACATTTTTTTCTTGTTCATAGAGCTGAAAGATTAACAGAGGTTATTGAAACTCTAGCTCAATATAATTGTCAGGCGAAAGAACTGCGGTTGGTCCAGGCTCGTCGAGATAAAGAAGCAGATATTTTTATGCTTAAGGCAAAAAAAGGAGCAAATCCAGGTTTAAGGATAAAACCAGTTTTAATTATTTATCAAGATAACAGTAGTGAATATACTGCCGAACTAAAAGAAATCTATGGTCAAAAATAACAGTTAACATGCTGTTTTAATATTATTATTTTACAGGGGGTTATTTTTTGCAAGCAGCAAATCTTTATTTATGCGGAACTCCTATTGGCAATTTAGATGATGTGAGCCAGAGGTTGCTGGATACATTAAAAAATGTTGATCTTATTGCCTGTGAAGATACCCGCAGAACCCAGAAACTTTTAAATTATTTTTCTATCAAAACAAAAATGATTAGTTATCATGAGCACAATGAAAGAGAAAGAAGCAGGGAGTTAATTGAGCTTTTAAAAGAAGGGAAAGAAATTGCTTTAGTCAGTGATGCAGGAATGCCTGGAGTATCAGACCCAGGAGAGATTTTAGTCAAAAAAGCTGTAAAAGCAGGAATTGAAGTTATACCGATTCCGGGCCCGAGCGCCTTTCTGGCAGCTCTAGTAGTTTCTGGACTTGACATTTCTTCTTTTTCATTTAAAGCATTTATTCCTCGCTCCGGCAAAAAAAGGCAGGAGTTCTTGGAAGAATTAGCTTTTGCTAAAGATACAACAGCTTTTTACGAATCTCCTTATAGACTTAAAGAAACACTTAAAGATCTCAGTCAGTTTAGCTCAGAATTAAGCACCCGGCAGGCGGTTGTTGCCCGTGAGATTACCAAAATGCACGAAGAAAAATATTACGGAACAGTGGCCGAGTTAGAACATAAACTTAAAGAACAGGAAATTAAAGGGGAAATTGTTGTAGTTGTTGCTGGACGCAGTCAAGTTGAAGCAGAAAGTGAAGGCTGGGAAGAATTAAGCATTTTGGAACATCTTAAGCTTTTAATTGAGAGTGGAATGACAAAAAAACAGGCTATAAAACAGGTAGCAAAATTGAGGGAACTTCCCAAAAGTGATGTTTATAAAGAAGCAGTTGTTATTTCAGTCGATAAGAATAAATTTGAGTAAATAAATTTCGAAAGGATGATAATTTTGAGCAGAGATACTTACTATGTAACTACACCAATTTACTATCCAAGTGACAAACTACATATCGGTCATGCTTATACAACAGTGGCTGCTGATACCATTGCTCGTTATAAGAAAATGCGTGGTTTTGATACTATGTTTTTGACTGGTTCTGATGAACATGGTCAGAAAATAGAGCGTAAGGCTGAAGCAGCTGGTAAGGAAACTAAAGAATATGTTGATCAGATAGTTGAAACTTTTAAAGAATTATGGGATAAACTTGATATTGACTATGACTATTTTATTAGAACCACTGAAGAGCGTCATGAAAAAGTAGTTCAAAAAATATTTAAAAAGCTTTATGATAAAGGTGATATTTACAAAGGTAATTATGAAGGTTGGTATTGCACCCCTTGTGAGTCTTTTTGGGCTGAAAGGCAGCTAGAAGAAGAGAATGAAGAAAAGGTATGTCCTGACTGTCACCGACCGGTAGAATGGGTTGAAGAACAAAGTTATTTCTTCAAAATGGGTAAATATGCAGATCGACTTTTAGAACATATAAAAAGTCATCCAGAGTTTATTGAGCCAGAATCACGCCGTAATGAGATGGTTAATTTTATCGAAAATGGTCTTGATGATTTAAGTGTATCTAGAACTACCTTTGACTGGGGAATTCCAGTTCCAATTGATGAAGATCATGTTATTTATGTTTGGATTGATGCCTTAAGTAACTATATTACTGCAATTGGTTATGAAACAGATCCAGAAAATTTTGAACATTACTGGCCGGCAGATTTACATCTTGTAGGGAAAGATATTTTGCGTTTCCATACAGTAATCTGGCCTATAATTTTAATGGCTTTAGATTTAGAGCTGCCAGATCAAGTTTTTGGACATGGTTGGCTTTTAAGTGATACTGGAAAAATGTCAAAATCTAAAGGGAATGTCGTTGATCCAGTTGTTTTAATAAATGACTTTGGCAAAGATGCTATTCGTTACTATCTGCTGCGTGAAGTAGCTTTTGGTACAGATGGAACTTACTCTACAGAAGCCTTAATTCAGCGAATTAATTCTGATTTAGCAAATGATCTTGGCAATCTTTTAAATAGAACTGTGTCAATGGTTGAACAGTATTTTGACAGTGAAATTCCTGAGCCCTCAATTAAAGAAGCAGTAGATAAGGAATTGATTGATCTTGCGGATGAGACAAAAATAGTGGTCGAAGAACAGATGGAAAAGTTAAAATATACTGTTGCTTTAGAGAAGATTTGGAATTTTGTTCGCCGTACAAATAAATATATTGATCAGACTGCTCCTTGGGTTCTGGCCCGAGAAGAAGAAAATCGTGAAAGATTAAAAACTGTACTTTATAATTTATTAGAATCCTTAAGGATTATTGCTGTAATGTTAAAACCTTTCCTAACTGAGGCTCCTTATAAAATGGGAGAGCAGCTTGGTCAGTTAGAAGCTATAAAAAATGCTACCTGGAATGATACAGAGTGGGGAGCATTAAAAACAGGTGTTAAAGTGTATAATGGAGACCCAATGTTTCCAAGAATAGATTTAGAAGAATATTTTGAGAAAGTTGAGGCTCGCAAAAAAGAGTCTACATCAGAAAAGAAAGAGAAGGAGGGAACTGATTTGGAATTAGCAGAAATTAAAGATAGAATTACTTTCGAAGAATTTATGGACACTGATATTAGAGTTGCTGAAATTATAGAGGCTGAAAAAATTGAAGGCAGTAACAAATTACTTAAATTAAAGGTTGATATTGGTTTAGAAAAAAGACAATTGGTTGCAGGAATTGCAAAACATTTCAGCGCCGAAGAAGTTATTGGACGCAAGATTTTAATTGTCGCTAATTTAGAACCAGCTACAATTTTTGGAGTTAAGTCAGAAGGAATGATTTTAGCTGCAACTGATCCAGAAGAAAATATGGTTTTATCAACAGTTAGTGCTGATATAGCAAATGGAAGTCAGGTAAAATAAATTTCAATTAGGGGGAATTAACAATGAAAGAT
This sequence comes from Halanaerobium saccharolyticum subsp. saccharolyticum DSM 6643, assembly GCF_000350165.1. Lineage (NCBI taxonomy): Bacteria > Bacillati > Bacillota > Clostridia > Halanaerobiales > Halanaerobiaceae > Halanaerobium > Halanaerobium saccharolyticum. The sequence continues at coordinate 86,288 of NZ_CAUI01000021.1, forward strand.
AGAGAGAATATACCTAAAGCAACAATTGAAAGACTCCCTTTATATTACAGATGTCTTGATAAGATGGATACTTTTGAAGATGTTGATGTAGTTTCTTCTAAAGATTTGGGGGGGAAACTGGATATTCCATCAACCCAGGTACGTAAAGATCTTTCTTATTATGGAGAGTTTGGTCGTCGTGGGGTTGGATATAATGTTAATGAATTAAGGAAGTCAGTAGGTAAAATTTTAGGTGTCGATAGAATTTGGCCAGCAGTATTAGTTGGGGCTGGTAACTTAGGTCATGCTTTAGTCAATTATAAAAGTTTTTCCATGATGGGTTTTGAAATCACTCATGTTTTCGATAGTGATTCAGCTAAAATTGGGAATTTAATTAACGGGCGTGAAGTTGTAAGTGTTAATGATTTAGGCAGGATAGTACAGGAAAATAATATTAAATTAGGAGTAATTGCTGTTCCGACAGATGATGCTCAGGCTGTAGCTGAAGAGATGGTTGAATCAGGAATTAAAGCAATTTGGAATTTTGCTCCGACTCGACTTCGGGTTCCAGAGGAAATTGAAGTTAAAAATGAGGACTTAGCAGTAGGTATAGTTTCTCTGATATATCATTTAAGTTGGCAGGAAGAAATTGAAGCAAAGGGTGAATAAAGAAGTGAGAATAGAAACAGCAGTTTTATCCAGCGGCAGTAAAGGTAATTCTACTTATATTCGCGCTGGTGAATATTCTGTTTTAATTGATGCTGGTTTAAGTGGCAAAGCTTTAGAAAAAAGAATGGCAGCTTTAGATTTAAAACCAGAAGACTTAAATGCTTTATTAATTACACATGAACATAAGGATCACATAAAAGGGGTAGGAATACTTTCTCGCCGTTATGATCTTCCCATTTATGCCAATGATGGTACCTGGGCGGAGGCGGAGTCTGATTTAGGTAAAATAAAAACTAAAAACCGTAGGGTCTTTACAGGGGACTTTATAGTTGGTGATCTAAAATTTTCACCATACTCGATTTCACATGATGCTGCTCAACCAGTCGGATATGTTTGTCGGGTGGGAGATAAAAAAATTGTACTGGCCACTGATACTGGTGTCACAAATGAAGATATAATTACTAAAATAAAAGGAGCAGATTTTTTTGTTCTTGAATCAAATCATGATTTAGAAATGTTGATGACTGGGAAATATCCTTATTTTTTAAAAAATAGGATTAAAGGTAAAGAAGGACACTTATCGAATGATGATACTGCAGCTTTATTACCTTCTTTACTTAAAGATAATTTTCCTACAGTTGTTTTAGCTCATTTAAGTGAAGAAAACAATAATCCTAAAGTAGCTTATATCACTGTTAATAATGCTCTTAAAGAAGCTGGGTTTAAAGTTGGTAAAGATTTAAGGATGGGTTGTGCTTCACAGTCTAAAACAACACCGCTTTTTAGACTTGATAAAAAAGAGAAGAATAAGGAATTATTTTAATTATGGATATTAACCTTATAACAGTTGGTAGTTTAAAATCTTCATTTTTAGAACCAGGCATTCAGGAATTCAAAAAACGTTTAAGTCGTTACTGCAATTTAAATATTATTGAAATTAGCGATGAAACTGTTCCAAAAAATTATTCAGATAAAGATATTGAAGCACTGCAGGCATTAGAAGGTGAGCGAATAATAAAAAAGATTCCTGAACGAACATATATTTTCGCTCTTGATGTTAATGGAAAACCAATGACTTCAACTGGTTTTGCTAAATCACTTAATAATCTTCAGGTTAGAGGATACAGTTCCTTTACTTTTATAATTGGTGGGGCAACAGGTTTAAGTGACTTTGTAATCCAGAAAGCAGATTATAGATTTTCTTTATCGCATATGACGTTTACTCACCAGATGATTCGTTTAATTTTATTAGAACAGATATATAGAGCTTTTAAAATTAATAATAATGAACCATATCATTTGTAAAATGACTTCCTGTTTGCGGAGCCATTTTTAAAAAATTAAATAGATAATAAAAAAGTGCCCTTAATCCAAAAATTAATTTAGATTATGGGCACTTTTTTTCATATTTTATTTTCTGGAATAAAACTCTATTACAAGCTGATCATTTATTTCAATTGGTATTTCATTAATTTCAACTTCTGAAATTAATTTTGAAGTAAAATTATCATAATCTCTTTCTAGATAGCTAATTGGAGTTAAATGTCGATCTAAATAATTTTCTTTAAATAAATTGTTTTTTCTGTATTTATCTCTAAGAGAAATTTGATCTCCAATCTCGATTTGATAAGATGGGATATCTATTTTTTCTCCATTAACTAAAATGTGTCCATGGACAACCATTTGTCTAGCCTGCCTGATTGAACGAGCAAAACCAGCTCTATAAACTAAATTATCGAGTCGTTTCTCCAATTTTTTAATCAAATTATTAGCGGTTACACCAGCTTCTTTTGTAGACTGTTGTACATAACGACTAAATTTTTTCTCCATCAAGCCGTAGTAAGCACGTAAGCGCTGTTTTTCCAAAAGCTGCTGACCATAATTTGATAATTTTTTGTTGGCACGATTAAAAGTACCATCTGCTTTTTTCATTGCCTTAGGATGTCCATAAATATTAACACCCAATCTTCTTGATTCTTTAAATCTTGGACCTCTTTTTCTGGCCAATTTTAAATTTCCTCCTTATTAATAACTATTAGCCGCGGTTATTAATCCATAGTTATCTTATCAAGATTTATGAATTGTTTATAGTTCTTGTTTAACAATTTTAAAATAAAATTATAATAATTTTAGCCAAATTCATTTACAAAGTAAAGAGTAATATAATATAATATAAAATAGAGTAGTTAATAATTTAAGATTTAAGGAGTGGAAATTTGAATTGTAAAGTATGTGGAAGTGATAATTTAGAAAAAATAAACATTGAAGATAATTATTATCACTGTAATGATTGTGAAGTGATTTTTATTTCTCCAAAAAATATTGTAGATCAAACCGAAGAAAAAGAGAGATATGAAGGTCATGATAATAATCATCAGAATGAAGGTTATGTTACAATGTTTAAAGATTTTATAGAGGAATTGCTGGAAGAACATCTCAATTTAGAACAAATGGATGATGTACTAGAGTTTGGCTGTGGCCCAGGTCCAGTGTTGGCTGATCTTTTAAAAGAAAAGGGTCTCAATGTCGACATATATGATCCCTATTTTTTTCCAGAAAAAGTTTTTGAAAAAAATAAATATGACCTAATTACCTCGACAGAAGTATTTGAACATTTTTCTGATCCTATCAAAGAAATGAAACTATTAACTTCACATTTAAAAGAAGATTCTTATCTGGCAGTAATGACTTCTTTTCATCCTGGACCAGAAGAATTTGAAGATTGGTGGTATAAGTGGGATCCTACCCATATAGTTTTTTTTAATGAAAAAACTTTTAATAAAATTGCTTCAATATTTGATTTGGAAATAATTTATACTGATCAAGAAAAATATATTCTTTTTAAAGTTTAGAGGGGGAGAGACTCTTGAAAAAAATTTTAGTGTTAATGACAGCTTTTTTTGCATTAACTTTTCTTTTAACAGCAGTAGTAAGTGCTGAAGATGTTGATGTTTGGGAAAAAGCAAAAGAAGAAGGAGTTCATTTTCGAGCAGTTGGTAATGAACCAGGTTGGTTAGTTGAGGTTAAAGATGATAAAAGAATAAAGTTTGTTAATGATTATGGTGATTTAGAGATTAAAGCACCTGTAGACGATTTATGGCTTGGACCAGCTGGAGAAGATAAGATTTATTATGTCGAGAATGAAGCTATTCAATTCCAGGTCATCATAATGAAAAAGAGCTATCAAGATACAATGAGTGGGGAATATTTCCCTTATCAGGTAAGAGTGGTTTTTCCAAATAAAAGCTATGTTGGTGGCGGAAGGCTATTAATTCAGACTGAAAAGTAAATTTAATATTAAAATCCCTGCATAATTTTCTGCAGGGATTTTTATTATTAAGCCATTTTAATTTTAACTGGTGTTTGATTAGCAATATTATCACTAACTGGACATCGTTCTTTAACTTTTTTTAGCCATTTATTTAAAGTTTCTTCATTTGCATCTGTTTTAACATCAATTGATACATCTATTTCTTGATATCCAGCTCTTTTGTTTTCAGATTTCCCTCTAAATTTTGCAGGGTCAAGCTTACCTTTAATATCAATTTTTAAATCATCTAATTCAAAACCCATTTCACCGGCAACAAGATATCCTACAATATTTAAACATCCTGCTAAAGATGCTAATAGATATTCGACTGGATTAGGACCTTCTCCGCCACCTCCAAGTCTTTCTGGTTCATCAATAGTTATTTTTAAACCTCCAGTTGTTTCAACAACTGTTTTAGTATCATTTTTACCTTGTGCCTGAATAGAATATTTTGCTATAATTATAATCACCTTCCATTAAAAATTTTTTTAATTACTCTATTTTTATTTATTCTATAATTTAAATCAAATTCCTTCTTTTTAAATAGCTTAATATCTTTACAGATGTAAAGACAGGTGATAGAATAGATAACATAGCAATTAAATTATTGAGGTGATAATAATTAAAACTAAAGTAAGAAGAGATAAATTACTGCAGAGATTAAAAAAATCAAAAGAGGCGTTAATTGGTTCTCAATTGGCAGAGGAATTTGGAGTTAGTCGTCAGGTTATTGTCCAGGATGTTGCTCTTTTAAGGGCAGAAGGAGAGAAAATAGTTGCTACTTCTCAGGGCTATTTTTATGAAGAGAACTTAGGAATGACAACTGTTAAAACTTCTATTGCCTGTTCTCATGGAGATCAGGAAGAATTAAAAGATGAACTTTTAACTGTGGTTAATTATGGAGGCAGAGTTATCGATGTTAAGGTTGAACATCCTATTTATGGAGACCTTAGTGGGAATTTAATGATCAGCAATATAGAAGAGGTCGATAATTTTATCAAAAATTATCAAAATAATGAGGCTCAATTACTTTCAAAATTAACTGAGGGAGTTCACTTACACACAATTGAAGCTGTTAATATGCAGGTTTTAAAAAAAATTAAAGAAGAATTAAAAGAAAAGGGATACTTGATGGAAGAATAATTTTTTGCTTTTACTGTCAAGACACCTGTAAACTTGAGCTGTAATATTTGGAGGTTATAAATTTGAAAAATGATAAATTAAAAAAGTTGCGTTGGCTTTATACATTATTAATTTTACTGCTGATAATTACCGCTTTTGCCATACCTTATCTAATGCTTAATTCAATTAATCTTTTTAGAGGAGCCTTTTTATTTTGGATTCTTTTTGCTTTAATTGTTATTTTTATAACTATAAAAATTACAACTTACTGGAGGAGTAATTAATGTCAATCACATATTTATATACAGCAGTGATTTTATACATAATAATTGGTTCGATAGTTGCCTTAATGGCCAGAAAAGAAATGAATGAGGGGGTTGTCGAATATTTTTTAAGTGGCAGAAATACAGGTGGTTTTGTGGCTGCTCTTTCTTATAGTGCAACCACCTATAGTGCTTTTATGATGATTGGCCTGGCAGGCTTTACATATTCAGGTGGGGTAGGAGCTCTTGGCTTTGAGTTAGTTTATTTATCTGGATTGTCTTTGGTAGCATTTTTTGGACCCCGCTTTTGGTTGATTGGTAAAAAAAACAACTACGTCTCTCCCTATGAAATGCTGGGTGACCGCTATCAAAATCAATGGATAGCTTTTGCAGCTTCACTTTCAGCTTTTGTTTTTTTAATTCCATATCTTGCTGTACAGCTAATGGGAGTTGGTTACCTATTAAATGGACTTTCTAGAGGCGAAATTCCATTTATATTTGGGGTTGGAATTGCTGTTGTTTTAGCTATTGCCTGGGCTTTAATTGCTGGGATGAAATCTGTCACCTGGACTGATTCTCTGCAATCATTGATTATGATTTTAATCAGTATTATAATTTTGTTTTATGTAGTTTATCAGCATTTGGGTGGCTTTAAAGCTTTTTTTGATTCGTTGGCAGCCCTGGAAGGAAATGTACTGACTGTCCCGGGACCGGGTTTTTTCAAATTCAAAACTTTTCTTAGCTTAAGTTTGCCCTGGTTTTTCTTTTCTATTTCTAATCCTCAAGTCAGTCAGCGCCTTTTCATTCCGAGGGATTTAAAAGCGATGAAAACAATGATTAAGGGTTTTCTGCTTTTTGGATTTATCTATACCCTAGTTTCAGTTTTTTGGGGTTTTTCAGCTAGGCTTTTAATTCCTGGACTGAGTAATGCTGACCTGGCAACACCGGAGCTCTTGGCATCTCAATATGTGCCAGATATTTTAGCATTGGTAGCTATGATTGGAATTACAGCAGCAGCTATTTCTACTATTGACTCAATTATGCTAACTTTATCGTCACTGGCAGTAAGAGATATTTTTAAAAATATGGAAGATAATCTGGAGAAAGATCAGAATCTAAGACAGCTGAGGACTGCTAAAATTGCTATTTTAATTATTGCACTTTTAGGATTTTTATTTGCAATTCAGGAGTTAGATTTAATTGCTGCTCTCTCAGTAGCAGCTTCAATTGGACTACTGGTAGTGGTTCCTTCTATGTTTGGTGCTTTTTTCTGGAAAAAAGCTACAGCAGCAGCTTCTTTGAGCAGTATCATTATTGGTTCAATTACTGCTTTGTATCTACAGTTAAGCAGTTGGAGTCCGTTCGGTTATGGGGCTGGAGTCTGGACTCTGATAGTTTCGACCTTTATTTTTATTATTTTAAGTTTGTTTACAAAAGCTCCCAAAAAGAAGGCCGACGAGTTTATTGATTATATCAATAAAGAGTGTAACAAAAGAAACATAATTTAATGTTTTTACTTAAAATTAAACTAAAATAAAATTTATAATGATAAATTCTGCTTGACAAAATATTTTTTATAAGGTAAAATTAAAAAAACTTGAGTTAAAGTTAAAAAAACAACAAATAATATTAAAAAACTTTGATCAGGGAAAGTAACTGGAATAATTTATCTCAGCGAAGCAGGGTTAGTGAGAGCCTGCCGGTAAGTGTTTTAGTGAAGTTCCCCTGTGAGTTGTTAGCTGAACAAAAAAGTAAGCTTATACCGGCTGTCTACCGTTATCCTGACAGATTATTGGAACTAACTAAGTTTCTGTAATTGTTGAGTGGGCTTTTTATCAGCCAAAAAGATTGGTACCACGAGAATTCAAACCCTCGTTCTTTAATTAGAACGGGGGTTTTTTGATTTTCTGAACCGATTAGATAAAATACCAGAATAGGAGTGAGTAGATGAGTAGTTTAGAATATGGATATTTAGGACCACCTGGAACTTTTAGTGAACAGGCAATTTCAATTTATTGTAAAAAGCATGGGGGTAAAACAAAGGGTTTCTCATCAATTAGGGATATCGTTAAGGCAGTAATAAATGATCAGGTTCAGCTGGGACTGTTGCCTTTAGAAAATTCACTTGAGGGATCAGTTAATTTAAGTCTTGATCTTTTATATCAGCATTCGGAATTGAAGCTCTATAGAGAAATTATACTGCCAATTTCTCATTATTTGTTGGCTCAGAAAGGAGTGACTAAAGCAGAGATTAAAGAGATTTACAGTCACCCTCAGGCAATTGCTCAATCTGGAAATTATTTAGCGAAAGAATTTGAAAATGCGAAAATTGTTTATACAGATAGCACAGCAGCAGCAGCAAAAAAAGCAATGGAAGCTAAGAATAGGGCGGCGGTTGGATCAATAAGATTAGCTGATATTTATGATCTTGAAATTCTAGAAAATAATTTGCAGGGAGATTTGCCAAACTCAACTCGCTTTGTGTTAGCGGCCAAAAAAAATAAAGATTTTTCCGGGAATAATCATCTTGGAGAATCGGCAGCAAGTGATTTTAAAACATCTATAATTTGTGCTCCAGAGGTCAATGAAGCGGGAATACTTTATAAAATGCTTGGTAAATTTGCTGAAGAGAATATAGATCTAACAAGAATTGAGTCTCGCCCCAGCCGGCAGCAGCTTGGAGAATATATTTTCTACATTGATTTAAAAGGGTGTATTAGTGATAAAAATCTAAGTTCAGCCCTAGCAAAAGTGGAAAAAATGTCATCTTATTTTAGACTTTTAGGTTCTTATACAAAGACAGTAATGGAATAATTTTTGAATTTTAAAAACTAAATATTTGGGCGAAAAAGCAGTATTTTTATTTGACAGAAGTAAAATTGCCTGCTATAATACTCATTAAATAAATAAATTCACTTAAAAACTTTGAAAGAGGACCTAGTAAGCTATAGCTGAAATACACCTCTTGAGTTGCCAGCTGAAAGTTAAACGAGTAAGCTTAAAGGCCGTCAACCGTCGTTACCCGGTGCGGAAGTGTTAGCTTCCAGAGAGATAATCTGTTATTTAATGAGATTAAAACAGGTGGTACCGCGATATCAATCGCCCTGACTAAGGGGCGATTTTTTGCATTTTTATAGTATTTTAATAAAACGGTAGTTAAAAGTAGAGAGGAGAATTAATTATGATAGCAGTATTAAAAAGAAATGCAAGTCAAGAAGATAAGAATCAAGTCATTGAGGTAATTAGAGGAGAAAATTTTGAGGTCCATCCAATTCAGGGAGTTGAAAAAACAGTAGTAGGTGTTTTAGGAGATCCAGCCAGAAAATCAAATTTGAAAGAAAAGTTACAGACGATGGGGGCAGTAGAAAAAGTTGTTTTAATCTCTGATCCCTATAAACTGACCAGCTGGAATTTCAAACAGCAGAAAACTGTGATTGATTTAGGTGATGGAGTTAAAGTTGGAGGCCCAGAACTGACAGTAATGGCCGGACCGTGCTCTGTAGAAAGTAGAGAACAGATAATAGAAACTGCAAAGATTGTTAAAGCTGGAGGAGCTAAAATTTTACGTGGGGGAGCATTTAAGCCAAGAACTTCTCCCTATTCTTTTCAGGGTTTAGGAGAAGAAGGATTAAAGCTAATGGCAGAGGCTAGAGAGGAAACGGGTCTAAAAATTGTAACTGAATTGATGGATATTGAACATATAGATGTTGTTTGCAAATATACAGATATTATTCAGATTGGGGCTCGAAACATGAAAAATTACTCCCTTTTAAAAGAAATTGGTAAATTAGATAAACCGGTTATGCTTAAAAGAGGTATGGCAGCTACTATAAAAGAATGGCTTTTAGCTGCAGAATATGTAATGAATAATGGTAATCATAACGTTATTTTATGTGAAAGAGGAGTTAGAACTTTTGGGGAAGAGACCAGAAATACCATGGACCTAAGTTCAATTCCTTTAGTGCAGCAGTTAAGTCATTTACCAGTAATTGCTGATCCTAGTCATGGTACAGGGCGCTGGGAGTTAGTGACTCCAGTTGCAAGAGCTGCAGTGGCTGTTGGTGCAGATGGAATTATGGTTGAAGTTCACCCTGATCCTCAAAATGCACTTTCTGATGGCCCTCAGTCATTAAAGCCTAAAAACTTTCAGTTAATGATGGACGAAATAAATGCTATTTCCGAATCTCTGCATAGTTTTGAGGCTAGAGAAAGAAAAATAGCATATGCCTAAATTTAAAAAAATTGCTGTTGTCGGGATAGGCTTGATAGGAGCCTCCCTGGCAGCAGCTTTAAAAAAATATGATCCTAATATTAAAATAACGGCAGTCGATAGATGTTTAGAAAGTATCAAAAAAGCAGAGAAATTGGAGATTATTGATCAAGGATTTACGGAGCTTAAAGATAATTTAAGTGAGGCAGAGCTGATTTTTATCGCAGTACCGGTAGCGGCAATTCCTTCAGTAATTAGAAAAATTAAAGATGGAAGCAAGGGAAAACAGCTGCTGGTTGATGCGGGCAGCACCAAAAAAGAAATTATGCTGCAGGCCAAAGAAATTTTAGCAGGGACTAAAAAAATATTTGTGGGGGGGCATCCAATGGCCGGTTCTCATAAATCAGGTTTAGACTGGCATCAGGTTGATTTATTTAAAGATGCGCCTTTTATTCTAACTCCCTGGATTGAAGAAAGCAAAAGTTTGTTACCTACAGACGAAGCTTTAAAAAACTCAAATGTGGAGGAAGAACAGCTGCAGCAGCTTAAAGAATTAATTGAAAATCTAAAAGCTAAAGTCCATATTATTTCGGCGGAAGAGCACGACCGCTGTACAGCTTATTTAAGCCACCTTCCTCATCTGTTATCTTCAGCTTTAGTTAACTTAAGCTCGAAAAGGGATTTGGACAGCAGTTTTTTAGAACTTTCTGGAAGTGGCTATCGGGATATGACCAGAATCGCAGGAAGTTCACCAGAATTATGGCAGGATATAATTATTTCGAATAGAAAGAATTTGTCAGAGTTGGTAACTGAATATATAGCTGAATTAAAAGAATTACAATTGAACTTAGAAAATAATGAAGAAAACAAAATTTATAATTTTTTGGCAAGTGCAGCAGAGATTAAAAATAAAAGTAGAGAGAAATGAGGAGAAAAGATGGTATATCAAGTTAATCCAGCAAAAAAAATTAGTGGTGAAATAAAAGTTCCGGGGGATAAGTCAATTTCGCATCGATCATTAATTTTATCATCAATAGCAGAAGGAGAAAGTGAAATTGAGGGTCTATTAGAGGCCGAGGACTGTTTAAGTACAATGGGAATCATGCGTGATTTGGGTATAGAAATTGAAAAAAAAGCTAAAGAAAGATATACTGTTAAAGGTAAGGGTCTTGATGGACTCGAAGAAGCAGATGATGTTTTAGATTGCGGGAATTCAGGTACATCAATGAGACTATTAGCTGGACTTTTAGCATCTCAAGATTTTTATTCAGTTTTAACAGGCGATCATTCACTGCGCAAACGGCCAATGCAGAGAATAATTGGACCTCTTTCAAAAATGGGTGCTGAAATCTGGTCCCGCCGGAATGGTTTAGCACCACTCAGTATTAACGGTCAGGAATTAAGCAGTATGGAATATAAACTTCCTGTTGCTAGTGCTCAGCTTAAATCTTCTATATTATTGGCATCCTTAAAAACAAAAAGTGAAACTGTAATTATTGAGCCAGCAGTTTCCAGAGATCATACAGAAAGAATGCTCAAGGGTGCAGGTATAGATTTAGAAATTAAAGCAGATAGAATTATTTTAAAAGAAGCAGCTAAAAGGAAGCTGAATCCTTTTAAGATAAAGGTTCCTGGAGATATTTCTTCAGCAGCTTTTTTTATTGCAGCTGGACTTTTAGCAGAAAGCGGAGAACTTTTAATTAAAAATGTTGGAATTAATGAAACACGAAGCGGTTTTTTGGAAGTTGTAGAAGCGATGAATGGAAATCTTGAACTTCTAAATCGAAAAGAACAAGGTGGTGAGCCAACTGCAGATATTCTAGTTAAAGCATCTAAGCTAAAGGGATGCGAAGTCAGTGGAGAAATCATTCCTCGATTAATAGACGAAATCCCAATTATTTCTGTAATGGCAGTTATGGCTGAAGGTAAAACTATAATCAAAGATGCTGAAGAACTGAGAGTTAAAGAAACGGATCGGATAAAAGCTGTAGTAAATGAATTTGAAAAATTGGGTATAGAAATTAAAGAAAACAAAGATGGCATGGAAATTATTGGAATACAAACAGTTGAAGGCGGAATTGAAGTTGATAGTTATCACGACCATCGGATCGCGATGTCACTGGCAGTTTTAGCTTTAAACACTGAAAAAGGAATTACTATTAATGGTAGTGAAATCATTTCAACTTCTTTTCCGAATTTTAAAGAACTTTTATTAGAGGTGGTAAAGTGAAAAAGATAATTGAATCTATTGCAAATGGAGTTAAGGAAATTAATCGTTATCAAGCAGGCAAAAGTATAGAAGAGGTAAGAGAGGAATATGGATTAGAAAAAATAGTTAAACTAGCGTCTAATGAAAACCCTTTGGGACCGGCAATTCAGGTGATTGACACAATACAATCTGAGGCTAAAAACATCTCTCTTTATCCAGATTCAGATAGCCGAGAGTTAAAATCTGCTCTTGCAGAAAAATATCAACTGGATCAGGAAAAAATATTTTTGGGTAATGGCTCAGATGAGATTTTAGATCTTTTAATGACTTTAATTTTAAAGTCAGGAGATGAGGTTATTCAGGGGGACCCCTCATTTATTAAATATGAACTATCAATAAAATCAAGAGGCGGTAACAATATAAAAGTTCCCTTAGACGAAAATTATAGACACGATCTGAAAGCAATGGAATCTAAGATCACTGATCAGACTAAGGCAATTTTAATTTGCAATCCAAATAATCCAACCGGAACAATGCTAGAAAAAGAAGAGATCGAATCATTTTTGGAGCGAATTTCAGATGAGATTTTAGTGATAGTTGATCAGGCATATCATGAGTATATAACTGCAGAAGATCATTTTGATGGAGTAGAACTTTTAGATAAACACTCTAATTTAATGTTAATGCGTACTTTCTCAAAAGTTTATGGACTAGCAGGGATGCGAATTGGCTATGCTCTAGCTGACTCAGAGTTAATAGATTATTTAAATAGAATTAGAGGACCCTTTAATGTGAACAGATTAGCTCAAAAAGCTGCAGTAACAGCTCTAAAATCAGAATCTCATTTAGAGATCTGTCAGAACTTAAATGAAAAAGAAAAAAACTTTCTTTATCAGAAATTTGAAGAATTAGGCTTGGATTATATAAAAACTGAAGCTAATTTTGTGATGGTCAATACAGAAATGCCAGCTGAAGAAGTTTTTGAAAAGCTGCAGCAAGAGGGAGTAATAATTAGAGCGGGTAAACAATTTGGAATGGATACCTGGATTAGAGTAACTATTGGAACCAGAGCGGATAATGAATATTTCATTAGAAAGTTAAAAGCGTTATTACTAGAAGGGACTGAATAATATGATAGCTGTACTTAAACGGGGATCAACTAAAGCTGATGAGCAAAAAGTAATTGAGTTGATAGAAGCGGAAGGATTTTCGGCTCATCCTGATACAGGAGCAGAAACTACAATTGTTGGTGTTGTTGGAGCTGCACCCGATAAAAAAGTTAATTTAAAAGAAAAACTGCAGGTTATGAGTGCTGTCGAAAAGGTAGTTGTTATTTCTGATCCCTATAAACTAACAAGCTGGAATTTCAAACAGGAAAAAACAATCATTGATTTGGGTGATGGAGTTAAAGTTGGTGGAGCCGAACTGACTGTAATGGCTGGTCCCTGCTCGGTAGAAAGCGAAGAACAGATGCTGGAGACTGCCAGAATAGTTAAGGATGCAGGGGCAAAAATACTTCGTGGGGGTGCATTTAAGCCTAGAACATCACCTTATTCATTTCAGGGGCTTGGTGAAGAAGGACTTAAGCTATTAGCGATGGCCAGAGAAGAAACTGGTCTTAAAGTTATTACAGAACTAATGGATATTGAACATATAGATGTTGTTTGTAAGTATGCAGATATTATTCAGATCGGGGCTAGAAACATGCAGAACTATGCTTTGTTAAAAGAAATTGGGAAACTTAATAAACCAGTTATGTTAAAACGTGGTATGGCAGCAACAATTAAAGAATGGCTTTTGGCTGCAGAATATGTGATGAATGAAGGAAATCACCAGGTTATTTTATGTGAAAGAGGAGTTAGAACTTTTGGTGAAGAAACAAGAAATACAATGGACTTAAGTTCAATTCCTTTAGTCCAAAAAATAAGTCACCTGCCGGTAATTGCTGACCCAAGTCATGGTACTGGCCGCTGGGAACTAGTAACCCCAGTTGCTAGAGCAGCAGCAGCTGTTGGAGCAGATGGAATCATGGTAGAAGTTCATCCTCATCCAGAAAACGCTTTATCTGATGGACCTCAATCTTTAAAACCAGCTAATTTCAGACTGCTGATGGATGAATTAAATGCTATTATGACTTCTCTAAATTCATTTAAATCTCGAGAAAAGAAAATTGCCTATGAATAGGTTTTAAATTAGAAATAAATAAGAATTGAGTAATCAAAGATAAGAAATTAATGAGGAGGCATTTAATGTTTGAATATATTACAGCTGGAGAATCACATGGACCAAGATTGACTGCAGTAATTAAAAGTCTTCCTGCAGGCTTGAGAGTAGAAGTTGAGAAGATAAATGAACAGCTATATAGAAGACAGCAGGGTTATGGTCGTGGAGGCCGGATGAAAATAGAAAGTGATCAGGCAATAATTAATTCTGGTCTTAGACATAAAGAGAGTCTTGGCACACCTTTAAGTATGACTATTGAAAACAGAGATTGGCAAAACTGGATAGAAGCCATGGCACCTGATAAAGAAAGAGGTGCTGAGATAGAAGCTTTGACTAATCCCCGCCCCGGACATGCTGATCTTCCGGGTGCTCTAAAATATAATCATCGTGACTTACGAAATGTACTCGAAAGAGCAAGTGCTCGAGAAACTGCAGCTAGAACTGCAGTTGGTGCTGTAGCCAGACAATTTTTAGAACAATTTGGGGTTGAGGTATACAGTCATGTTGTTCAGATTGGCAGTTTAAAAAGTGAAACCTGGACTGACTTAAAAGCAAAAGATCCAGAAAGATTCGAGAGCAAAGAAGCTGTCAAAGAATATTTTTCTAGTTTAGATCAGACACCACTGCGCTGTGGAGACAGTATTAAAACTAAAGCAATGAAGGATTTAATTGATTCCTGGCGCGAAAATGGTGACTCTGTTGGGGGAGTTTTTGAAATTGTCGTGACCGGTTTGCCGGTTGGTTTGGGCAGCCATGTTCACTGGGATTTGAAACTTGAAAGTAAATTAGCAGCTCAGTTAATGGGGATTCAGGCAATAAAAGGTGTGGAAATTGGATCAGGTTTTAAAGGAGCTGGACTTCCAGGTTCTAAAGCTCATGATGAAATTTTTTATGATCTTAAACAGGGTTTTCACCGCAGTTCTAATCAGGCAGGCGGTATTGAAGGTGGAATGAGTAATGGAGAAGAATTGATTATTCGCCTGGCAATGAAGCCAATACCAACTTTAGCTCAAGCTTTACATTCAGCGGATATAATTTCTAAAAAAGAAACTACTGCTGCTAAAGAGCGCTCAGATGTTTGTGCAGTTCCAGCTGCCAGTATAGTTGGGGAGGCAGTTACTGCTATTGTCCTAGCTCAGAGTGCAGCTGATAAATTTGGGGGAGACAGTATGCTTGAAATCAAACGCAATTATAAGAATTATTTAGAACAGTTAAGAAAGTTTTAATCTAATTAATATACTTTTTTAATTTTTCTCTCACGTTTTTATCACATTCCTTGTTTATACTACTAATTGAGAAATGAGAAATGAACAACAAATATTTAAAAATTTCAAATCAAAATTCTCAAAGGAGTGTTTTAAAAATGAAAAAGATTTTACTTTCGCTTTTATTGATAACTGTTCTGATGGTTCCGACAACTGTAATGGCTCAAGATATGGAAATCAATGGTGAACAGCCAGCTGATTCGGCACTTGCAGAAAACATAAACAGCAATTCTGCAGTAGCAGAGGTAAATGGTGAAAAAATTACTCAGGCAGAATTAAAGAAGCAGGCAAATATAAATCAATTGTTACAGCAGTTAAGTCAGGTTGATCAACAGCTGGTTAAAATTTTAGCTGAGTCTAAAGCTGGTAATAATGTTTTAAAAGAATATCAGAAACAACAGCTGGATTCAATTATAGATAACATATTACTTGAACAAAAAGCCGAAGAAGAAGGAATCAGTCTTAGCTCTCAGGAAAAAGATGAGATCTATCAAAAACAGAAGCAGGCAATTTTAGATCAAAATAAGATGGACGAAGACCAGTTTCTATCAGTTTTAGAAAAACAGGGCTATGAAAATGAAACAGAATATAAAAATGAGTTTTTAAATAATCCTCAACTTAAAGTAAATAAGCTAATTGAAGAAGAAATAGCAGCTGATATTGAAGTTAGTGAATCAGAACTTAAAGAAGCTTATGAATCAAATAAAGAAATTTTTGCTCAGGGTAAAGAAAATGTTTCATTTGAAAAGCTAAAACCACAGCTCAAGCAGATGTTAAAACAGCAAAAAAAGAGGAAAAAAATAGATAACTATTTGAGTGACTTAAGGAAAGATGCAGAAATAACTAAAAATATTTAATCTCTCTTAAAATATATTTTCTAAAAACAGGCCCAAATGGGTCTGTTTTAACTTTATATATAGATATTTAAAATAATTTTAAAGAGTTCTAATCTTTCTCTCACATTTTTATCACATTTATAAAATATAATTTTATTTAGATAATAAAAAGATTTCTTAACTAAAATATTTCTATAGTTAAGTAAATAGTAATTTAAAGGGAGTGCTTTATTTAATGAAAAAGATTTTACTTTCACTTTTATTGATAACTGTTCTGATGGTTCCGACAACTGTAATGGCTCAAGATATGGAAATGAACGGTGAGCAACCAGCTGATCAATCATTAAATACCAATAATCAGGTTGTAGCAACAGTTAATGGAGAAGAAATAACTTCGCAACAGTTAGCTCAGCAGGCAAATGTTAATCAAATTTTACAGCAGGTAAGTCAGGTGGATCAACAATTAGCACAGATATTAGCAAGTTCTGAAGCTGGTAGTAAAGTGCTTGAAGAACTGCAGAATGCAAAATTAGATAGTATTATTGATAATGTCTTATTAAAGCAGGCTGCAGAAGAAGCTGATATTACTTTAAGTCAAGATGAAAAAGATGAAATTTATCAGCAGCAGAAAAATGCTATTTTACAGCAGCAGCAGATGGATGAAGAACAGTTCTTATCTATCTTAGAACAGCAGGGTTATGAAAACGAAGCTGCATATAAAGAAGAATTTAGTAATAATCCACAAATTAAAATCAATAAATTAATTGAAGAAAAAGTTATTGCAAACATTGAAGTCAGTGAAGAAGAACTGCAGCAGGCTTATGATGAAAATAAAGATGCCTTAGCTCAGAGTGGTCAGGACACTTCTTTTGAAGAAATAAAACCTCGTTTAGAGCAGATGCTGAAACAGCAAAAGCAGGGTCAGGCAATAAACGATTATTTAGACGAATTAAGAGAAAATGCTGAAATAGAAAAAAATATTTAAATAATAATATTTAAATAATAGTGTTTAGATAAAAGTTAGATAAACTAAAGTCCTGCCATAAAAGCAGGGCTTTTTTCTTTATGTTATAATAAAATTAAAATCAAACTGTGAGGATGTGGAATAATGAATGAAAAAAAAGTTTTGATAATTGATGATGACCCACATATCAGAGAAATTTTAGAAGATTATCTTAAATTTGAGGGTTTTAGTGTTTATGCCGCCGAAGATACTGCCAAAGGATATCAGCTTTTAAATGCAGATGATTTTGATGTTTTAATTTTAGATATTATGCTTCCAGATGAAGATGGTTGGGAATTTTGTCAGCGAATTAGACCTGAATTTGAACTACCAATCATTTTTTTAAGTGCTAAAGATGAGTCAACTGATAAAATAACAGGTTTAGAATTAGGAGCAGATGATTATATTACAAAACCATTTAGTCCTCGTGAAGTTGTAGCAAGAATCAAAGCAGTTTTGCGCAGATATCAAACTGACTCTGAGGCTGCTAATTCAATGAGTTTTGGAGAATTGATAATTAACAAAGAAGAACACTTTATAAAATACAAAGATGAGACTATTGAATTAACACCAAAAGAATTTTCTTTGCTCTGGCATCTGGCTAAAAACCCTAAAAAAGTTTTTCGGAGAGAAAACTTATTAAAAGCAGTTTGGGGTTATGATTATTTTGGTGATGTACGTACGGTTGATACTCATATTAAATCACTGCGCCAGAAGTTAGGAGAAGCAGCAGAAGCTATAGAGACAGTCTGGGGGGTAGGTTATAAATTTGAAGCTAAAAAATTGGAAGTCTGACAGTCTGTTTAGTAAATTATTTTTTAGATTTATTATTCTTTCATTAATCATAATAATTATATTTGGTTTAACAGTTATTTACTATTTAGAAGATTTTCTCTACAACCGAAGAAAAAATGAAGTTTTATATAATTTAAATCAGTTAAAAAGTGATCTCAAGCAGCCGCTGCTTGCTGGAGATGAAAAAAGAATTAATGAAATATTGAGTCTGACTGCCCGCCAGAACAGGGGCCAGATCTGGCTTACAGATCAGGAGGGTGCTATTATATATAGCTTTCCCGGCCGCAGTGATGAAAAAGTTGACTTTGAGGGATATACACAAATATTTGATGATAAAATGCTGTCCAGTCGAGTTGAGTCAGATCAGTTTGATAAGCCAATGCTTTTAAATGCAGCTTCGATGGATGTTGGAACAAGTAAATATGGACTATTATTTTTCACATCTGTTCAGGGAATAAATTCTACTGTGGCTCAAATTCAAAAAATAATGTTTTATTTAATTTTATTTTCTCTATTTCCAGCTTTAGTTCTTGCTTTTCTGTGGGCCCAAAATATTGCAAATCCTTTAAATGAGATCAGCAAGACAGCAAAAGAAATTAGTCGTGGTAATTTTATAGAGCAAAATGAAGATCAAAAAACAAGGGAATTAAAAAACTTAGCTAAAAGTATTAATGAAATGTCAAAAACACTTTCTAAAAATATGAATAATTTAAAAGAAGAAAAAAATAAATTAAACTATATACTTTCTGGAATGGAAGAGGGAGTACTGGCTTTAAATTCTGATAAAGAAATCATATTATTAAATAAATCATTTTCGGATATTTTCATCTCTCAATCAGATTTTAAGCTTGATCAAGAAGCAAAATTAGATTCTGAGCTGCCTGAGTTATTGAACAGCCAAAAATTAATTTCACTGATTGAAAAAAGTATTGAAGAAGAAAAGAATAAAAGTTTAGAAATTAAAATACCAGATTCCGATAAATATTTACTTCTTCACAGCACCGCTATTTTTAAAGACGAAAAATTTTGGGGAGTTGTTGTCATTTTTCAGGATATTAGTGAGAGATGGCGTTTTGAAAAACTGCAGAATGATTTTGTGGCAAATGTTTCGCATGAGTTAAAGACACCACTCTCATCTATCAGGGGAGCAGCTGAAATAGTTTATGATGGAGCAGTCAGTAGAAAAAAAGCTAAAGAAAAATATTTAAATATGATTATTGAAGAAAGCAACCGCCTGGAAACAATGGTTAATAATATTTTGAGCATTTCTGAGTTGAAGTCAGATATTATTAGCAAAAATAGAGTTAATTTTTCAAAATTCCTTTATAATATGCTGGAAGACTATCAGATTGTAAATGAGGTTGAGCAGAACTTTAGCTATCAAATTGAAGAAGATATTGAGCTTGAAATTGATGCTGATAAAATAAAACGGGTGGTAATTAATCTGCTTGACAATGCAGTTAAATATTCTCCTGCTGAGGGAGAAATCAAAATTATTTTAAATAAAAATAATTCAGCTGTTAAATTTGCTGTTCAAGACCAGGGGCCCGGTGTGCCAGAAGCAGAAAGAAAAAATATCTGGGAAAGATTTTATAAGATAAATAAAAAGGCTTTTCAGAGTCAAAAAAGAGGTAGTGGACTTGGCCTGGCAATTGTTAAAGATATAATAGAATTACATGGAGGCAGTGTTTATCAGAAAAATCTTGAAAAAGGATCGGAATTTGCCTTTGTTTTAAATACAGAAATTTAATTTAACTATTGTAAATTGATTACTTACAATTAGCTATTTTTATTGATATAATTATTTAGAATAAACTAATAAAATAGGAGGCATTATAGATGACTAAAGAAAAAAAGAATGATAATTCATATCAGGCCAAAAATGCCTGGACAGAAATGGGTAAAGCAGAGAGAGAAGAAGTCTTTGCTTTTAATAAAGATTATGCAGAATTTTTAACTAAAAATAAAACTGAAAGAGAATTTGCCAGTGCAGCAATTTCCGAGTTAGAAGCTGCTGGTTTTAAAAATATTACTGAGTATGACAAATTGAAAAAAGGTGATAAAGTTTACGTAGAAAATCGATCTCGGGCTTTAATGGCAGCAGTGATTGGTGAAAAAGATTTAAAAGAAGGTTTGAAAATTGTAGGAAGTCATATTGATTCACCAAGGCTTGATTTAAAACCAAATCCATTATATGAAGATGGTGAAATGGCAATGTTTAAGACCCATTATTATGGTGGAGTTAAAAAATATCAGTGGGTAACAATGCCGCTTGCACTACATGGAGTTGTTGTTAAAGATGACGGCAGTCAGATAGAAGTTAAAATTGGGGAAAAGGAAGATGATCCAATCTTTTTTATCAGTGATGTCTTACCACATCTTGGGAAAAAGCAGATGAAAAAATCCATGGATGAGGGAATTAGTGGTGAACAGTTAAATGTAGTTGTTGGCAGTATTCCTGTTGATGATGAAGATGCGAAAGATAAAATTAAAACAGCTATTTTAAATCATTTAGAAGCTGAATATGACTTTAAAGAAGAAGATTTCATCAGTGCTGATCTGCAGGTTGTACCTGCTTTTAAAACTCGTGATGCAGGTTTTGACAGAGCTCTACTGGCAGGATATGGTCATGATGACCGTGTCTGCAGCTATACAGCTTTAGAGGCGATTTTAGATGTTAAAGATCCTGATTATACATCGATTTTGTTGCTAATGGATAGAGAAGAAGTAGGCAGCATGGGCTCAACTGGAATGCAGTCCCACTTTTTTGAAGATCAGGTAGCTAATTTAGTGGATCTGTATTATGAGAACTATAGTGAACTGATAGTACGTAAAGTAATGCAAAACTCAAAAGTGCTTTCTGCTGATGTTAGTGCAGCTTACGATCCTGATTTTGCTGAAGTTTATGCTAAACATAATTCAGCCTATCTCGGCAAAGGAATTGTAATTTCTAAATATACTGGTGCAAGAGGTAAGGCCGGTGCTTCCGAAGCTAGTGCTGAATTTATGGGAGAAATCAGAGGTATTTTCAATAATGCTGGTGTGATCTGGCAGACTGCTGAACTGGGTAAAATTGATGAAGGTGGTGGCGGTACTATTGCTCAATTTTTAGCCAATTACAATATGGATGTAGTTGACTGTGGTCCAGCTGTCCTTTCAATGCATTCCCCTTATGAAGTTGTTAGTAAAGCAGATGTTTACCATTCCTATTTAGCATATAATGTATTTTTAGAGAATTAAACTGAGCTTATAAAGATTTTAAATACAGATATAACACAAATATTATTTTTTGTATTATGTTTAAATTTTTCAAAATGTTAATTGCTTAACTTTAATTAATTCTATATCGTATATAATAAATGTTGCAAGCTGAAATTATATTTTGATTTTTTTAAAATTAAAGTTAATAATTAATAAAACCCAGGGAGTGATATATGATGGCTAAAATAGATCAAGAAGAAAAAAATAAAATCAAAGAACTTTTTACTAAAAATTTAAAAGACGAAGTTAATTTACTTTTCTT
Organism: Halanaerobium saccharolyticum subsp. saccharolyticum DSM 6643; assembly: GCF_000350165.1. Lineage (NCBI taxonomy): Bacteria > Bacillati > Bacillota > Clostridia > Halanaerobiales > Halanaerobiaceae > Halanaerobium > Halanaerobium saccharolyticum. The sequence goes on from NZ_CAUI01000021.1 coordinate 107,695, forward strand.
TTCCAAAGAAGAAGATTGTCAGTATTGTGGTGATACTGAAGAAATTTTAGATGAAGTAACAGCACTTGATGAAAGAGTAAACTTTGAAACTTATTTATTAGGCAGTGATAAAGCAGAAGAATTTGGTGTAGATAGAGCACCAGCAATTATTTTCTTAAATAATGAAGGTCAGGATAGTGGAGTCCATTTTTATGGAATTCCATCAGGCTATGAATTTACTTCTTTAATAGAAGATATTTTAGATATGTCTGATAAGGATAGAATAGACCTGGCTGAAGATATTAAAAAAGAAATTATGGCAATTGATACTGATGTTTTACTGCAGGTATTTATAACACCTACCTGTCCTTATTGTCCTCGTGCGGTTAGAGTTGCTCATCAAATGGCAATGATTAACCCTAAGGTCAGAGGAGAAATGGTAGAAGCTATGGAATTTGAAGAGCTTTCAGCAAGTTATGACGTATCAGGAGTACCAAAGACTGTAATTAATTCTGGTGCAGATGAGCAGGTTGGAGCGGTTCCAGCAAAAACTATCTTAAAGAAAATTAAAAATCTAGCTGTGGCAGCTAGCTAAAATAAAGACTTTGTATTTTGATTCACTTGTACCGGGTACAAATGAGATAATTCACTTGTACCGGGTACAAATAAATAATTAATCAGGAGGAAATTTAATAATGAGCGAACCAGTTAAAGTTACAGATGTGAATTTTGAGGATGAGGTTTTAAGTTCTGATAAAAGAGTTTTAGTTGATTTTTGGGCAGAATGGTGTGGACCATGTAGAATGGTAGCTCCTGTAGTAAAAGATATTGCAAATGAATATAGTGATCAGATTAAGGTTGCAAAACTAAATGTTGATGAAAATCAAACTACTGCTTCTAGGTATGGTATTATGAGTATCCCAACAATGTTAGTTATGGAAGATGGTAAGGTTAAAGATAAATTGGTTGGGTATATGCCTAAAAATAAGCTTGTAAATAAATTAGGATTAAAATAAATTTTAATTTTTTTAAATCCTCTCTTTTTATTTTATAATAGGAAGAGAGGATTTTTATATTTTCTTTTAGATAACCCTGTAAAAATGGAAAGTTTTATGATAAAATTAAGATTGATTAAAAAAGGAGGGTTATTAGTGCAGCGTTTATTAATAATACATACACCGGATGCTGATTTAAAAGATATTGCCGAAGGGATAAAAGAAGGAGCAGAAACACAAGGTTTTAGAGTAGATATGAAAAACACTAAAGATATTGGGAATGGTATTTCTTTTTATCCATATGATCTAATAGTGGCAGGCAGTCCTACTAAAGGCATCTTTAAAGGTAAAATAGATAAATCTTTAAATAAATTTTTATCAGAATCTAAGCGAACTGTTGGTTCTGATGCTGTAGCATATGTTAAACCCCGCCTTTTTGCAACGAATAAGGCCTTAAAAAAAGTAATGGCAGCTCTCGAATCACAGGGTTGTATAGTTAAGAATTTTAAAGCAATTAAGAACCACCAATCAGCAGTAGAATTTGGAAAAAATATCAAAATATAGAACTTAAAAACCGCAGTTAAAATTTGGGCTGTGGTTTTTTCAAATTATAAAAATTTGGAGTGAGTTTATAAAGTATGAGTAAAAATGTTTCGATCAAATTAGAGAATATACAAGAAATTATCGATGATAATGAACCGCAGCAGATTAATAATAACTACCAGGGCGAATTCTATATTAAGAATGAAAAATTATATTTAAGTTATGAAGATGACGCTGAAGGTATGGATGGAGCCCAAACGATTGTTAAAATTGATCCAGAGCAGGAGCGTGTTTTACTTCTGCGGCATGAACCTGCAGCAATGAAACAGGATTTTATTTGTGGAAAAAAGCAGGAAGGATATTTTAAAACTGTTTATGGGGAAATTAAAATGGCAGTTAAAACAAAAAGATTAGAAATGGAGATTGGCGAAAATTCTGGTCTGATTAGAATAAATTATCAGGTTTATTTAGGTGGAGAGTTAAATGCTGAACACCATTTGAAAATAAATTATAAAATATTAAAAGGAAATTTATAGGAGGTTTATTGTTTTGCAGAAAAATTTACAGGCCGCTGTAGAAGCTGAACTAATCAGTTTTCTGGTCGAAAGTGTTAAAAAAGCTATTTTTGATGGAGATTTGGACTTGGAAAAGGTACCAGAAGTTTCAATTGAGGTACCCAGAGAAAAAGGTCATGGCGATTATGCAACCAATTTAGCAATGGTATTAGCAGGTCAGGCAGGAATGAACCCGCGCCAGATAGCAGAAATTATTGTTGAAAATTTTGAAAGTGAAATTGTCGAAGATGTTAGCATTGCTGGCCCTGGTTTTATTAATTTTAAGCTTAAAAATGCCTGGTTATGGAATAACTTAAAGATCATTACTAAAAGAGCAGAAGATTATGGTAAAATTGATGAGGGTAAAGGCAAAAGTGTACAGGTAGAATTTGTTTCTGCTAATCCAACTGGACCTTTACATGTTGGTCACAGTCGTGGGGCAGTAGTAGGAGATGTAATGGCTTCGATAATGGAAGCTGCTGGTTTCGATGTAGAAAGAGAATACTATATAAATGATGCAGGGAATCAGATGGATATTTTAGGCGAATCAACTCTTTTAAGATACCGGGAACTTTTGGGTGAAGAAATTGAAATGCCCGAAGATGTTTATGGTGGAGATTATATTAAAGAAATTGCTCAGGATTTATATGAAGAGTATGATTCAGATTTAATGGATAGAGAAGAGGCAGAAAGGCTTGAGATCTGTCGCGAATATGCATATCAAGAAATGCTTAAAAATATTGAAGCTGATTTAGAAGAATTTGGAATAGAATTTGATAGCTGGTTCAGCGAAAGGACCCTGCATCCTGATAAAATTCAGCATGCAATTGATCTGCTGCGAGAAAAAGGTTATATTTACGAAAAGGAAGGTGCAATCTGGTTTAAATCAACTGAATTTGGTGATGATAAAGATCGAGTAATTATTAAATCAGATGATTCTCCAACTTATATGGCTGCAGATATGGCTTATCATTTAGATAAACTGGAGCGTGGCTTTGATAAATTGATTAATGTTTGGGGTGCTGATCATCACGGTTATATCCCAAGGATGAAGGCAGTAATTGAAGCTTTTGGTTATGAAGAAGACAAATTAGAGGTAATTGTAGTTCAAATGGTTAATTTGCTCCGCAATGGTGAAAAACTAAAAATGTCTAAAAGAGCAGGTAGTTTTGTTACTATGACTGAGGTAAATCAAGAAGTTGGTACAGATGCAGCCCGTTATTATTATGTAATGCGCAGCACTGACAGCCATCTTGACTTCGATTTAGAATTGGCTAAAGAAGAATCAAGCAATAATCCAGTTTATTATGTCCAGTACGCTCATGCTAGAATCCACAGTATTTTAGATAATGCTGAACTTAAGGCTGATGATGAAAATCTGGATTTATTAACAAATGAGGCCGAAATCGACTTAATGAAAATGCTGGCTAAATTTCCTGAGGAAATTAAGATGATTGCAGAATCAAGACAGCCACATCATTTAACAACTTTTGCTTATGACCTTGCAACTGCTTTTCATTCATTCTATAATAATTGTCGGGTAAATACAGATAATGATAAATTAGCAGAAGCTAGGCTATATTTAGTAAATGCTGCTCGTCAGGTACTTAAAAACGTGTTAACACTGCTGGGGATTAGTGCTCCAGAACAAATGTAAATGTTTTAAGATAAATATTTATTCATTAATTTAAGATTAAAAGCGGAGGAGATAATAACATGACCAAGTATATTTTCGTGACAGGAGGAGTAGTTTCTGCTCTTGGTAAAGGGATTACAGCAGCTTCCCTGGGACGTCTACTTAAAAGCAGAGGTCTTAAAATCAGTATTCAGAAATTTGATCCTTATATTAATTATGATCCAGGTACAATGAGTCCCTATCAGCATGGTGAGGTTTTTGTAACTGATGATGGTGCGGAAACAGATCTGGATTTAGGCCATTATGAACGTTTTATTGATACTAATTTAAGTCAGAGCAACAATGTTACCACCGGTAAAATTTATGGTTCAGTTATTCAAAAGGAGCGCCGGGGAGATTATTTAGGTGCGACTGTTCAGGTGATTCCACACATTACAAATGAGATTAAAGAACGAGTAACCCGGGTTGGAAGGGAAACCAATGCTGATGTAGTACTGACTGAAATTGGTGGTACAGTCGGTGATATTGAGAGCCTGCCTTTTTTAGAAGCGATTCGACAGCTAAAAAATGATTTAGGTAGAGATAATATTCTTTATTTGCACTGCACCTTAGTTCCTTATTTAAAAGCTGCAGGAGAGCTTAAAACCAAGCCAACTCAGCATTCTGTTAAGGAAATGCGGGGAATTGGTATTCAGCCGGATATAATTGTCTGTCGGTCTGAGCGAGAATTGACTCAGGAAGTTAAAGATAAGATTTCTCTTTTTGGAAATGTAGAGAAAGAAGATGTTATTCAGCTTGTTGATGCAGAACATATTTACGAAGTACCTCTGATGCTCGAAGATGAGGGAATGGCTGAAAATGTAATAGAGAAATTAAAATTAGAAAAAAGAGTTGAAAAAGTTGATCTTACAGACTGGATTGAACTTGTTGATAAAATTAAAGATCGTGATCATAAAGTTAAAATTGGAATAGTCGGGAAATACGTAGAACTTCCAGATGCTTACATAAGTATAGCCGAATCATTTACTCATGCTGGGATCGCTAATAACTGTGAGGTTGAGATAGAATATATCTATGCAGAAGGTTTGGATTCTTTAGCTCAAGCTGAAAAGGAATTAGCAGATTTAGATGGTGTTTTAGTACCTGGTGGTTTTGGAGATCGGGGAATTGAAGGTAAATTAAGAGCAGTACAATATGCACGCAAAAATAAAGTTCCTTACTTTGGAATCTGTCTTGGAATGCAGTGTGCAGTAATTGAATTTGCCCGCAATGAGTTGGATCTTAAAGATGCTAATAGTAGTGAATTTGATGAAGATGAAAAAGAGCCAGTAATTGCTTTAATGCCTGATCAACATGATGTAGAAGATATGGGTGGTACTATGCGTCTTGGCCTTTATCCCTGCAAATTAAAAGATGAGAGCATTAGCCGTGATTCATATCAGGAAGAAGTTATATATGAAAGACACAGGCATCGTTATGAATTTAACAATCATTATCGTGATCAAATTGAAAAGGCAGGTATGGTTTTAACTGGTGTTTCTCCCGATGATAGATTGGTAGAAATAGTCGAGATTCCTGATCATCCTTGGTTTGTGGGAGTACAGTTTCATCCTGAATTTAAATCAAGACCGAATAGACCGCATCCTTTATTTGTTAGTTTTATTGAAGCAGCTTTGGATAACAAAGAGTAAGGGGGAAAAACATGGCAGGAGATTTAGTTAAATGTGATTTTGATTCTCCAGTAGCAACAGTCAGTATTAATCGTCCTGAAGTTTTAAATGCTTATAATGAAGAGTTATTAGACGAGTTGTATCAAACTTTAGAAGAACTTTTTGCCGCGGAAAAAGTAGCAGCTGTAATTTTGACTTCAAAAGGAAATAGGGCCTTTTCTGTTGGTGGGGATATTGATTATCTAGAAAATTTAGATAGTGAGCAGGCAAAAAAACTTTCACAAAAAGGGCAAAGTTTATGTGAATTAATTGAAAATAGTGCGCCTGTTGTAATTGCAGCAATCGATGGTTATGCTCTTGGTGGTGGAATGGAAATAACATTAGCCTGTGATCTCCGTCTTGCTTCAACCCGTTCTCGTTTTGGTCAACCAGAAGTTAAATTAGGAATCATCCCTGCTTTTGGTGGCACTCAGAGGCTGCCTCGATTAATTGGGGAAGCCGAAGCAAAAGAACTATTATATACAGGTGATATAATTGATGCAGCTTTAGCTTACGAATTGGGCTTAATAAATAAAGTTGTTACACCTCGAAGTTTACTTGCAGAGACTCGTGATTTAGCTTTGGAAATAACTGACCGTTCTACTAAAGCCGTTAAATTGATTAAAACAGCTGTAAATAAAAAATACGCGGATGCTTCTAAAGCCGGTTATGAATATGAAAGTGAAGCTTTTGCTGAATGTTTTAAAACAGAAGAGCATAGAGTTAGAATTAGAGAAATAAAAAAAATTATTAACGAAGATAATTAAATTAAACATTTGACTTAACCTAATTTTTAAGATTCAAAAAAGGATTTTTAGAATCAATGAAGAATAATTAGGTTAAGGAGGTGAAGACCTGGCCTTGATAAATACAGGCCGGGATAAAAAATGTTAATTAAACTTTCAACAACAATTGCTTTAAGTTGTCCTGCCTGTGGTCGTCTGGAAAGAGAAGAAATTAATATTTTTGAGCTTCCGGTAGGCAAATTAAAGCAGTTAAGCTGCAGTTGTGGAGCAGAAAAAGCTTCGATTAAAAAAACAGATAATTCTCGGGTGCAGATTAATTATTTTTGTTTACACTGTAATAAAGCTCATAAAATCAATGTGTCAGCGCATAAGTTTTGGCATTCTAAAAAATTAATTCCCCTTTCCTGCAGGGAAACAGGTCTGAATCCAGGATTTTTTGGTAAATCAACCTTGGTTAATGAAGAAATTATAAAAGAAAAACAAGATTTAGAATTAATGGCGGCTGAATTAGGCTTTGATGATTTTAAAAATCCAGATATAATGCTGCAGGCATTAGATTTTATTCATGATATTGCTGAAGAAGGTGCCTTGAGTTGTGAATGCAGCAGTGATAACATAAATATAGAGTTATTTTCTGATAAAATTCAATTAATTTGTAATGATTGTGGTGCGCTCTTAAATATAGCTGCTGTCAATAAAAGTGATCTACAAAAGTTAAGGCAGTTAAACAAAGTGTGTATCCACTCTATTCAGGGAAAACCAAATAATTTTTAAAAGACCCTGAATTACTATATAAGAGGAGGAAATAAATAATGAATTTAGTTCCAATGGCAGATATTTTACAAGATGCACATCAGAAAACTTATGCAGTTGGTGGATTTAACATTAATAACATGGAATTTCTACAGGGGATAATGATGGGTGCAGAAGAACTTGATTCCCCAGTCATCTTACAGGCAAGTGAAGGAGCTATTCGCTATATTGGTATTGACTATGTGATGCAGATGGTAGAAGCTGCAACAAAAAATATTGATATTCCAGTTGCTTTACATTTAGATCACGGTAGTGATTTTGATAGTATTATGAAGTGTATTAGAGCAGGATTCTCATCTGTAATGATTGATGCTTCAAAATTATCTTTTGAGGAAAACATTGCTTTAACTAAGAAAGTAGTAGAAGCAGCTCATAGTGTTGGAGTTAGTGTGGAAGCAGAATTAGGAACAATTGGTGGTACAGAAGATGACCACACAGTTGAAGAAAAAGATGCAATGTACACTGATCCAGATCAGGCAAAAGAATTTGTAGATGCTACCGGTGTAGATGCACTTGCAATTGCAATTGGTACTGCTCATGGTGTTTACGAAGGTGAACCAGAATTAGATTTTGAAAGACTTGATAAAATCAAAAAGTTAATTGATATGCCTGTTGTTTTACATGGAGCTTCTGGTATTTCTGCAGAAGATCTAAAAACTGGTGTTAAGTATGGTGTTAACAAAGTTAATGTAAATACTGATTTCCAGCAGTCATTTACTGCTAAAGTTAAAGAAGTTTTTGCTGAAAAACCAGAACTATATGATCCACGTAAATATTGTGGGCCTGGTAGAGAAGCAATTGCTGAAAAGGTAAAAGAAAAGATTAAAATCCTAGGTAGTGATGGTCAAGCTTGGTAATTTAGATTAAGTAATCAGGGTACCGGGCACTTGTAAAATATTTCCAGGATAACTCACTGATGGTTAATGAATGGAGATATTTTACAAGTGCCCGGTATCTTTTTAAAAAGGAGGATACAGTTGACACAGCTCTGGTTAATGTTTGTTTTGATGGCAATTTTCATAATAATTTCTGGAACATATTTATCACGTTTTGGGGACATAATCGCTGATAAAAGTGGTTTGGGACAGGCTTTTATTGGTGGGATCTTAATTGCAATGGCAACCTCACTGCCTGAGCTGGTAACAAGTATCAGTTCAGCTTTGGTAGGTGCTCCAGATATTGCAGTTGGTAATGCTTTTGGCAGCAACACTTTTAATCTTGTTATTTTAGCTTTTGCAGATTTACTTCAGGGTAAAGGCCCTTTATTACTTCGAGTTAACTACAGTCACATCCTCTCCGGTCTTGTTGGTGTATTACTCTCAGCTTTAGTAGTTTTCAGTTTAATCTTATCCCATTTTATGAACTTTAATTTAAGTGTTTTTGGAGTCGGAGTAGATAGTATAATTCTGCTTTTAACTTACCTGGCCAGTGTCAGAATGATTTATCGTTATGATCGGAATAATCCACTTGATGCTGCGGATAAGAAAAAAGAAAATGATCTTAATCCAGACTATACTTTAAATAAAGCTCTGCTGGGTTTTGCTGCCTGTGCAGTAGTAATCGTATTCAGTGGGTATAGATTAACATTAACTGCAGATCAAATATCTGCTGTTACTGGGATCGATCAGAGTTTTATTGGTTCAATATTAGTGGCTGCAGCTACCTCATTACCGGAACTAGTTGCTACAATTTCAGCTATTAAAATTGGAGCATATAATATGGCAGTTGGGAATGTATTTGGTAGTAATATTTTCAATATGACAGTAATCTTTTTTGCGGATGTTTTTTACCGGCAGGGAGTTTTATTGGAGGATGCCAAAATAGTTCATATTTTAACAGCTACAGTTGGTATAGTTATGGCAACAATTATTTTAATTGGACTATTTTATCGCTCGCGGCGTTCATTTATGTGGATGGGTTGGGATGCGATTGCAGCGGCAGTTGTTTATTTTGCAGGGGTTTATCTGCTCTTTCAGCTGGGGCTGAACGTAATTTAGTTTAAAATTATTTTATAATAAAACAGGAAAATTTTAAGAAAGGTGGACTTGATGTGCTTAACATCAGTGAGTTAGAAAGAAAAACAATTACAGAGTTACATGAGATAGCAAAAAAAATGGGTGTTAGCGGTTATTCGCAGATGCGAAAAAAAGATTTGATTTTTGCTATTTTAAAAAAAGGAACAGAAAAAGGGGGTAACATTTTTGCTGAAGGTGTTTTAGAGATTATACAAAATGAAGGCTATGGTTTTTTAAGACCGTCTAAATACATTCCTTCAAGTGATGATATTTATATATCTGCTTCTCAGATCAGGCGTTTCGATTTAAGAACAGGTGATGTCGTTTCAGGTCAGGTAAGAGAGCCAAAGGATAGCGAAAAATATTTTGCTATTTTAAGGATTGAGGCTGTAAATTATCAGGATCCAGAAAAAGCCAGAGAACGATCACATTTTGAGGATTTAACCCCGCTTTATCCAGAAGAAAGATATAAATTAGAATATCATAAAAATGAAATATCATCACGTTTAATTGATCTGATTGCCCCGATCGGTAAAGGGCAGCGTGGTCTTTTAGTTTCTCCTCCTAAAGCTGGTAAGACAGTACTTTTAAAAAAGATAGCAAATAGTATTCGCTATAATTATCCGGAAAGCAAAATGATGATTTTATTAATTGATGAAAGACCGGAAGAAGTTACAGATATGAGGCGTTCAGTTGATGCGGAAGTAATTGCTTCAACATTTGATGAACCACCAGAAGAACATATACAGGTAGCCGAATTGGTTTTGGAAAAAGCTAAAAGGTTGGTTGAACATAAAAACGATGTAGTAATCCTGCTCGATAGTATTACCAGATTGGCCAGAGCCTCAAATGTGACTATTCCTCCCAGCGGCAGAACCCTTTCGGGTGGTCTAGATCCTACAGCTATGCATTTTCCTAAAAGATTTTTTGGAGCGGCTCGCAACATAGAAGAAGGAGGAAGTTTAACGATTATCTCGACTTCTTTAGTTGATACAGGTAGCCGAATGGATGATGTAATTTACGAGGAATTTAAAGGTACAGGTAATATGGAACTGCATTTAAGCCGTCGTCTAGCAGAGAGAAGAATGTTCCCTGCAATTGACATTAATCGCTCTGGTACCAGGAAAGAAGAAATGCTTTTAGGTGAAAAAGAGCTAGAGATTATTTGGAAACTTCGTCAGCAGACAGAAAACATGACAGATTATGAACTGATGAAAACTTTCCTCAAACAGCTTAAAAACACTAAAGACAATGAGGAATTGCTGAAGATGCTGGATAAAGTTTTTAAAAGCTAAGGTTCGAAATTTATTTAAGCAAAGGCGAGAAAATTCTTATTTTTTAAAATAGCTCGCTTTTCCTTGCATAGCTAAAAGGGCTATGTTATAATAAATTTTAGCGTGAAGATTTATGTCTTCAGACCGATTTTTAAGACATAAAATAATCGGTGTAACAATAATTATGCATGCAAGAGAGGTGATATAGATGCGTGAAGGAATCCACCCAGACGTTAAAGAAACTACAATAACCTGTGCCTGCGGCGAGGTTTATAAAACTAAGTCAACTAAAGATGATATTAGGGTTGAAGTTTGTTCTAGCTGTCATCCATTCTATACAGGAAAACAGCGCAAAGCCAAAAAAGGTGGTCGTGTTGAAAGATTTAATAAAAAATATGGGATTTCAGACGAAAGCTCAGAAGAAGAATCAGAAAAAGATTCTGAGTAGAACGGATAAGAAATCCTTTTTTCTGCTGCAGGGCTTAATTGCTCTGCTTTTTTTTTAGAAATTTTTTTAATAATTGGCTTTAAATTATAAATTTTAAGAGAGTAGATTAATTTTAAAATAGAAATTAATTTAATAATCTAATTAAAATAGATAAGCATTAAAATGACGAGGTGGAGTAATTGTATAAAATAACAAAAAGTGGCTGGTTAGAAGTGATTACTGGTCCAATGTACTGTGGAAAAAGCGAAGAGCTTATTCGAAGATTGAGAAGAGTAAAAATAGCTAAACAGAAAGTTAAAGTTTTCAAACCAGTTTTAGATAATCGTTACAGTAAAAAAGATGTTGTTTCTCACAGTGGAAACAGTATAGAAGCAGTGCCTGTAGATCATCCAGAAGAAATTTTAAAGAGAATTGATGCCAGTGTAGATGTTGTAGGTATTGATGAAGCTCAATTTTTTCATGAAGATTTAATTGAAATTTGTGAAGATCTGGCTGATAGAGGGAAAAGAGTTATTTTAGCAGGTTTAGATAGAGATTTTCGCAATCAGCCCTTTGGGCCAATGCCGGAATTGATGGCTAGAGCTGAATATGTTGATAAACTGCATGCTATTTGTATCCAGTGTGGAGAACCTGCAAGTAGAACTCAGCGATTAATTGATGGTGAGCCAGCTGCAGCAGATGATCCCGTCATTTTAGTTGGAGCAGCTGAGGTTTATGAAGCTCGCTGTAGAAGTTGTCATGCTATTAAAGAAGAATAATTTTATCAATTTTTAAGATAATATGAGGTGGAATATAAATGTTTGACGTAAATGATTTAGAAGCAAAACTAGATAAACTTGTAAAAAAATACAAAAAACTAAATTCTAAATTAAGTGATCCAGAGGTAATTAATGATAGCGCTAAATATCAAAAATTACTAAAAAAACATGCAAAATTAAAAAAAATTGTAGATAAATATAAGGAATATAAAGAAGCAAAAGCAGGAATCAAAGAAGCTGAAGAAATGATGGAGCTTGATGATGATCCAGAAATGCAGGCTTTATTTGAAGAAGAGATTGCAGAGTTAAAGCCTAAAAAAGAAAAAATACAAGAACAGCTGCCAGTTATGCTGTTGCCTGATGATCCCAATGATGAGAAAAATGTTATTGTAGAAATCAGAGCCGGTGCTGGTGGGGATGAAGCTGCACTTTTTGCAGCAGATTTATACAGAATGTATTCTCGTTATGCAGAAGGTAAAGGTTGGAAAGTAGAAATAATGAGTGCTAATGAGTCTGGAACTGGTGGATTCAAAGAAATTATTTTTACAATTGAAGGAACAGATATTTTTAAATATTTGAAATACGAAAGTGGAGTTCACCGGGTTCAGCGTGTCCCTTCAACTGAGTCTAGTGGTCGGATCCACACTTCAACAGCTACTGTGGCTGTTTTACCTGAGGCAGAAGAAGTAGATGTAGAAATAAATTCTAATGATTTAACAATTGATACTTTTAGATCCAGTGGGCCTGGTGGTCAGAGTGTAAATACAACTGACTCTGCTATTCGAATTACACATAATCCAACTGGTCTTACAGTTTCCTGTCAGGATGAAAAATCTCAGCATAAAAATAAATCAAAGGCAATGCGTATTTTGCGTGCCCGCCTGCAGGAGAAAAAAGAACAAGAAAAACAGAAGGAAAGAGCAGAAGCCCGCAAATCACAGGTAGGTACTGGTGACCGAAGCGAAAAAATTAGAACCTATAATTTTCCTCAGGGAAGAGTTAGTGATCATCGAATTAATCTGACCTTACATCAGCTTGATAAGATTTTAGACGGAGATCTTGACCCTATAGTTGAAGCCTTAATTGAGGAGGACAATGTCAAGAGATTGGAGAAGATCTAAATGAATATTAAAGAACTTCTTAACCGCAGTGACCAATTTCTGGCTGAAAGAGGGATCGAAAGTTCCCGGCTTGACGCAGAGGTTTTAATGGCGGATCTACTTGATATGGAAAGAATCAATCTTTATGTAAAATATGATTATCCGTTAAAGAATAATGAGATTGATAGTTATAGAGAGATGATCAAAAAAAGAGCTCAACGAATCCCGGTTGCTTATATTACTGAAAAAAAAGAATTTATGTCTTTAGAATTTAAAGTAAGAGAAGGGGTTTTAATTCCTCGTCCTGATACAGAAAATTTAGTAGAAGCAGTAATTGAATACTGCAGCCAGAATGAGATGGAGAGCCCCCAAATAATTGATGTTGGTACAGGGAGTGGAGCGATAGCAGTTAGCCTTGCTCATTATCTTGAGAATGCAAAAGTTGTGGGAGTAGATGTTTCTCCAACTGCTTTAAAAATTGCAAGCCATAATATGGAAAAACATGAATTAAGTGAAAGAATGAGTATTTTAAAAAGTGATTTATTAACTGAGTTTATAAAAAGAAAAATCACAGATATTGACATTATAGTCTCTAATCCACCTTATATTTCAAAGTCTGAAATGAAAGATTTGGATCCAGAAGTAAAAAAAGAACCCAAAACTGCTTTAGAAGCAGGAGAAGATGGTTTAGATTTCTATAAAAGTTTAATACCTCAATCTGAAAAAATTATCAAAAATGGTGGTAAAATATTTTTAGAAATAGGTTATCAGCAGGCAAAAGCTGTTAAAAATATTTTTGGGGATAATTGGACTGATGTTGAAGTTAAAAAAGATTATTCGGAAAATGATCGGATTGTTTCTGCAACTTTTAATAAAAAAGATCCTGAATAAAATATAACTGCAGCAGTTAAAATTGGGTGAAATAAATGCAATTTCAAACTAAAATTAAAGAAACCGAATACCATCATGATCTTAAACTAAACTCGATGAGTGACTTGATTAATGATTTAGAATTCATGAAAAAATTACAAAAAGATTCTGCAGTCATTGAGGCTGCAGAACTCTTAAAAAAAGGTGAAGTAGTAGGTCTGCCAACAGAAACAGTTTATGGCCTGGCAGCTGATGCTAAAAATCCAGCAGCTGTAAAAAAGATATTTAAGGCCAAAGGTCGACCGCAAGATAATCCTTTGATTGTACATATAGCAAAAAAATCACAACTTAAAGAATTAATCAGCCAAGATATTTCTGATAAAGCTGAGAAATTAATGTCTCAATTTTGGCCTGGACCCTTAACAATAATTTTCCCTAAAAATAGTAAGGTCCCTACTGAAACATCTGCTGGTTTAGATACTATTGCTGTTAGAATGCCCGCGCATCCTTTAATGCTGGCGGTGATAGAAAAATCAAAACTCGCCCTGGCAGCACCAAGTGCAAATACTTCGGGCTTTCCCAGTCCCACTAGAGCCCGTCATGTTTATAATGATTTAAAGGGGAAAATACCATTAATTCTTGATGGTGGATTCTGTCACTTTGGGGTAGAATCTACAGTTATTGATATTAGAGAAGATAAGGTTAAAGTTTTAAGGCCAGGCGGAATCAGCAGAGAAGAAATCGCTCAATTTTTAGGCGAAAAAGTAATTCTTGCCGCTGAATTAAAAGACAAAAAAGTGCTGTCTCCTGGAATGAAATATCGGCATTATGCTCCTCAAAAAAAAGTATTTATATTTAATTTTTCTGATAAACTTTCTGTTTTAAATCAAGCATTAAGCAAAGCTGATAGTAAAAAAATTGCTATTATAACTGCTAGAGAAAGTGAATTTAAAGTTGAAGATTTTTCTAATAAAAAAATAGAACTTTTAAAAGTGTTTAGTCACAAGCAACCAGAAGAGCTTGCTAAAAATCTTTTTGATTTGCTTAGAAAACTTGATAATGATGAAAGTATAGCTGAAATTTATATTGAAGAGCTTGACTCTGCAGGGATTGGTGAAGCAGTTATGAATAGAATTTATAAAGCAGCTACAGCGGAAAATTATTCTCAGCCGGGAGGTGGAAACAATTAAGAAAATTTTATTTGTTTGCACAGGAAATACGTGCAGGAGTCCTATGGCGGAGTATTTATTTAGAGATTTAATTAAAAAAAATGATGAATTTGAGTTGAAAGAGTGGGAAGTCTGTTCAGCCGGTATTTCAGCTGTTAAGGGGGCTGAAGTTAATGAAAAGGCAAAATCTGTAATGAAAGAAATTAAGATAGACATCACAGATCACAGCTCCCGTAATATAGATGAGGTTGAATTGAATCAAGTAGACTTGATTATTACTATGACCCGCAAACACAGTCGGGCTTTAATTTTGAAATATCCTGGTTTAGCTGATAAGATATCTACCTTAAAAGAATTAAGTCAGTTTGAATCCAACTCTAAAGATATTCAAGATCCGTTTGGGCTTTCTGAAGAAGTATATAGGAATACAAGAGATGAAATAGAAGCTAATTTAAAGAAATTATTAAAAAAAATGAAGAACATTCCGCTGATAGAGGAGGATTAAGCCTCTTTTGGTAGAATAATATAATATGAAGGGAGAAATAACTTTGAGTGAATTACATGTAATGGATCATCCGTTAATCAGACACAAAGTAGCAATAATGAGGGATAAAAATACTGGACCTAAAGAATTTAGAGAGCTTGCCGATGAGGTAGCAACTTTAATGGCTTATGAGGTAACAAGAGATCTGCCATTAGAAGATGTAGAAATTGAAACCCCGATCACCAAAGCTAAATTCAAAATGATTGCTGGTAAAAAAATGGGTATAGTACCTATTTTAAGAGCGGGACTAGGAATGCTGGATGGCGTTTTAAAACTTATTCCGGCTGCTCGTGTTGGCCATATTGGTTTATATCGAGATCCCGAAACTTTAGAAGCAGTAGAATATTATTGTAAGCTGCCAACTGATGTTGAAGAGCGAGATTTGTTGGTTGTGGATCCAATGTTGGCTACTGGTAATACAGCTATGGAAGCAATAAAATTCATTAAAGAAAGAAATCCACGCAGTATTAAATTTATGGCTTTAGTTGCTGCTCCCGAAGGAATTAAAAAGATTCAGGATGCACATCCTGACATTGATATTTGGACAGCTGCTTTAGATGAGAAATTAAATGATCATGCTTATATTGTCCCTGGTCTTGGTGATGCAGGAGATCGATTATACGGTACTAAGTAAATGTTTTGCTGCCGAGGACTTGCTAAATATTCAAAAATTATTGAACACAAATAAAGGGATTGTTTAAAAAACCGATATTATTAAACGTTAAGGAGGTGAGGTAAGTGTTCTATCTAGCTGCTTTTATAGTTGCTTTAATTTTATCTTTAATTATAACTCCAGTTATAATTAAGCTTGCGCATAAGCTGAATTTTGTTGATAAACCTGGAGATAGAAAAATAAACAGAAAAATTATAGCAACGGCAGGTGGTACAGCAATTTATCTCGCCTTTATGATTCCGTTAAGATTTTTTATACCCGCTAATCAGACAATTAAAGGGATTATCATTGGCGGTAGTTTTATGTTAATTTTAGGACTGCTGGATGATAAATTTGAAATATCTGCTCCGCTAAAATTTGGAGGACAGATAATTGGTGCATTGATTTTGATTTATTATGGTGTTAAAATTAACTTTATAACTAATCCATTTGGTGGTTTTATTTATTTAGGAATTTATACAATTCCTTTTACTGTTTTTTGGATTGTTAGTGTTATTAATACTATAAATTTAATTGATGGGCTTGATGGACTTGCGGCAGGGGTTTCAATAATTGCTGTTTTAACTCTTTTTGCAGTTGGCTTACAGGAAAATCAGATTGTGGCACCGATGCTTGCAATTTTGCTGGCGGGAAGCTGTTTGGGCTTTTTGAAATACAACTTTAATCCAGCTGAAATTTTTATGGGAGATACGGGCTCTATGTTTATTGGTTATATAATTGCTGCTGTATCTATTACAGGTGCTTTAAAAAGTGCAACAGCAGTGACGATTTTTGTGCCGATGCTGGCCCTGGCAATTCCTATTTTAGATACAACCTTTGCAATTGTTCGAAGAGTTTTTAATGACCGTCCAATTGGAGAGGCTGATCATGGTCATATTCATCATCGACTTTTGGCAATAGGTATGAATCAAAAGCAGGCTGTTATTTCAGTCTACATTATTAGTGTAATTCTGGGTACAATTGCTTTTGTTATTAATGGTATTAAATTTGACCATGCTTTAATTATTTTCATTGCTGTAATTTTAAGTGTTATTTATGGAGCTAAGAAGCTGGGCATCTTTTCTGTGGAACTGCCAAAAGAAGGTTGTTCACTGGAAGATAGTTAATTTTTTACAGAAAAATTATATTTTTAATAATTAAATAAATAATGTATTTTATTATTTGCTTTTTTAAAAAAGTTTGTTGTTAAATTCACAAATTTACTTGCAACTTTGTTTTTTATATAATAAAATATGAAAAGGATAAGGTAAAAATGGATAACAAAGATTGGCGTCAGATTATGCGAGGACTTTCTTTATTGACAGAAGTTGGTCTAATGATAGTTTCTGCTGCTGCAATTGGTTTTGGTTCTGGTTATTTAATAGACAATCTTTTAGGTTTTGATCTTTTATTTAAACTTAGTGGTTTAATTGTTGGTCTGGCAGCTGGTTTTTATTCAGTTTATAAGCTGCTTATCTCAACTTTTGATGATTAAATAAAATCTATTTTCTGATTATTTTATTTATTTGAACTGTTATTTTTACAATCCATTTAAACTCTTATTTAAAAATTATTTTAAGAGAGGAGGAAATATTTTGAATCCAGGTCCACAAATACAGTTTTATTTATTTGGCAATGAATTATTTCCAATAACCGATACCTTAATAGTTGGTTGGGTTTCTGTTGTTATTATTTTGCTTGGAGCTAAATATTTGACTTCACAATTAAGTGTTAGACCAAATGGCAAGCAAAATGTAGCAGAATTTATGGTAGAATTAATTTATAAACAGATAGAGCCAATGCTTCCGGGTGAGGGATGGAGATTTCTTCCTTTTATTGCAACAATATTTATTTATGTTGGAATTGGAAACCTGATTGGAGTTGTACCTGGTGTGACTAATCCGACTGGGGATTTGAACACAACACTTGGACTTGCGCTTGTAGTATTTTTAGTGGTTCAGTACGAAGGTATGAGAGAATACGGAGTTTGGGGTTATATTAAAGGCTTTGCGGAACCAGTAATTTTCTTGCTCCCTATTAATATAATTGGAGAACTAGCAAAACCGATTTCTCATTCATTCCGTCTTTTTGGAAATATTGTAGGTGGAGGTATTATTATTACTCTAATCTATCAGGCAGCACCTGCTTTAATACCAGTGCCATTACATGCTTGGTTTGGAGTTTTTGTAGGAGCAATTCAGGCTTTAATCTTTGGTATGGTTGCAATTGCCTATATTTCAGTTGCTAAGTCTTAACATTAAGAAAGGAGGCAAATTATGATTGAATTTACGCCTGAAGTAGTAAAAACAGTTATTACAACTGCTTCTTATATCGCCGCTGGAGCCGCAATGATGGCAGGTATGGGTCCGGGAATAGGTATGGGCTTTGCTGCTGGAAAAGCAACATCGGCCGTGAGAAGACAGCCTGAGGCTAGAGGTCCGATTATTACAACAATGTTATTGGGTCAGGTAATTTCAGCCTCAACAGGTATTTATTCACTGGTTATTGCTATCTTTTTAATTTATGGAATTTAAATTTTAATTAACTTTAAGTTAAACTTACTTTTGTTTTTAATACTTAAAGGAAGTAAAGACCAAATTTTAATGACTAAGGAGTAATAAATGAAAAACATTGATGATCCAAAGAAATTACAAAAAGAAATTCTGAAAATAACATACTTATTTTCGCTTTTTCCAATTGTTTCTTCATTGTTGGCTGGTGAATTCGATATTACTTTAGGATTTATATTTGGGCTTGTGATTGCTACACTTCTTTTAAGATTAAAATATAATAACATAATTAGGGCATTGAGTATGGAAGAAGAGTCAGCAGAGAAATTTATACGTAACAGATATTTTATAGAATATGCCCTCTATTTTGTAGTGCTTTTTAGTGCAGCTAGAAGTGTTAAATTAAACTTTCTTGCTGCAGCAGTAGGACTATTTATGATAAAATTTGTAGTCATACTGATGTCAATTGTTGATTTACTCAAGGATACTTTTCAAAGCAAATTTGATGAGTATAAATAAGACTTTTTGTTTTTAATATTGAAAGGAGGAAATTATAATGGTAGAATTCGCACCAGAAGTTATTGACACAGTTATTAGAGCCTCAGCTCTTTTAGGAGCAGGTTTTGCAATGATCGCAGGTATTGGTCCTGGTATTGGTCAGGGGTATGCTGCTGGTAAAGCTGTAGAATCTGTAGCCAGAGATCCAGAAGCTAGAGGTAACATTATTACAACTATGCTTTTAGGTCAGGCTGTTGCTGAGTCAACAGGTATTTATTCACTGGTTATTGCCATTGTTTTAATCTTTACAATATAGTAAAGTGTAGATTAAGTCGGGGGAGCAATCTCCTGACTTAATAGTACTTACTATATTTAGCGACTATTTTCCCATTTTATAATGGGTCATTATATTTCAGGAGGTGAATGTACTCTTGGTTAATATTAACACTACAATGTTATGGCAGTTACTTAACTTTTTTGTACTTCTTTATTTACTGCGCAAATTTCTTTATTCACCAATTAAAGAGATACTTGACAAAAGAGCAGCACAAATTAATGGTGATTTAGATGATGCTGAAGCTCGCAGAGAAGAGGCTAAAGAAATAAAGGCTGAATATGAGGAAAAACTGAAGAATGCTCATAGTGAAGCCCAAGAAATTGTTGATAACGCAGAAACTAGAGCCAATAAAAAGGCTAAAAATATAATAAATGAAGCAGAAGAAAAAGCTGAAAGTTTAAAGGCCAAGAAGTTAGAAGAAATTGAGCAGGCTAAAAAGGAAGCAGCAGCTGAACTTAGAGACAGCATTGCTGATTACACTGTTCTAGCAGCAAATAAACTAATCCGAGAGCAGTTAGACGAGAAAAAACATCAGCAGATGATTATGGACTTTATAGATGATTTAGATAAAGAGAAACTGGGTGAGCTGCAATGAGAAATGAAGTAGCTTCCAAATACAGTCGAGCTTTATTTGAGCTTGGAAAAGAACATGATAATCTTTTAGAACTAAAAGAAAATTTGAATGAATTCTGGCAGTTAACACTTGAAAATGAAGATTTAAATGAGCTTCTTTTTCATCAAAGAATTATACCAGAAGACAAGAAAAATACGTTAAATCAAATATTTGCTGAACAGATGGAAGAGGATATTTTGTACTTTCTTTTTATTTTAATTGATAAAAGAAGAGAATTCTTTTTAGAATCAATCATCAAAGAGTTTAACACTCTTGTTGATGATGCCGAAAGTATCCTACATGTAGAAGTCACATCAGCGGTAGAATTGAATGATTCTATTCTTGATAAATTAAAAGAAAAATTGGATTCACTATTAGATTATAATATACTGATCAAAAATAATGTTGATGAAGAAATCATTGCTGGTATTGTTCTAAAAATTGAAGACTATATTATTGACGGCAGTCTGCGCAATGAACTGAGTTCATTAAAGCAGAAGCTGAAGGCGATTCCAGTAAGTAAGTTAGGGGTGAATTAATTTGAAACTGAGACCTGAAGAAATAAGTTCTATTATAAAAAAAGAAATAGATAATTATGGACAAAAATTAGAATCCGTGGGTGTAGGTACTGTATTAGATGTTGGAGATGGTATCGCACATGTTTACGGACTTAAAGATGCTATGTCCGGAGAACTTCTAGAATTTCCTAATGAAGTATTCGGAATGGCTTTAAACCTTGAGGAAGATAATATCGGTGTTGTTTTACTCGGTGACGAAACATTAATTGCAGAAGGTGATGATGTAAAACGTACCGGTCGTGTTGTTGAGGTTCCTGTTGGAGAGGCTTTATTAGGTAGGGTTGTAAACCCACTTGGACAGCCACTTGATGGAAAAGGGGCAATTGATAGTGATACATATCGTCCTGTAGAATCTGAGGCGCCTGGTGTAGTTGAGCGTCAGCCTGTTGAAGTTCCATTACAGACAGGTTTAAAATCAATTGATGCAATGACTCCAATTGGTAGAGGTCAGCGTGAATTAATTATCGGTGACCGCCAGACTGGTAAAACAGCAATTGGTATTGATACAATTATTAATCAGAAGGATAATGATGTAATTTGTATTTATGTAGCTATTGGACAGAAAAACTCAACCGTAGCTCAACTTACAGAAAGATTAAGAGAAGAAGGAGCAATGGATTACACTATAGTGGTTTCTGCTACAGCAAGTGAGCCAGCTCCGATTAGATATATCGCACCTTATTCTGGTTGTGCGATGGGTGAGCATTTTATGTACGAAGATGATAGAGATGTATTAGTAGTTTATGATGATCTTTCCAAACATGCGGTGGCTTACCGTTCCATGTCACTTCTCTTAAGAAGACCACCTGGACGTGAAGCTTATCCTGGTGATGTGTTCTACTTACACTCTCGTTTATTAGAGCGTGCAGCTAAGTTAAATGATGATTTAGGTGGAGGTTCTTTAACTGCACTGCCGATCATTGAAACACAGGCTGGAGATGTTTCCGCTTTTATTCCTACCAACGTAATTTCTATCACTGATGGACAGATTTATCTGGAAAGTGAGTTATTCTTCTCAGGTGTAAGACCTGCTGTTAACGTAGGTATTTCTGTGTCTCGTGTTGGTGGTAATGCTCAGATAAAGGCAATGAAAGATGTTGCTGGTACTCTGCGTCTTGACTTATCTCAGTATCGTGAACTTGAGGCTTTCTCACAGTTCGGATCTGACCTTGATAAATCAACACAGCAGAAACTGGCCCGTGGTGAAAGAATTGTAGAGATTCTAAAACAGAATCAGTATTCGCCAATGCCGGTAGCAGAACAGATCATTATAATTTATACGGTAACTAATGGTCATTTAGATGATCTTCCAGTTGATAATTTACAGCGTTTTGAAGAAGAATATCTTAGCTTTGTAGACAACAACTATTCTGAAATCAAAGATGAGATTCTTGAATCTGGAAAATTATCTGATGAGCTTAAAGAAAAATTAGATAATATGGTTAAAGAGTTTAAAGAAATGTTCCAGGTTAAAGAAAATACTATTGTAGATATGGATTCTAATGAATCTGATGAATCAGCTGAAACTGAAGTTAATGATTCTAAGGGATCTGATACCGAAGCAGAGGAAGCTGAGGTGAAATAACAATGCAGAATATGCGAGATATTCAGCGGCGGATAGGTAGTGTTAAAAACACTCAAAAGATAACCAGAGCTATGAAAATGGTTGCATCCGCTAAACTGAAAAATGCTCAGGATAGAGCAGAAGATGCCAGACCTTATTTCAATAAAACAGTTGAAGTTTTGAGGGGAGTTTTTACAAGGACTAAAGAAAAAAACCACCCACTTTTAGCAGAAAGAGAAGGCGGCAGGCATTTAGTGATTGTTATTACAGCAGATAGAGGTCTCTGTGGAGCCTATAATCATAAGGTAATGGATATAGCTGAAGAAATTGTAGAAACGGAAGAAGAGGTTTCTTTGCTGGTTTTAGGCCGTAAGGCACGAGATTATTTCCGAAGACGTGAAGCGGATATAATGGCCGAATATGTTCAGCTTGATGATTATCCAGGTTATGGTTTTGCCAACAATATTGCTGATGAGATTATTCATCATTTTGAGGCAGAAGATGTTAATAAGGTATCTATGATTTATACTCATTTTAATTCTGCTATCAGTCAGACAGTTAAAAAGATGCAGCTTTTACCGGTAGAAGAATTTGCCGAGGAAGCAAAAAAAATTGAATCCGATGATGAGCAGCAGATGGATGCAGAGACAGCAGAAGAAGGCAGCGATACTAAAAAATATGTCGATTATATATTCGAACCTTCGCCAGCTGAAGTTTTTGATAACATTTTACCACAGTATTTAATTAATGTTATTTATTCAGCTCTTTTAGAGTCTAAAGCGAGTGAATTTGGTGCCAGAATGACTGCAATGGATTCTGCTACAGAAAATGCAAGTGAGATGATAGATGATTTAACACTTAAATATAATAGAGCTCGTCAGGCAGAAATTACTAAAGAAATCACAGAAATTGTTGGTGGAGCAGAGGCACTTAAATAAAGTTTTATAAAGGAGGAATTTGCGTGAGTGACCAGAACATAGGTAGAGTAGTTCAGGTTATTGGTCCGGTAGTTGATATAGAATTTCCGGATGGAAAATTACCAAAGGTTAAATATGCAGTTAAAATAGAGAATGAAGAAAAAGATATAGATTTAACCTGTGAAGTAATGCAGCAGCTCGGTGATGATAGAGTTCGTTCTGTTGCTATGTCCTCAACTGATGGATTAGTTAGAGGAATGGAAGCTGTTGATCAGGGTGCACCAATCAGCACACCTGTAGGTGAAGCTGTATTGGGAAGAGTATTTAATGTTTTAGGAGATACAATTGATAATCGTGGTGAGGTAGAAACAGATGAAAGAATGCCTATTCACCGTCCAGCTCCTAAATTTGAAGATTTAGAGTCTACAACAGAACTTTTCGAAACTGGTATTAAGGTTATTGACCTTTTAGCACCTTATACTCGTGGAGGTAAAGTAGGTCTTTTCGGTGGTGCTGGTGTTGGTAAAACAGTACTTATCCAGGAGCTAATAAATAATATTGCAACAGAGCATGGTGGTTATTCTGTATTCTCTGGTGTAGGAGAAAGAACTAGAGAAGGTAATGACCTCTGGCTTGAATTCCAGGAGGCAGACATTTTGGATAAAGTGGCCATGGTTTTTGGTCAGATGAATGAGCCGCCTGGAGCCCGGATGCGTGTTGGTCTTACAGGCTTAACAATGGCAGAGTATTTCCGTGATGAAGCTGGTCAGGATGTATTATTATTTATTGATAATATTTTCCGTTTTATCCAGGCTGGTTCTGAGGTATCTGCTCTTTTAGGTAGAATGCCTTCAGCTGTAGGTTATCAGCCAACTCTTGCATATGATGTTGGTACTTTACAGGAGAGAATTACTTCAACCAAGAAAGGTTCAATCACATCTGTACAGGCAGTATATGTACCTGCAGATGACCTGACTGACCCTGCTCCTGCAACCACATTTGCTCACTTAGATGCTACAACAGTACTTTCCAGAGATATTGTGGAAAAAGGAATTTATCCTGCTGTTGACCCACTTGATTCAACATCTAATATTCTTGATCCAAGAATCATTGGTGAAGAACATTATAATGTTGCGCGTGAGGTTCAGGAGATTTTACAGGAATACAAAGACTTACAGGATATTATCGCCATCTTAGGTATGGACGAATTATCTGAAGAAGATAAGATTGTAGTAAATAGAGCTCGTCGAATTGAGAGATTCTTATCTCAGCCATTCTTTGTTGCTGAGCAGTTTACAGGAACTCCTGGTCAGTATGTTGAACTGGATGACACAATTCGCGGTTTTAAAGGAATTTTAGAAGGGCGTTATGATGATCTACCAGAGGAAGCTTTTTATATGGTAGGTACAATCGAAGACGCAGTAGAAAAAGCTAAACAGCTGGAAGAAGGTGAGTAGCCAATGGCTGCTGCACCAAAAATTCAGTTAGATGTAGTAACTCCACAAAAATTGGCTTATAGTGAGCAGGTAGATTTGATTGAAGGACCTGCGATAGATGGCCTGATTGGTATTTTACCTGACCATGCACCTTTAGTAACTGCAATGAAGATTGGAGTTGTGCGAGTTGTTAAAGATGGTGAGGAAATCCAGATAGCAATTAGTGACGGCTTTATGGAAGTTCAGCCGGATCAGATTAATCTGGTTGTTAGAACAGCTGAACTGCCGGAAGAAATTGATATTGAAAGGGCTGAAGCTGCTCGAGAGAGAGCTGAAGAAAAGCTAGAAAAAGAGAAAGATAATGTTGATTTCGCTCGTGCGGAAGCAGCTTATGATCGTGCAAAGGCTCGCCTTAAGGCAGCTGGACATCATGATCACGGCTATGACCGCCTATAAAAACACAATAAATGAAATTAGATATAAAAAGGGACCCTGAGAAGGGTCCTTTTTTGCATTGATTTTAATAGCAAATGAAAGTTGCACATTACCTCTGCAAAGTGTTAAAATATTAGCAGGAGGGTATACTCTATGAAAAACAATAACGGAGAAAGTAAATTGGAGAAAACTGCTCGCGAGGGAGCTTTTGGATCTAAAGAGATAAAAAAAGGAGAAAAGAATAGATTTTTGGGTGAATTTGAAGAAAGGGTAATTGCTTATTTAACTGAAGACCAAATTAAAGAAAAGGCATTATATCCTGAAGTCAAAGGCGCTTTAAAAAATGACGAAGCATATAAATTGATTATTAGGGGAGATATTGCTAAAAATCATATTTCAAAATATATAGAATGGGCGCGAAAAGAAGGGGTTCGTTTTAATAGAAAAAACTCACCTGAATTCCGTGGAGATGTAGCTTTGGCAGTTGTTGGAAAAGATGCAGTATCACAACAATTTGGCAGGATTCCTGAGCGAGAAGAAAAGTTGCAAAAAAAGGGAGTATCTGATAAAATTATAAAGAATGCAGGCTCTTTGCTCTGCAGTGATTGTTGGAAGGAATTAATGGACAAAGCGCCGGAAGAAAAAATTAATTATAAAAAAGCTGGCATATTTGATAAAATAACAGGTACAAGCTGTATAGGCTGCCAAAAAAAATAATTGTCATTACTATGATAAAATTTGACTGAAGCGGCCTTTAAAGGCGTGATTTATTTAGAAAGGGGCTTTTAGAGGTGGACAAGTATATTATTCAAGGTTTGAATCCACTTGAAGGAGAAATTAAAGTTGGAGGATCAAAAAATGCGGCATTACCAATTATAGCTGCATCACTACTTGCTGATTCTGGAGTAGTTTTAGAAGATATTCCAAGACTTAGAGATGTAACAAATTTATGTAGTATAATTGAAGAAATGGGTGCAAAAGTTAAGCGGGATCGGAATCGTATAGAAATTGATCCCACTGCAGTTTCCAAAACAGAGGCAGATCATGAGCTAGCTAGAAAATTACGGGCTTCATATTATATTTTAGGCGTAATGCTTGCTAAATCAGGACATGCCAGAACAACATTACCTGGCGGTTGTAATATCGGTAATCGGCCTATTGACCTTCATTTGAAGGGCTTTAGAGCTTTAGGTGCAGAAGTTAATCTGGACCATGGAGTTGTGGATGTTAAGGCTGATAATTTAACCGGAGCAGAAATTTATCTGGACTATCCAAGTGTTGGGGCAACGATCAATATTATGATTGCTGCCAGCAGAGCAGAAGGAAAAACAGTGATTGAAAATGCTGCTCGTGAACCTGAAATTGTAGATTTAGCGAACTTCCTGACCGTTATGGGAGCTAAAATTAAAGGTGTAGGTACAGATATAATAAAAATTGAAGGTGTAGATGAGATGCATGGAGTTGAGCATCGTATTATACCTGATAGAATTGAAGCTGGTACATATATGATAGCATCTGCTATTACTGCTGGAGATGTTTTTGTGCGTAATGTCTTGACTGAACACGTAAAACCATTAATTGCAAAGATGCATGAGATGGGTATTACTGTTGAAGAAGATATTGCAGGAGTTAGAGTCAAAGCAAGCAAAAATTTGAAATCTGTTGATGTTAAAACTTTACCATATCCTGGTTTTCCTACAGATATGCAGTCTCAAATGATGGCTTTACTAACTCAAACTGATGAAACAAGTTTAATTATTGAAACAGTTTGGGAGAATCGATTTATGCATGTAGATGAATTGAAAAGAATGGGAGCAGATATAAAAATTGATGGACACAGTGCCCTCATCAAACCTGGGCGCCTGAGTGGTGCCGAAGTAAGAGCTACAGATTTGAGAGCAGGAGCTGCACTTATTCTGGCAGGATTGGCTGCTGAAGGGCAAACAGAAGTAAAAGATATTTATCATGTTGAGCGAGGTTATGAAAATATAGAAAAGAGGCTCCGGGGAGTTGGAGCATCAATAAATAAAGTATCTGAGTAAATAAAACCTGCCGCTGATATTTCAGCGGTTTTCTGTTTTGAAATCAATTTGAGTTTTTCAATAAAACAAGGTGGTGAAGAAAATGATTACAACAGTTACATTAAACCCTGCAATTGACCGCGAATATTTTGTAGATAAAAATGAGGTTATGAAAAATCAATTTATTTATAGTGAAGAAGATTTAAAGGTTTATCCTGGTGGTAAAGGTTTAATTAGTGCAATTAACTTTAAATCACTCGGTTATGAAGATGTACAAAATATTGGTTTTGTTGGTGGTAAGCAGGGGTTGTTTTTTGAAAAAATGGTTCAAAAACATGATATTATCAGTAATTATATCCCTGTAGAAAGTGAAATAAGAAATAATGTTAAGGTGATTGGTAAAGATCCTGCAACTTATACTCAATACAATGACTATACATTTAGAGTCGAAAAAGAAGAAGTAGAAGAATTAATAAAACGTTTTAAAAGATCAATCTCAGAAAGTGAATGCATTTTAATTTCAGGTTCAGTTCCAGCTGGGGTGGATTTTGATATTTATCAACGCTTAATAAAAATTTCCAAAGATCTTGGAAAAAAAGTATTTCTTCAGGCAAGTGGTGAGGCTTTAAAATTGGCTTTAGCATCAGAGCCGGATATTGTAGCTCCTTACTTTAAACATCACAAATCAATTCTAGATATTGAGATGAACGAAAAAGAAGATTATATTAAAGCTGGAAAGAAGATGCAGGAAATGGGTGCCAAAAGAGTTATGATACCTTTCCACTGTGACCGGATACTCTTTGATGAAAATGGTGATGTTTATCAATTGTCTCCAACCGGATATTGCATTATTAATTGGTTAGGCGCAAGTGATGCCTACAATACTGCCTTTTTAGATTACACTTTTCAAACAGATGACTTTGATTTTATAGAAGCAAATCTCAGGGGTGGATCAGCAGCTTTATGGATTGCAGAAAACAAAGAAGTTTATTTAACTAGTAGAGAAGAATATAGTTGTTGTTTAGATAGATTAGAAATTAATAAGCTGGAGGTGTAAAGATTGAGTATTGTAAGAGATTACATGATTAGAACAATGAATTCAGTTACTCCAGATGATAGTATTCGCAAGGCTATAATCTTAATGTATAGATCCGAACATTCGGTCTTACCGGTGGTTGATAATCAAAATAAAATGGTGGGTACAATTTATAGTAATAATATTCTAAAAAATATTATTCCAGAAAGTTTTGGTTTTTTAGACAGCAGCCGTCTTTTTTATGAAGTAAATGAAGCTGTAGAAAATTTAAAGTATGTTAAAGATGAAAAGGTAGAAAAATATATGTCTCGGAACCGAGATGCAGTTAAAGAAAACAGTGATATGAAAAAGATAGCTGATATTATGCTAAATAATAAAGAGTCAATGCTTTTTGTTGTTAATGATGAGAACTATTTAAGGGGCTTTATTGAAAGATCTAATCTACTGCATTACTTATTAGATGAGGCAGAGAATAAAGATGATGAAAAATAAAATATTCTTTGTTTAATAGACTTATAATAATGGATTTATAAGTTTATAAGAAAAATTAAATTAAAAAGGGATGAAATTTATGAATGATATAGTATCTTTTTCAGCACATGATGTTGAGAAATGGATGAGTTTAAATAATATTGCTAACAAAGAACTTTATTTAATTTCTTTTTTACTACTTTTTGCTTTTTTAGTAGTTTTATTAGCTAAAAGATATAGAATTCCAATAGTTGTTGGCTATGTATTTTTAGGTATTATATTAAGTCCTGATATAATATCAATTATTCCTGCAATAGACCAGGAAATGTCTAGAATGTATACTTTTATTTTATCCAATTTAGATTATGTAACTAATATTGCCCTTGCCTTCATTGCCTTTACAATTGGTAGTGAGCTTTCAATAAAAACTATCAAAAGGCTTGGAAAAAGTATATTTTCGATAGCAATTATGGAATCTGCTGCGGCTTTTTTAGTGGTTGCTTCAGCGGTTTATCTTATTGGACGTCCACTTTATATGGCTCTTTTATTTGGGGCAATTGCTTCTGCTACCGCTCCCGCTGCAACAGTAATGGTTTTAAAAGAATATAATGCAGAAGGTCCATTAACTTCAACAATTATGGCGGTTGTTGGCCTTGATGATGCTTTTGCTTTAATTATTTTTTCTTTAATTAACCCGATTGCTTATTCGCAGTATCAAGGTGGAGGCACAATCAACTTATCAGAAATCATTGTTGTGCCCTTAATCGAAATTTTCGGGGCAATAATTTTAGGGTTATTTTTTGGTTACATAACTCAATATCTATTAATCAAATTTAGTGAAAAAACTCGTAAAATATTAACTATTGTTACAGCAATTACTTTAAGTTCTGCTCTTTCGATTTACTTTGGCTTTTCAGCATTAATAGCAAATATGTCTGTTGGTTTTGCAGTTCGTAACTTTGCTAAAAAGAATTTGGAAATTTCAGAGGAAATGGACACACTAACAGTACCACTTTATGCAATGTTTTTTATAATAGCAGGTACAGAAATCAGATTTTCAGAGATGGGTTCCCTTAGTTTTCTGCTGATAGCATTTGTTTATTTAACTGCGCGTATCATCGGTAAGGTGGGGGGGTCAACTCTAGCAGCGAGATTTTCTGGAGCCCCGGAATCAGTACAAAAATACATTGGACTTGGACTTTTACCTCAGAGTGGGGTAGCTATTGCTTTGGCCTATTCAGTCCAAAAACAGTATGTTCAAGATACTCAGGTTGGGCTTTTGATTTTTAACACTTTGCTGCTTACTGCAGCGATAACTGAAGTTTTTGGTCCCTTAATGACAAAATACGCTGTCATTCAGTCCGGAGAAGGAAAAATGGATTAGCTGATCTAGCTTTCACACAAAGATCACAATTATTTTAATTTTATTTTAAGATTGATAGTTTATAATGGGGTGTGAGAATGGAAAACAATGTAGAAGCGGCAATTGAGCTTGAACAACTACAGCATTGGTTTCATATCAATGAGCTGCAGACTAGAGCAATTTATTTAATTGCGTTTTTTCTCGTACTGGCGATGCTGGCGATAATATTTTCTAAAAAATACAGTTTACCAATTGTAGTAGGTTATGTTTTATTTGGGATAGTAATCAGTCCAGATATTTTAAATTTAATTCCATTTTTGGAAAGTGAATTTCACAGTTGGTATGAGTTTTTAATTATAAAACTAGACTATATTACTCAAATTGCACTAGCTTTTATAGTTTTTACAATTGGTAGTGAACTTTCATTAAGAACTTTTAAAAGGCTTGGTAAAAGTATATATATTATAACTATTTTTGAAGCTCTTGGAGGGGCTATAATTTCAGCTTTAGCCGTCTATATAATTGGAGCCCCAATTTATATGGCACTTCTTTTGGGTGCTATTGCTGCAGCTTCAGCTCCCGCTTCAACAATAATGGTTTTAAAAGAATATAATGCGGAAGGACCTCTCAGTTCGACTTTGATGGCGGTAGTAGGTTTAGATAATACCTTATCCCTAATTCTTTTTGCTCTGATCAGTCCAGTTGCTATGATGTTTATTGGCGCAGGAGAAGCTTTGTCGATTCAGCTGCTTTTGGTTCCAATGGTAGAAATTTCAGCAGCCATAATAATTGGATTATTGATTGGATATTTAACTCAGCATTATATCAGTATGGTAGATGATAAAACTAAAAAAGTTGTAGCAATTTTGACTTCGGTAGTCTTAAGTTCAGCTTTGAGCTTAGTTTTTGGATTATCATCCTTAATTGCTAATTTAGCACTCGGCTTTGCAATCAGGAACTTTGCTGAAAAGAATCTTGATATTTCAGAATATCTAGACACTTTAACAATACCATTATATGCAATGTTCTTTATTTTTGCTGGTGCAGAAATCAGGTTTTCGCAGATGGGATCTTCAGTTTTTTTAATTACAGCTTTTGTTTTTTTAGTATCAAGAATTATTGGTAAATATGGAGGTGCAATGTTAGCAGGCCAGTTTTTTGATGTATCTCCTGTAGTAAAGAAATATATTGGTCTTGGTTTGTTTCCTCAGGGTGGAGTTGCTATAGCTCTAGCTTTTTCAGTTCAAAAACAGTTTACAGTAGTTTCAGATGTTTCTTTAATGATATTCAATATGGTAATTTTAACAGCAGCTTTGACTGAGATTTTTGGTCCTTTATTTACAAAAGCAGCAGTTATAAAATCCGGAGAAGCCGAAAAGCGTTAAAGTTGTCAACAGAGGATTGTAGTACTGTTCTTTTTAGAAAAATTACATTAAAAGGATGTTAAAATTACTGATGATTTAAAAAGTAATTAACAGAGGGGAGTAATCTATTGAATATATTAAATAAATTCAGCAAAAAAATTGCGATTGACCTTGGAACAGCAACAGTAATCATTTATGAAAGTGGTAAAGGAATTGTTTTGCAGGAACCTTCCTTTGTTGCTTTAGACTCAAAATCAAATAAGATAATTGCCGTTGGCGAAGAAGCTCGAAGAATGTTAGGGAGGACTCCAGCCAATATAAAGGTGGTTCGCCCATTAAAAGATGGAGTAATAGCAGATTTTGAAGTTGCAGAAATGATGCTCAAAAGTTTTTTGAAAAAAGTAGGAGTTAAAAGTAGATTTATCAAGCCGCAAATAATGGTCTGTATTCCAGTAGGAGTTACAGGTGTGGAAAGTAGAGCAGTTTTAGAAGCAGCTGTCCAGGTTGGTGCTCGCAAAGCCTATCTGATTGAAGAACCTATAGCAGCAGCAATTGGAGCTGGTCTTGGGATTGAGAAGGCCGAAGGGAATATGGTTATTGATATCGGAGGTGGGACTACAGAAATTGCAGTTCTTTCTCTGGGTGGAATTGTAGTTGGCGAGTCAATCAGAGTTGGTGGCGATAAGTTTGATGAAGCCCTAGTACGTTATGTCCGAGAAAATTATAATTTGGTTATTGGTGAGTCTACTGCCGAAGAGATCAAAATAAATATAGGCAGTGCAGATCCAAATTTCTCAGCTAAATTTGAAGTAAAGGGAAGAGATTTAATGACAGGTTTACCCCGACATATCGAGTTATCGGCTGAAGAAACAAATAAGGCTTTTAAAGAATTATTGGATAATATAGCACATGCTGCTCGAAGAGTATTGGAGCAAACACCTCCAGAATTATCAGCTGATATAGTAGAAAAAGGAATTATTTTAACAGGTGGTGGTTCTCTGCTTGCAGGAATTGATAAATTCCTCAGCAAAGAGACAGAGGTTGGAGTTTTCGTTAGTGATGATCCTTTAACCTGTGTTGCAGAAGGGACTGGCCAGGCTTTAAATGAATTAGATAAAATTTCAAATGTTTTAAGTACAGGAAATCAGGGCGTTTTTTCTTAAAAGTAACTGGAGAGTGATTAAAGTTGGATAAAAATATAAGGAAAATTTTATTATACATTTTAATAGCATTAGTTTTTATTAATATTCCAGTACTTGCTGCAGAAGATACTATGCCTTTAGATGAAGTAGAAGCTGGAATGACAGGCTATGGTAAAACTGTTTTTTCCGGCACTAAAATAGAAAAATTTGATGTTGAAATTATTGATGTGCTGGATAACCGCAGCCTAGATGAAAACTTAATCTTAATTAAGTTAACAGGAGCAAAAGTCGAAGAATTTGGTGGTATTGCAGCTGGGATGAGCGGAAGTCCGATTTATATTAATGATCTTCTTATTGGAGCAATAGGCTATGGTTGGAATAATAGTGACCATCGTTATGGGCTGGTAACTCCAATTGGAAGAATGCTTAAACTTTTAGAACAAAATAATAAAAAAGAAAAAAGTAATAGTATTAGTGAGATGGAGATTGATATCGAAAAATTTACTCCAGGAGAAAATATCATAAGAAGTTCAAGTCCAATAATGGTTAGTGGAATTAATGGACGGGCTTTGAATAGATTAGAAAAAACCCTTTCTGAACTTAATCTGGAAGTAATTCCATCTTCAGGAATCAGAGAAGAGGATAAAAGTCTAAAAGAACCAGAACCAGGGGAAGCGGTTGCAGTACAATTGGTCAGAGGTGATATTAGTGTTGCTTCTATCGGTACTCTAACCTATATTGATAACGGCCAATTTTTAGCTTTTGGTCACCCATTTACCAATAGAGGTGATGTAAATTATCTTTTAAGTCGAGCTAACATTAGCGCTGTTATACCAAGTTCAGAACAACCCTTTAAATTAGGTTCACCCTACCATAGGTTGCTAGGTTCAGTAACTCAGGATAGAGGTGCTGGGATTGCAGGTAGAATGAACAGTTATCCGCGAATCACTCCTTTATATATATCTATTTCTGAAAATGGGGAGCTGCTGAAAGAGGTTAGTCTGCAGATAATTAATGATGAATATTTATTTTCTTCTCTTTCTAATAGTGCTGCTTTACAGGCAGTTGATTCTGCTCTGGATAGAATTGGTCCGGGGTCAGCCGAATCAAAAGTTAAGATTATGGGCAGAGGTCTGCCTGAGCTGCAGATAGAGTCGAGCAATATGTATTACAGTCAAAGTGATATTGGTAGTATGGCACTTAATGATTTTTCCCGGCTTTTGGATTTAATTTTAACAAACCCGTTTAAAGAAATAAATTTAATCGATATTAGATTGGAATTGGATTTTCAGAAAAAAGATAGTGTAGCTTTAATTCAGGAAGCAAAAGTTTTAAATGAGGAAATTTATCCCGGAGATCAGCTGGAGGTAGAGCTTACTTTACACCGCTATCGGAATGGAACTGAAACCAAAACACTGAATATGAAAGTTCCAGAAGATGCAGAGCCAGGAATAGCGACCTTATTTATCGACGGTGGTTATACTGGAGAAACAGTTAGACCAGAGGATACAGCCCCCATGCAAAGTCAGGGCGGTTTAAATGAAGCTGAAATATCCGGACATAAAAGTTTTGAATCAATTTTAAATGCTTATCTTGAGTCACCAGACAATAATGATCTTATCTTACAGCTTTATCCTTCATATGCAGCTCCGGTTTATCAAGAAAGTAGTGAAACACCACCGAATGCTGCTGAAGATAATCAAGAACAGGGTGATGAAGAAGGGGAGAAAAACCCTGCAGAAAACAGAAATATTAATCCAGCTGAGCCTGAGGTTGAAGAAATAAAAGAAAGATATAGCACTGAATATGTTTTAGAAGGGAGTTTGAATCTTGATTTAGAAATACTTAGCCCGGATCAAAAACAAACAGCTGCAGATTCGGAAGCTAAAAGTTTAGAATCAGAATCCAGTTCGGAACCAGAGAATGATATGGGATCCGAAAATGGCAAAGATCATTAATTAAAGACAAAGAGTTGTGGAGGTTTTTAAATGAATAAGCAAATAAAATATCTTTTAGGGGTGTTAATTGTACTGCTGATTGCAGCTTATTTTTTCAGTTTGCTAAGTGGTTTACCCCAATATTTTAAAGATGATATTATTGCTTTTCTGGAAGAAAGAGTTTCTGGTGAAATTTCTTTCAGCTCTGTCTCATTATGGCCTCTAAATCGAATTCGTCTTAATTCGTTTGCCTATCAAGATCAAAATGGGAATCGTTTTAAAATGGAGCGGCTTAATCTCGATTATAATTTAAATTTTAGAGATTTTGATAAATTAATAGAAATTAGATTTCTAGAAGCAGTAAATGCTGAAATTATAATTACTGAAAATTTTTTAGCTGCTGCTTCTGAAAATAAAGCAGATAATTTAATAATTGATAACTCTGAATCTCAAGAATTTCGTCTTTCTGATTATGATCTGCCCAAATTTTTAGAGGATATTAATGTCAATATTAAAGATTCGCAGTTAATTATTAAAAATCAAGATTTTAATCTAGAATTTGGTAGCCTAAATCTTGGTTTAGATGCCAAAAGTTCTAAAGATTATAGTTTAAATTTATCAACTTCACTTCTGATTAATAATTTAAAGTATAAAGATTTTAAGTTATCTAATCTAGAAGGAGAAAATATAGATCTGCAGCTGCAGAGAAAAAATGATAGAGCTAATCTTTATTTTAATGGCAAAAGTTTAGCTTTAAAGCCCTTTGTAAAGCTGCTGCAAAATAAAAGTTATAGTTTTCAGGCTTTGAATATTGATCTTAATTCAGCATCCGGCAATTTTTCTGCTAAAGGAGAAGTTGAATTTGGAGAAACGGAAATTGTAAATTATAATTCAGAAATTAATTTTTCCAGATTAAACCTGGCAGCTTTTTACCAGCGAAACAGCCAAAACGAAAAATTAAATTTAAACTTTAATGATTTAGAGCTGCTTTTATCTGGCCCAGAATTTAATTTAGCTGCAGTTGATAATCAATTTTTGCTGGACAACAATAAGGTGGAATTTTCTTTAAAAGTTGATCCGGATTATCAGTATCAGATAAAATTAACAGCAGCTGACTTTAAATACGATTATGATTTCTTAAAACCTGAATTAAGTTCAGGAAATATCTCTTTTGATTTGAAACTGGAAGGTAAGCAGCAGCAGCTAAAGCGAGCTTATGCAGATGTTAGAGCTGAAAATGTCATTAATAAATATGCGGATATCAATAATTCACATTTAACTTTAAAATTAATTGATAATGAAATTTTTGTAGAGCAAGCTGAGCTTAGACTAGCTGACGATTCTAAAATAGATGTCCAGGCAAGTTATAATCTTAAAGAGGGAAATTATCTTTTAAGTGCTGAAGCTGAAGAAATTAAAATTTCAAACAACTTGATATTACTCTTAGAAGAATATAACTTAGCTGAGTCATATCTACAGCAGCTTCGAAAAGTTGAGGCTGACAGACTCGATTTTATTTTGGATATTGCTGGTTATTATAATATCGAGCGTGGTATTTCAGCTTCTGGAGATCTTGATTTTAACTTTAATTTAGAAGAGCAAGATAGTGAGATTAATTTACAGAGCAAATTCTGGTATACTAATCAAAAACTATTTTTTGATTCTTTAAAAGTAGTTAGTGATTTTGCTTATTTTGATCTGCTTGGTGAAATAGATTTTGGGGCTCAAGAATTTGATCTTCGTTATGCTGCAAAAAATGTTGAGCCAGCTATTATAAATAAATTATTTGATTTTAATTTTGCTTATATAAATGAAATTAATCCGACCATTAAATATGCAGAAGGCCGCCTTGCTGATAGTTTTAATAATCCTCAAATTACTATTGGTTTAAAGATGGACGAATTAGGATATCAAAATTATATTCTGGAAAATATAAAAATGAGAGCTGTATATGAAAATGATAACCTTGAACTGACAGAAGCTAAAGCTTCTGTTAATCAGTCGCTAATTCGGGCCAAAGGTGGAATAAAAAATTTATCAGCAAAACCGACAATGGATTTAAATATTAGAAGTGAAAACTTATATTTTCAAGACCTTGCTTCTGCTTCAAAAAATGAGCTTCCTCTAAGTGGTCAACTGTATTTGAATGCTGACTTAACTGGAGCTATCAGTGACTATAATCTTGATTTTAGAATCAATACCTCTAATCCCATAGTTACTTTTGAGGGCCAGGAATTTGAACTATCAAATTTGAGCAGCACCATAAAAAAAGAAAATGGCAACTTTGAGATTGAAAACTTAACTTTTGAACATCAAAACTTAGCCTTTAAAGCTTCTGGTATTTATAATTTAGAGACTGGTTTTGATTTAAACTATCAATTAGAAGGTATTGAAATTCAAAAATATTTAAATAACTACCCCGAGTTTTCGGATAAAATTTCCGGTAGTTTAAAGGTGGCTGGTTTTCTTAAAGGACCAATAGAAGCAATGATTATCAACTTCAACCTTGCTTCCGAAGCTCTCTATTATGATGGTTTAAAATTAGATATAAAGGAAAATAATTTCGAATATAATCTACAAAATGATCAGCTTAATATTAATGAATTTGCCTTTGATTTTGCCTCAGGAGAATATCAGTTAAATGGTCAGGCATTTAATCTAAGTGCAAATCCAAAAACTGAACTTGAATTTGAATTGGTTGAAGTACCAACCCAGATTATTTTAGAAAAATATTTAGGTCTATCCCCCTTCGCTCAAGAAGTTACACTGAAGGGAAAAAATCAGATTCAGACAGAAGGTAGTCAATACAATGTGTCAGTAAATATAGATGCTTATCTGGCTCAAGCAGAACAGAGCAGTTTTAATTTAAATGGAGAAATTGGTAGAGAAATTGATCTGAATTTTAAAGGATCAGAAATACCACTTGGATTTTCATCTGAAGAATATGACTTTAATTTAGATTTAAATGCAATGCTTGGTCTCAGTGGTAATATAAGTGGTGGGCTTAGCAACCCGGTTTTAAATTTAAGTCACAATCTTAATAGAATTGAAATTAATAATACTGCTATTGAGTCAATTGAAGGCAATATTTTATTAGAAAATGACAGAAGATTTTCTGCTTCAGAAACCATTACTTTTCTGGAAGGCGGAAATTTAGATATAGATGGAAGTTATTCTTTTAATGATGAGGAGTTAAGTTTAAGTTCTAGGCTGCAGTCACTGCCTATTTCCTTTATCTTGTCTTTCTTTGGTGATCAAATTACTGGAAATGGTCAACTGAATGGTAATCTAAGGGCTGAAGGAACTATGCAATCCCCTCAATTTAGTGGAGATTTAGGAATTGAAGGCGAATCATTAGAAGTTGGAATTTGGTCTCCTATCAAAAATTATGAGGCCCAGATAAACTTTAAAAATGACCGCGCAGTTTTGCAAAATGTTAAGGGAGAGTTTGTAGATGGAGATTTCGAAATTGCTGGGGCTTTTAATCTGTTAGAGCTAGATAATTTTTGGGATTTAAGCTTAAATGGTCAGGAATTATATTTTGATTATGGTTCTTTAGAAGGGCCTTTTGATACTGAACTAAGCTTTAGTGGTCCACTGATGGATCCATTACTTAAAGGAGAGATCAATCTATATAATTTTATGGTTGGTATTCCTTTTGAATGGCCAGCAGCTCAGGACCAGGCTGAATCTGAAACTGAAGCTGAGGCAGAGTCAATTGAGTCTGGAAACACCCTTGTACCCCGCATTGATCTCGAGCTTATCCCAGGAAATAATGTAAGAGTTAAAAATTCTAATATAGATATTTTAGTTCAAAATGGTGATTTAAGTCTTGATTTTAATCAAAGCCGCGATAACTCGTTGATGATGGAGGGAAGACTTAGAAGTACTGAGGGTAGATTTAATTACTATAACTCTCGCTTTACTTTAAATAATGCTGAAGCTCTTTTTACACCGGTTGATGAAAGAGATATTCCTAATTTGCTGGTAAATGCGACTACTTATGCAAGTGGTCGGGAAATTAATATTATCTTAAATGGACCAGCCGATAATATGAATATTAGTTTTAGTTCCAATCCGGAAATGACAGAAGAAGAAATTTTAAATCTTTTGTCAAGCAGAGGTGCTTTAGGCTCTGCAATAATTGGAGGAGAAGATATAGGAGTCCAGCAGATAATTATGCAGGAATTAATTAGAATTGCTA
Source organism: Halanaerobium saccharolyticum subsp. saccharolyticum DSM 6643 (assembly GCF_000350165.1). Taxonomy (NCBI): domain Bacteria; kingdom Bacillati; phylum Bacillota; class Clostridia; order Halanaerobiales; family Halanaerobiaceae; genus Halanaerobium; species Halanaerobium saccharolyticum. Next base: position 145,926 of record NZ_CAUI01000021.1, read on the forward strand.
ATAGCTTTTTGCAGGAAGATGTAATTTCAGGTATTGAATCAGATTTTAGAACAGCTTTCGCCTTAGATAGAATAGAGATCGATGCTCTTCAGTATGGTTTAGAAAGAGAGGTTGCTATTTATCTTGGCAAAAATATAAGTGAGCGTTTTTACCTTGAATATGCAGCATTTTTTGGCGAGGATGTAGGCGATAATGAAATATCTTTCCAATACAGATTAAATGAGATAACAACTTTAAAGGGAAGCTATTTTGGTGATGATGAATATCAAATAACTTTAGAAAATGAAATTGAATTTTAGGAGGAGAAATATGAGGAAGAATTTGTTCTTTGGCTCAATAATATTGTTAGCTTTATTATTATTTTCAGGGGTAACTGCAGCCCAGAATATACCTATTGATGAGGTAACTAAAATCACTGTGGAGGGAAATGAATATGTCAGTGATTTCGAAATTCTTAACTCTGTAGCTACAGAGGTTGGAGATCAAACTGATCAAGAATCTTTAAGAGCAGATATGCAGTCCATATTTGAAATGGGTTATTTTTCAGATGTTAATATAGTTTTTGAAAATTATCAGGGTGGGCTCAATGTGATCTTTGAAGTTGTAGAAAACCCTATTTTAAAAGAAATAGAGATAACAGGAAATGAGCCTATTTACAGTAGAGATAAAATCTTAGAAATTTTAGATTTGAATTTAAATACTGTTTTAAATGTTAAAAAAATGAACGAAAATCTTAAAAGTCTGCAGGAAAAAATGCAGGATGACGGTTATATATTAGCTCGTTTTAAAGATGTTAATGTTTCAGATCAAGGAGTATTAACTATTGATATTAGCCCTGGTTATCTAAATTCTGTAGAAATCAGCGGTAATACTAAAACGGATGATGATGTAATTTTAAGAGAAATGCCAATTACTGCTGGAGAAGTAGTTAATATCAAAAAAATCCAAAAAGGATTTCAAAATTTAAGCAGACTTGGCTATTTTGTTAATCTAAATCCAACCCTTGAGCGGGTAAATCCAGAAGAAAACACTGCCAATTTGGTTATCAATCTGGAAGAAGGAAAAACTGGTAACTTGAAATTTGGTGGAGGTTATAGTTCCAATGATGGCTGGATAGGTTTTGTGGATGTCAGTGAAAAAAATCTGTTTGGTAACGGTCAGAATATTGGTGTTAAATGGCAGTTTGGGGATACCACAACTTATTCCTTAAATTTCTATGAGCCTTATCTCTGGGACAGCGAATTCTCTTTTGGTTTTAGTGTTTATGATCGAGAAACAGACAGAACTACCTCTGATGACTTAGATTATCTTAAAAAAAGCAGAGGTGGTAGTATCAGTTTAGGCCACCCACTGCCTAATGATTGGAGAACATCTTTGAGGTACAAAATTGAAGATACAGAAGAAATTTGGAATGAAACCGCTACTGCCAATGGAGTTTCTGCAGTAGAAGGTGAAACGATTTTTGGTTCTGATAATGAACTTCGTTCGATGACACTTTCATTTAATCGTGACACTTCTAATAATAGATTTCATCCTACCTCTGGTTCAATCAACAACCTGAGTGTAGAATATGCCGGAGATTTTTTGGGTGGAGATATGGACTTTACTAAGTATAATTTAGATACAAGAAGATATTATCCAGGGTTTAAAAATCATGCCTGGGCACTAAGGATGAAGCTTGGTTTAAGTGATCGCAAAACTCCATTAGCCGGTGAAGAATATGACCTTGGTGGTTCAGATAGTCTGCGCGGTTATGAACGCAGTGACTTTGATGATGAAGAAGCTAACAATCATCTACTGCTCTTTAATGTAGAGTACAGAATACCATTTAACGATAGTTTTACGGGCGTTATCTTTACAGATGCCGGTAATGTCTGGGCAGATACTGACAGCATTGCTCTAGATGATTTATCTATTGGTTATGGATTAGGGATGCGGATGAATACCCCTGTAGGTCAGCTAAGACTTGATTATGGTTGGAATGAAGATTCTGATGGGCAGCTGCACTTCAGTATAGGAAATACATTTTAATTATTAAAATCAATTATTGCAGTAATCTAAACAGTAATCTAGCTAAGCAAGCGATAAAATAATTTATCTGGAGGCAGAAAGCAATGGAATGGAGTGACCGAAAGTTTCAGATTGCAGTAATAGTATTACTGCTTGCTATTTTAAGTTCAGTCTTGCTTTTGGGTTTATTTAAGCAGGATCAAAGTATTGATAGTGTAGCTTATGTAAATCTAGAAAAAGTTTTTGCTGAACATCCAGCAAGAACAGCTGCTGAACAGAAACTGAATCAAAAAGCGGCTGAATATCAACAACAGCTGGAACAAAATGGTGAAGAACTTTCTGGAGCTGAACAAAAAGAACTTTTAAACTCGTATCGAAAAGACCTGCAAAATTTAGAAGCTGAATTATTAGACTCTGTTTTAAAAGAAGTTGAAAAAATTATAATTGAAACAGCAGCTGAAAAACAGGTTAAATTTGTTTTAGAAGAGGAAGACGTGCTTTATGGTGGTTTTAATTTAACTGATGATGTGCTGGCTAAATTAAAAAGTGAGTGGTAAAAAATTATAAAAAGGGAAGTTAAAATAATAGGAGGGGAATTGTAATGGATAGAGAAGATTATCATTTTATTTCACTTAAATTTTTGACAGCCATTTTGATGGCATTATTCTTTGCTTTTCTCCTCGTCTATGTTTTTTCGCCTGAGGTAGCAGATGATTATCAGGTTTATAGTTTTGATAGTGAAAGTTTAAAAAAACCAAGCAATTTAAAGGTTTTTGAGGAAGATGGAAATGGCAGCCTTTCTCTAAATACTGCTGAGAAAGAAAGTTTTGAATCAGCACTAAAAACAAGAAGTTTTAAGGTGATGGCTGCAAGCAAAAATGCAGTTTTAACTGTTTTAACAAGTAATCATTTAGATAAAATTAACGGCTTAAAAGAAGAAGAAGATTTATCTTTAAATGAGCTGAAAATGAACTTAAATAATGAAAGCGAAAAACTGCTGCAGGAAAAAAGGCAGAACTTAGAAGCTGAGTTATCAGAAAAACTGCAGAAGATTAGACAACAGGTAAAAGAAAAATATTCTGATTACAGTCAACAGGAAATAAGAAATAATTATTTAAAAATTATTAATTTAAGGATTGCAGTTGAAGTTTTAGCCAAAAATGAGGAAGAAAAAGAAAAATATCGAGCCCGACTGCGTCAGGTAGAGCAGGAACAGGAAAAACTTCTGGCCGAAAAAAATACTGTTTTAAATCAAGATATATCTGAGGAAACAAGAGCTTTAATAATGGATTTTAACAGAGAATTTGCCAGTTATAGACAGCAGCTCGAAAGTAAACATCAAGAATTGATAAACAATAGAGAAGCTGAGATAAAAGAAAAATTAGCAGCTTACAGGCAGGAGATAAAGTTAGAACTTAGCCAAAAAAAGCAAGAAAAAGCAGCAGAAATGGATCAATTAATAGCTGAAAGTCAAGAATATTACTAAGGAGTTAAAGCAAATGCATTATTATCGTAAAGCAGCTGCAGTATTTATTTTAATTATTACATTAGTACTTCCATTTTTTCTGGAAGCTGAAGCAGAAGTTGCCGTAGTAGAAATTAAAACTCTGTTAGCAGAAAGTGAATATCTTAGTTCAAAAGCTGCAGAAAATAAAAAACCAGAAACTGTTGAAGCAGAAATCCTTAAAATAATAAAAAAAGCAGCAGCAGAATTTGCTGAGGAGAACAATTACGGCAGTGTAGTAACAAAACACCAGCTTTATAAAGGTGGTAAAGATATAAGTAGTCAATTAGCTAAAAAAATTGATGCCGAAAATTAACTATATATTTAAATGGGGAGGACAAATAACATTGATAGCAGAGAGGGAAAAAGAAAATAAATATAAAATATCTAAATTAGCAGAAATCACAGAATCTGAAATAAAAGGAAACAGAGAATTAGTAGTAGATAATGCACGTGGTGTCTCCGAAAGCATTGAGACTTCTGTTACTTTTGCTGATCAAATAGAGTACCTACATGAGGCTTTAAAGTCTGAGGCTGCAGTTATTGTCAGCAGTTATGAAATTTGTGAGCAGGTTGAATCTGATTTGAAAGCAGAAAAAACTTTTCTTCTAACAGATCATCCACGCCGAGTTTATGCTAAAATTGCAGATATCTTAACACCTCGTCCTTATGAGAACAAAGAAATTTCGGAAAGAGCAGTTGTCGATCAAAGCAGTAAGCTTGGTAAAAATCTTTCTATTCACCCGGGAGTTGTAATTGCAGAAAATGTTCAGATAGGTGATAATAGCATTATAGCACCAGGAGTAATTATAGGACCGGATGTTAAAATTGGAGAGAATTGTTTGCTTCATCCAGGAGTAATAATAGAAAGAGATACAATTATTGAAAACGATGTTATTATCCAATCCGGTGCTGTAATTGGTTCTGATGGCTTTGGTTTTGCTACAGATGAGAGTGGACACCATAAAATACCACAGCAGGGTAATGTGATTATTGAATCTAAAGTAGAAATTGGAGCCAATGTTACTATTGATAGAGGGGCAAGTGGGCCGACGATAATTAAACAGGGCACAAAACTTGATAATTTAATTCAAATTGGTCATAATGTTGAAGTAGGAGAAGAATCCCTGCTTGTTGCTCAATCTGGAATTGCTGGCAGTACAACTTTAGGACGCAGAGTTACTTTAGGCGGTCAAGCGGGAGTTGTTGGTCATATTAAACTGGCTGATAATACGATTGCTGCTGCTCGAGCAATGGTTACCTCTAGAACTAATGCAGGTGATTTTATTTCGGGAGCACCAGCACAAATCCACCGTGACGCTCTTAAAGAACAGGCTTATTTAAGAAGACTGCCTAAATATATTGAACGGATAAAAGAACTGGAAAAAAGAATCACAGAATTAGAAAAATAAATAATTCTTGAATTCTAGTGTCAAGAAATATATAATAGACTATTGAAAGGCATTAGAAAGAAAGGATGACGGATTTGTATATAGAAAATGAAGCACAGCAGACTTTAAAAAAAGAAATTGTTGTAGAGGGAATTTCCTTACATTCTGGTGAGGATGCAAAAATTAGGTTGATGCCTGCAGCTGAAAATACAGGGATAGTATTTTATCGTGCAGATTTAAATCAAAAAATAAAAGTAAAAGCTAAGCCAGCTTCCGTAGTTAATTTGATTAGAAATACTACAATTGGAAGTCATAAAATAAAAGAAGCAAAAATAAGCACAATAGAACATTTAATGGCGGCAATCTGGGGCAGTGGTATAGATAACTTAGAGATTGAAGTATCAGGTCCAGAGATACCGGTAATTGATGGCAGTGCTTTTCCATATTATCAGGAATTAATCAAAAGTGGTCTCAGAAAGCAGCAGGCCCCAAGAAAGGTATACCAAATAGAAGAAACCATCTTTGCTAGAGAAGAGGATTCATATATCGCTATTTTGCCCTATGATGGTTTTAAAATTTCATATACCCTAGATTATGATCATCCTGTAATTGGAAGCAGCTATTTTGAATTTGAGGCTGAAAAAATGGATTTTGCTGAAGAAATATCTAAGGCAAGAACCTTTGGCTTTGCTTCTGAGGTAGAAAAACTGCATGAGCAGGGTCTGGCCCTGGGAGGAAGTCTTGATAATGCAGTTTTAATTGAAGCAGATAAAACAGTTAATCCACTTAGATTTGAAAATGAATTTGTAAGGCATAAAATTTTGGATGTTGTTGGAGATATGTTTTTAAATGGAAGAATCAGAGGCCATATTATGGCAGTTAAATCAGGCCACAGGCTGCATGTAAAATTAGCAGAAAAAATTAGAGAAAAAATGCTTGAGGAGGAAAATTAATTTGAGTGAGGTAAACGAGATAATTGACATTAGTGTAATAAGATCGATACTCCCACATCGTTATCCTTTATTATTAGTTGATAAAATTGAGGAAATAAAGAAAAAGGAATCAATTATTGGAATCAAGAATGTAACTATTAATGAGGAATTTTTTCTGGGGCATTTTCCAGATCATCCAATTATGCCGGGAGTTTTAATTGTAGAAGCAATGGCTCAGGTAGCAGGAATCTTAATTTATTATAGTTTTGAAGGAATGGAAGATAAACTTCCGATTTTCACTAGTATTGATAAGGCAAAGTTTAGAACACCTGTTAAACCAGGTGATCAGTTAAGAATAAAGGTTGAAATAGTTAGACTGCGCAAAAAAGTATCTAAAGTGCGTGGAGAAGCTTATGTGGGCGATGATCTTGCTGCAGAAGCTGAAATGATGTTTACTTTTGAAAAAAAATAGTTTGAGACCTAAGGAAGGGGAATGATAGTCTTGGCAGCAGAAAAAAAGGGGAAAGTGCTCCACATGAGCAATATTCATGAAACAGCGATTGTTGCTCCTGGAGCTAAGATCGGGAAAAATGTAGAAATCGGACCTTATGCAATTATAGGAGAAAATGTAGAAATAGGAGCAGGAACAGTAGTTGGTCCACATGTTGTAATTAAAGGTTGGACTACTATTGGTAAAAATAATGAAATATTCCATGGGGCATCTATCGGTTTTGAGCCTCAGGATTTAAAATTTGATGGAGAAAAAAGCTATCTCTTTATTGGTGATGATAATACAATAAGAGAAAATGTAACTATTCACCGGGGGACCGCTGATGGTGGCGGGGAGACAAGAATTGGTAATGATAATTTATTGATGGCTTACTGTCATGTAGCACATGATTGTCAATTAGGCAGCCATATTGTAATGTCTAATGCAACAAATTTAGCAGGCCATGTAGTAATTGAAGATCACACTGTAATTGCAGGCATGGTTGGAGTCCATCAATTTGTACGTATTGGTAAAATGAGTATGGTTGGAGCTCACTCTAAGGTAGTTAAGGATGTACCTCCTTATATTTTAGTAGATGGTCATCCAGCTGGAGTCAATGGTATTAATGTAGTTGGCTTAAGAAGAAATGGAGTTACTCCAGAAAAAAGAAGAGAAATTAAAAGAGCTTATAAAACTCTCTATAGATCTAAATTAAATATTGACGAAGCTATAGAAAAGATGGATCAGGAATTAGATGCCAGTGAAGAAATTGAGCATTTCCTGCGTTTTTTACGTAATGCCAGCCGCGGAATTTGCAGGTAGGTGAAAATAAATGACTAAAAAAGCTTTAATTGCAGGGTGGGGTGAACTACCCCATCTCTGGGCTGAGCGAGCACAAGCAGCCGGCGAAGACTTTATAATCTTAAAAATAGCAGAAGAAATTACAGCAGATTTCTCTGATCTTGCTGTTGAAGAATATACTGTTAATTTAACTCAATTTGCAGAAATCATAAAAATTATAGAAGCAAATAAGGTTGAGGAGATTATCTGGCTGGGTAAGGTGCAGAAGGCTCATTTATTTGATAATTTCAATCCTGACCAGACTCTACAGCAGATACTGGCTGAACTGCCTGATTTTAATGATGATACAATTTTATTAGCTCTGGCCGAAGAATTTATAAAAAGAGAGATTAAACTTATACCCCAGACTTATTTATTGGAAGATCATTTAGCTAAAGCAGGTCTTTTAGCAGGTGATCCTGATTTAAAAACCAAAAAAGAAATGAAATTTGCCTTTGAGACTGCCTATAATTTAGGCCGTTTTGATATTGGCCAGACTGCCTTAGTTAAAGATGGAGCGGTGATGGCTCTAGAGGCGATTGAAGGAACTGATGCAGCGATTAAAAGAGCGGCTGAATATGGTGGCCCGGGTCTTGTAATGGCTAAATGCAGCAAAAAAGAACAGGATTTTCGTTTTGATATTCCTACAGTTGGCTTAAAAACACTTAATAATTTAATTGAGGCTCAGGCAAAGGCTTTAATTATTGAAGCTGACAAAACATTTATTTTAAATAGAGAAGAGTTCTGTCAACAAGCAGCTGCTAATAATATCATTGTAGCGGCAGCAGAATTTAATGAAGGAGAATTGATCCTACCTTGCTAAAAATAATGGTTTCTGCAGGAGAGATATCTGGTGATATGCATGCTGCTGCAGTGCTAAAAAAAGTTAAAGCAAAATATCCGGAAGTTGAAATCTTTGGCATGGGCTCAACTGCTTTAAAAGAAATGGGAGCCGAGATTTTAATTGATCCAACAGAGATCAGTACTATTGGCTATATTGAAGCTTTTAAAAATCTAAGACAGCATTTTAAGCATTTATCTAAACTGAAAGAATTACTTAGAGAGAGAAAACCAGATTTAGTATTTCTGGTAGATTATTCTGCTTTTAATATGAAACTTGCTAAAGCCTGCAGTCAAGCAGGAATTAAAGCAGTCAATTATTTTCCACCATCTGCCTGGGTTTATAACAAAAAAAGGGCGGCTAAAATGGCTTCTTATGGCACTAAAATAGCTGCTGTGTTTCCAATGGAACAAGATGTATATGAGCAGGCAGGTGCAGAAGTAACTTTTGTAGGCCATCCACTTTTAGATTTGGTTGAAGTTTCAGCTCAAAAGTCTGAGCTGAAAAAAGAATTTAAAATCAAAGCTGAGGCGAGAGTAATCGGGCTTTTCCCCGGCAGCCGCCGTGGAGAAATAGAATCTCTTTTGCCTGAGATGCTGCAGGCAGCTTCTGAATTAAAAAAAGAGAAAGCTGATTTAAAATTTTTAGTTTCAGCTGCTGATGGCATTAATAAAGATTATCTGCAATCTTTTGTTGAACAGAGTCAAATTGAAGCTGAGATAATAGAAAAAAGCAATTATAAAATAATGAAAACAGCGGAATTTATAATTACAGCCTCTGGTACTACTTCACTTGAAGCTGCAATTTTAAATACGCCGCAGATTATCTGTTATCAGGCAGCCTGGACTTCTTATTTTCTGGCTAAATATATTTTTAAGATAGAATTTGTTGGTCTGCCCAATATTATTTATGGCAGCCAGGTTGTACCGGAGCTGCTGCAGAATGATTTTAAAGCAGAAAAAGTTGTAGAAATTGCTTTAGAGTGGTTAAATGATCAAAACAAATTAAATAAAATAAAAAAGAAACTGCAGACAGTCAGAGAAAAACTTGGCGGTGGCGGGGCAGTAGCTAGAACAGCAGATTTACTGCTTAAAGAAGGAGGGCTAAAAAATAGTGGATAGAAAAAGTATTTTTTTAGCGCTCTTTATTTTTATAATTATAGCTTTGGCTTTTTATTTTACTATTTATGAAGTTCCGATTGTGCCCGAAGATCCAGCAGTTGAGGAAGAGAATTTGGCAGAAGAAGAACTAGAAGGTGTAGAATTCACTATTTATAATGACCAGGAAAATCAAAAGTTAAAACTTAAAAGTGATAAAGTTGATAATTTTAAAGATGAGCAGCGAATGGAATTAAGCCCGGTTGAAGTGGAGGTTTATTCTACCGAAAGTGATGAGCTGCTTTACACTTTAGATGGTGATTTTGGTACTTATTATACAGACCGCAAATATCTAGAGATTAGAGGTAATGTTGTAATAGATAGCGCAGAATATCATATTTTAGCAGCTGAACTCGATTATGATATGCAGCAGAATTATCTCGAAGGCAGGGGCTCGGTTAAAATAAGCGGCAGTAATTTTAATTCTACTGCTGGTACTTTTAGTTCTGACCTTGATTTAAAAGATTTAAAATTAGCTCAAAAAGACAGTACTAAAAGAGCACAAATAATTTTTAAAGAGCTGAGAGAAGGTTCTAACAAAGAGGAGTCTAATCATGAATAAAAAAATTTTTATAATTTTATTAATAATATTTTTAGTAGTACCTGCAGCAGGGGCTAATGCAGCCAGAGAGTTAAATGGTGACAAATTGGATCTGCAGCAGACTGAAGATGGTCAGATTATTACTGCCCTGGGCAATGTGGAATTAATTTATGATGAGCTCAGGATTACGGCTGAGGCTGAGGCGATTTACCGCCGTTTTAATGGTGAAATTGAATTTAGAAAAAATGTAGAATTTTTCTATCAGGAGTATCAGGGTCAGGCAGATGAGCTGACTGGTAATCTAGAAGAAGAGATTATACATTTAATAGGTGATGCGGAAATCAAAGGACCCAGCTCATTATTAGAGGGTGATAAAATTTCTGTTTATCAGGCTGAAGATCGAATCGAAGTAAAAGGCAATGTCTATTTGGAATATAATGATTTTTGGGCAGAGGCCGATCAGCTGACATATTACCTTGACCGAGAATTTATGCATTTAGAGGGTAATGTCAACGGTGAGAGAAATGGAGAAAGCTTTGAAGCTCAAGCTGCAGAGATAGATCAAAAAACAGAAGAAGTTAAGCTGCAGGGTCAGGCTAAAGTAACTCTGCCTAAAGAAGAAGTATCAGCAGATAATTCCGATCAGAATTCGGAGGCAGCAGGGAATGACAATTAAAGCTCAAAAACTAATTAAAAAATATAATAACGAAAGAGTAGTCAACGAAGTTGATCTGCAGGTGGAAAGAGGAGAAATTGTTGGGCTGCTAGGTCCAAATGGTGCTGGTAAGACAACAACTTTTTATATGATTTTAGGTTTGATTAATCCAGATGGAGGCCAAATCTTTTTTGACCAGCACAACATTTCTAAGCTTCCTGTTTATAAGAGAGCTCGGATGGGTATTGGTTATTTACCACAGGAGGCCTCAATTTTTCGCAAATTAACTGTTGGCGAAAATCTAAAAGCTATTTTAGAATATAGAGAACTAAGTGAGAAGGAAATGGAAACTATTATTATGGAACTTTTAGCAGAATTCCATATTGAAAATTTAAGAAACCGCAAAGGCTTTCAGCTTTCTGGTGGCGAAAGAAGAAGAGTGGAGATTGCCAGAGCTCTGGCAGCAGATCCTGCTTTTATCTTACTTGATGAACCATTTGCTGGAGTTGATCCGATTGCAGTTAATGATATTCAGGAAATAATTAGATATCTAAAAAACCGTGGTCTGGGAGTTTTAATAACTGATCACAGTGTTCGCGAAACTTTATCAATCACAGATAGAGCCTACATTATGCATGAGGGTAAAATTCTTTTATCAGGGAGTGCAGAAGAAATTGCAGAAAACGAGCAGGCCCGCAAGTTTTATCTGGGTGACAAATTCAAAATTTAGTGAGGTGCATCTTTTTTGAAAACCATTAATAAATATATCTATAAAGAATTGATTGCACCATTTTTCTTTGGAGTAGCAGCTTTTACCGGTATTTTTATTGGGACTGATTTAATTTTTGAGCTGACAGAATTTTATACAGAGTGGGGAGTAGAGGTTTTTACTTTAATCAGGCTCTTCTTTTTAAGTCTGCCAGAAATTATAGTTCTCACTTTCCCGATGGCTTCACTGCTGGGGACAATTATGGCCTATAATAGGCTTTCTGGTGATAGTGAGATTACTGCTATGAGAGCAGGCGGGGTCAGTATTATTTCACTGGTTTTACCTGCTTTAATTATGGGGCTTGTAACCAGTGGAGTGACTATTGGAATTTCGGAGTTTTTAGTTCCTAATGCTAACTATCAGGCTGAACAGATAATGTATCAGGCCCGACACGGTGAGCAGAGACCGGAAACTCAATATGATTTATTTTTAACTCCAATGGACAGCAGCACCCGCCGCCCAGATTATATGCTTTATGCCCACAGTTTTAATGGAGATAATGGGCTAATGGAAGATGTAGTGGTCCAGAGCTTTGAAGCTGGGGAACCTAATTCAGTGCTCAAAGCAGAAAGTGCTGAATGGTTAAGTGATGGCTGGCATTTTTATAACGGGACTGTTTTTTTCTTAGATCGATCCAACAGGCAGCCGGCGCTCGAATTCAGTTCTTACCGTTCAAATGAAGAAATCCATTCTCCAGCTCAGGCTGGAAAACTTGGTAAAGATATAGATGAGATGAATATTAGAGAATTAAATGAGCATATAGCCTTAAAAGAAGAGCAGGGAAGAGCAGCTTATGAGGAAAGAGTTGAAATGCACCATCGTTTTTCTATTCCCTTAGCCAGCTTTATATTTGCTCTGCTGGCAGCTCCCCTGGGGATTAAACCTCAGCGGTCAGCTGGTTCAGCCACAGGCTTTGGTATCTCAATTATCATTATTTTTATTTATTATGTTTTAATGACTGTCGGTGATGCCTTAGGTAGTCAGGGCAGTATTCAGCCCTGGCTTGGTGCCTGGCTGCAGAATATAGTAATTTTTATTGTTGGGATTGGGCTCTTGATTAAAACAGCCCGCCAGTGATTTAAAAAAGGAGGTGGAGATTATTAACGCATTTGTCATTATAATTTCTTTGGTAATTTTAAGTGGTTTAATAGCCTTTATTGGTGATAAAATTGGAATGAAGATGGGTAAAAAGCGAGTCTCATTATTTGGTCTCCGCCCCCGTTATTCGTCAATAATAATTACAATTTTAACCGGTGTTTTAATTGCTGTACTCTCTATCACAATTTTGTTGGGAGTTTATTCTGAGTTAAGAAATGCATTATTTAATATTAATGATGTTTTAAATAGGTTAGAAAGATTAAATCAACAGCTTGCCGAAAGAGACCAGCAGTTATCGGAAAGAGATCAAAAATTAGCAGCAAGAGATCAGGAGCTATCAAGACTGCAGCAGGAAATAGAAGAACGTGAACAGGAAATAGCGGCAAAAGAAAAAGAAATTACTGAAAAAGAACAAGAAATTGCAGCTAAAGATCAGGAACTGAAAAATGTAGAAAACGAATTAAAAGAGCTGGCTAAAAATAGAGATCAGCTGCAGAATCGAGTTGCCGAACTGAGTTCTCAGAGAGAGGATTTAGAAACACAGGTGACTGAGCTAGAGGAACAGATTGCCGACTTAGAGGCTGATTATGATGATTTGAGAGAGGTAGCAAATCAGCTGCAGGCTGGTGTGATTTATTATATGGGTGAGGATATAGTCTACCAGAAAGGTGATGTAATCTACAATGATGTTTTAGAAGGTGGTCGCAGTGAACAGGAGACTATTTCTGCTTTAAATGAGTATCTACAAAAAGCAAATCAAGTTGCTTTAAATCAGGAGATTCAGGTTAATGAAGAAACCGGGATGGCCTTACGTTTACAGACAGAGGATATTTTAAATGCTGCCCGCATTTTATATAATATGGACCAGGGAAGTAGAGTTATTGTTTCTTTAGTGTCCCGAGTTAATGTTCCTAAAAATGACTGGCTTTATGCCAACTTCCAGCTTTATGAGGATTTTATAGTTTTCGAAAAAGATTCTCTAATTAGCAGTCGAGTTATTAGTTCTGATCAAAGCAGTGAAGAAATTGAAAGTGAACTAGAAGCTTTATTACAAAATGTTAATGAAAAAGCAATTAATCAGGGCTTATTACCCGACAATTCAGGTCAGGTTGGTTCTATTAACTTCAGCCAGTTCTATGAATTAGTTAATCGAGTCCGCTCCAGCCAGGCTGAGGTTAAGGTAAATGTCTATGCAACTACTAATATCTGGCGAGAAGATAGATTGAGCGATAATCTTAAATTTGAACTTGAAACAGCAGCTGAGGAGCAAAATGCTGATGAATAAACATTTGCTTGCTCTAGATCCCGGTAGTTATAAGGTTGGTACAGCTGTTTTAGATTATAAGGCCCAGGAAAAAGAAAAGACTATTGTTAAAATAGAGGAATTAATTGATCATTTAAGAGAAATATTTAAGATATACCAGATTGAAGAGATCATTATTGGTAATGGCACAGGAGCCGAAAAAATAATTGAAATTTTAGAAAATAATTTCAAAAATAAAAAAATTAACTTGGTTGAAGAAGAATTTACTACTGAAGAAGCTCAAGCCCGTTACTTGAAGGAAAAACCAATGTCTAATTACGAAAAGCTGCTCAGAAAAATTGTTAGCTGGAAGCTGAAAAAGCCTTTAGATGACTATGCAGCCTTGATTATTGGTGAAAAATATCTCGAAAAACTTGACAAAAAGTCTTAGACCCCTTACAATAGGATTTGAGGAAAAAGATTAAATTTAGGTTTGACAGCTAGATTAATAAGCTGTTATAATTTAACTTGCAAATTGAAAGTTTAATAAAGCTTATAAACTCGAAGCTAAAATGCGGTGGAAAGGAGGTGCCCCCCGAAGCTGCGCAGTGGTAGAGTTATGAGAGTTCTACAATGCTTATATTTACATCGATTGGACAGATGAAGAGGAAACTAGGAAACTCGCTCGGATGTCCTCTATGATTGTATAGGTTATTAGAACTTATATATGAAAAAAGAAACATTACAAACAATCAAGGGGGATTTTAATAATGAAAAAACTTACAATTACAATTGCTTTAATGTTAGTCGTAGCATTAGCTATGCCTGCTTTTGGTGCTTCTTTCTCAGACGTACCTTCTGATCACTGGGCATATAATGCTATTAACAAGTTAGTTGCCGCTGGTATCGTTGAAGGATATCCAGATGGTGAGTACAAAGGTCAGCAGTCAATGACTCGTTACGAAATGGCTGTAATGGTTAGCCGCGCTTTAGATAACATTGTTGATGAAATGGAAGCTATGGGCGAAGGTCTAACTACTGGTCAAGCTGAAGACGTTACTGCTATCGTTAAGTCTTTAATGGAAAAGAACACTAACGATGAGCTTTCTGATGCACAAGCTGAAGAAGTAGCAGATATCGTTGATGCATTAACATTTGAACTAAGATCTGAACTTAAGGTTCTTGGTGCAGAAGTTGATACTCTAGGTAAAGACGTAGACGAATTAGCTGCTAAAGTAGAAGCTATGGAAGTACCAGAAGATAACATTGAATTTGGTATGGACGTAACAACTACATTTGAAGCTGCTAGTTATGGTGAAGACGCTGCTGAAGAAGGATACACTATTAATTTATTAGAAGATGGAGATGCTATTGATGAATCATTCACTTCTGATCCAGATGAATTTACATCTAAAAAAGCATTCTTCCAAGAATATGACTTTAATATCAACGGTATGTTAGGAGATGCTACATTTAACTTAGATGTAGATACTATTGCAAATGTATTTACTGAAGAAGATCATGTAGCTAACGCTGTATCTGAAACTAATCAAAATGATTTTATGATGGATTCTGCGTTATTAGAAGTTTCTTATAATAACTATAGTTTCCAGATTGGAGATTTAAATGATTATTCTGTAGCACCATACTTTAACGATGAAGAAGATCGTGAAGGTATTGAAATGACAACTTCTTACATGGATAATGATATTAAAACATTTGTATTAGGTGCAGATGTAAGTGAAGATACTTTTGGAACTACTACTGTTGATTCTGATGCTAATGATGAAGAATATTATGGTGTAGAAGTAGCTAGAGATATGGAATTCGGTAGAGTAACAGGAAAATTATATCATGCTAGAGATATTGATTTCGACGGATTTAATATGGCTGAGTATGCTGTAACTGCCGAGAAGAACGAAACTACTATTTTAGCTGCTCAAATTGAAGATGTAGTTATAACTGATGCAATTTCTATGGGTGCGGAAGTAGCTTTTTCTGATTGGGAGAGAGACGCTTATACAACTTACGACTCTGACGCTTCTGCTACAGAAGCAGTTGCTGCAGATGATGATAGTGATATTTACTTTAATGTAAACGGTGAATTCGTTGCAACTGAAGAATTGACATTAGATGCAACTATTGAAACAGTTGGAGAAGATTTTGTTGGCCCATACAATGATTTAGAAGAAGCTTCAGACTATGATATGTTCAACGTTGGTGCTGAGTATGTATTGAATGAAAACAATACAGTAACTGGTGCTTATACATTAGTTGATCATAATGAACCTGAAGATAAGAGTACTGTTGAACTTGGTTTAGAAAATGTATATGGTGACTTTACTAATAATGCATCTGTAGAATTTGTTATGAATGATGACTATACAGATGATTATGAAACAATGATAATTGTTTTAGGTACTGAGTATGCTTGGGACGAAACACTTACTCTTGGTGCTGAGTTAACTAACAAAACTAAAGATGAAGCTGGTACAGACGCTATCACATATAACTATTTAACAGCATTTGCTGATAAAGAGTTAGCTGATAACATTACTTGGAATACAGAAGCATTCTTCATTGATGGAGAATTAGATGAAATCAATGAAGGTCAAGGTAATGGTATGACAACTTCATTATCTGTAAGCTTCTAAATATAGCTTATAGCTAAAAGAAACAAAATAGATAAAAAAACAACCCGGGGGGATTGTCCCTCGGGTTTTTTATGTCTTAAGGAAAATTATGTAAATACACAAGGAGGAATTATAAAACGTGAAGAATAAAATTATAGTGTTAATGATGGCTTTGATGATAGTAGGACTGATGGCAGGTAGTGCAGCAGCTGCTGATTGGGAAGCAATTGGTGGCTTGCAGATTGTTAATGTAACTTTAGATACTTATAATGATACCATAGATGGTTTTAATACTGTTGCTGAAGGTGTAGATCCAGATGTAGATAAGTTTGATAATATTGATCGTGTTCCACTTTTATATCTAGGTGCTAAAAAGAAAATTAATGATAAATGGGATTTAAACATTAGATATGAGTATATTTTTGGTGAAGTAGAACAAAGTTATACTTTTGGCGGAACATCTTATGATAATTCAATAGCTGTTGATCTACATGGATTAACATTCTTAGCTGACTATGAAATTAATGAAAACTGGTATGCTACAGGTGGTATTGGTTATCATCAGGGAACAAAGACAACTGATTTGAATGGCTATGTTTATGATACAGCTATTCCTGGTCTAAATCCAAATACTTCTGTAAAACCAGGCGAAAATGAATATGATCTAGACAATGGTGTTAGTTTACGTGCTGGTGTTGGTTACAATAGATCATTTGCAGAAAACTGGGACTTCAATGCTCAGTTAGATTATCTATATATTGAACTTGATGATGAGCAGCAGGGTAATATTTACAGTAAAGGGTTTGCTTATACAGCTGGTTTAACTTATAGTTTCTAAACTAATTAAAGTCTTGCAATATTAAAGAGCCCTTAAGGCAGAGATTTCAATTCTGCTTTAAGGGTTTTTGGTATTTTTCTTCCATTAATCATGATTTTAGAGGAATAGCTTTAATTTTGTGGAATTATATTATATAGGCTTAAATAATAAAATTAAATTTATAATTAAAAGAAAGGAGATGTTAAATGAATAATAAGCAGGTTAAATGGTATAATAGCTTAATAGTAAAGGTTAACTGGGCCATTATTTTTATCATTATTATTTTTGTTGCTCTATTAAGCTGGTCACTTAATAATTTATTTTCAGAAGAATTGAGTGGTCAGGTTAGAGAAGTTAATTTAGAAATTGCAAAAGCCTTAAAAAATAATGTAAATAACTTTTTAGATAATACTGAAAATATTATTTATTTAACTGCCTCTTTTCTAGAAAAAAGACTGGATAATGATCAAGAAATTTTAAGTTTATTAGAATCTATAAAAAAGGAATACTCTCAACTTAAATATCTCTATTATGCTGATGAGAATGGTCAGATGTTAATGTATCCTGATATTAATTTGAAAGCAGATTATAATCCTAAAACAAGAAACTGGTATCAAAAGGCTGTAGAGCAAGAAAAGATGATTTGGACAGATTCTTATCTGGATGCAAATGAAGAATATTTAATGATTACGGCAGCTCTGCCCATTAGAAATAATCAGGGAGAAATTATAGGGGTTTTAGCAGGAGATATTTTGCTGGAACAGCTTAGTGATACTATTGCAAATAAAAAAATAGGTAAAACAGGTTATGCTTTTATAGCAAATCAAAGTGGAGAGGTTATTGCTCATCCTGATAGAAGTCTAATAGAAAACAGATTTAATATAAATAAGATAATAGATTATCATAAGATTTCCCAGAGTAAATCTGGTTCATTAAGATATAAAAATAATGGAGATTATAAATTAGCCTCATTTGTTTCTTTAGAACGTCTAAACAGTACTGTTTTTGCCCAGATTAAGAGTGAGGAAGCTTTTTCAGTTAGAAATAAGCTGGAATTCATTATATTTGAAATAAGTCTCCTTATTATTGTTATTTTGATTATAACAGTCTTTTTAATTAACAAAAAATATTTACTTGATCCCCTCCATAATTTAATTGATAAGATTATGAAAGTTGCTAATGGGGACTTTGAGGTAAATATTTCTGAAACAAGAGATGACGAAATAGGTAAACTATCACAAAGTTTTAATTATATGACAGGAGAAATTTCAGCTGCTTATCAGCAATTAGAAGCATATAACCAGGAAATAACAAATCTAAGTGAAGACTTAAAACACCAGGCCAATCATGATCCTTTAACGGGTCTTGCCAATAGAAGAAAGTTTATGAAAAAATTAAAAGATGTTTTAAAAAAGAAAACAAAAGCTGCGGTTATTTTATTAGATTTTGATAATTTCAAGGAAATTAACGATACTGTTGGTCATGTTTATGGCGATCAATTATTAAAAAAGTTCAGTCAGCTTCTTTTAAGCTCTTTTAATGATAATGTTTTTGTTGCTAGATATGGTGGGGATGAATTTCTACTGCTGATTGAAAATATTAATTCAAAGGAAGAGATTGAAAAATATATAAAGAAGTTAAAAGAAATAGTTTCTGAGCCCTTTTTAATTGATAAAAATGAATTCTACCTTGATTTTAGTCTGGGTATTAGCTGTTACCCAAAAGATTCTTCTAATAGTTACGAATTGATAACTATGGCTGATACAGCAATGTATCAGGTAAAAGAACTCAGTAATAAATATTATCTATTTTATACTTCGGAAATCTTTAATAAAATTAAAGATAAAAAAATAATTAGAGAAATACTTCGCCGTGCTGTAAAAAATAATGCTTTCGAATTAAAATATCAACCTCAGGTTAATATAGCAAGTGGTGAAATTGAATCTTTTGAGGCTCTGTTGAGATTAAAAGAGCATAATATATCTCCTGCTAAATTTATTCCGGTAGCAGAAGAAAGCGGGCAAATTATTGAAATTGGCAGATGGGTTACAGAAAAGGTAATTAAGGATTTAGCTATTTTGCAAAATTTAAGAAATAAACCGATAAAGATTTCTTTGAATTTTTCAGTGCAGCAGTTAAATGATATGGATTACATTGATTTTATAGCCGAAAAGTTAAAAGAAAATGAGGTTGATTCTAAATATTTGGAGATTGAAATAACAGAAAGTCTTTTAATAAATCAAAAAGAAAAGGCCTTAAATTATTTAAGAAAGTTAAGTGATTTGGGTATTAAATTAGCTCTCGATGATTTTGGAACTGGTTATTCTTCTTTGAGCTATTTAACCTATATTTCTTTTGCTAAGGTAAAGCTTGATAAAGTCTTAATTGAAAAGTTTTTAGAATATGAAAACTTAAAAACTATCAACAGCTTAATTAGTTTATTCCATAGTCTTGATTTACCGGTGGTGGCTGAAGGAGTCGAAAAAAGAGAACAATTGAATAAGTTGAAAACTGTTGATTGTGATTATATACAGGGATATTTATTCAGCAGGGCAGTTCCTTTTGTAGAAATTGAAGAGTTGTTAGAGCAAAAATTTGTATAAAGTAAGTAAATTAATTTAATTTAACATTATTTAGAGGTTTATAGCTATAAATGTCGAATAATGTAAAATAGTGAGATATAAGATTTTGTTAATTTGGGCTTAGGTTTTAGTATTATTTTAGATAAAAATATGAGAGGTGATTAGTTTGTCAGATCAGGATGGTAAGGGCTTTTTTGGTAAGTTAAATTTTAATAAGAGTTTAAGTATTAAAATTATTACAATAATATCTGTGGTAGTAATTTTGGGGATGATTGGACTTGGTTATATGATTAATGATACAGCAGCAGATAAAATAACGGGTATGGCCAGGACCAGAAATAATGATATCGCAACAGTTTTAAAGTCGGAGATCAATGGTTTTTTAAATAATGGTAAATCGATAATAGAATTTGCCTCTTCTCAAAATTCAGTTAAAAACACTGATATTGAAGAGATGAATTCTATTTTTAACAGTATTTTAGCAAATTATGATCAATTTAAAAGTGTTTATTTTGGGGCAGCTGATGGAGAAATCTATATTAAACCTGATCAGAATCTACCCGAAGGTTATGATCCAAGGCAGAGGCCCTGGTATAAAAATGCTGTCAAAACAGACGAGGTAGTCTGGACTGATCCCTATATTGATGCCGGTAGTGGAGAAATTATTATCTCAGTAGCCAAAAAAGTAGAGTTAGCTGGAAATTCTGTTGGGGTAATGGCAGGTGATATTTCTTTAAAAGTTATTAGTGAGTTAATTGCTTCTACTAAAGTGGGAGAAGCGGGATATGCATTTATGGTTGACAAAGAAGGTAAAACACTTGCTCATCCAGATCAGAATCTTGTTGATGAACGTTACGATATCGGCCAGGATATTGATTTAAGCAATGCTTTAGCAGGAGAGAGTGGTTACTTAGAATATACAGAAGGTGGAGAGCAGAAACTTGCATCTTTTGTGCCTGTTGAAGCCCTTAACGCTTCAGTATTTGCCCAGGTACCACTTGCAGAAGCCTATAGTGCCAACAGAGAGATATTAAGACAGATTATTATTATTTCTCTTATTATTTTAGTAATCCTGATTTTAATAATAACATTTTATGTTCGTAAAAGCATAGTCAAACCAATTTTAAATTATGGTAATCAGATGCAAAAAGTTTCAGCAGGTAACCTTGATCTAGAATTAGATATCAAGCGTCAGGATGAGCTCGGTAGTCTGGGTAATATTTTTAATAGTATGGTTAAAGATTTAAAAAATCTTGTTAAAAATATTAAAGAAACTTCAGACCAGGTTTCAGATACTGCAGATTATTTGGATGAGAGTTCCAAAGAAGTTGGTAATACTTCTCAACAGGTAGCACTATCAATCCAAGAAGTTGCTACAGGTGCAGATGAGCAGGCTACAAGTGTTGAAAATGTTTCTTTAAATATTCAGCAGCTTTCTGAAGGTATTGAAAACTTAGAAAATAATAATGATCAGGTAGTAGAAATGACCGAAAATATGAATCAAGTAACAGAAAAAGGCTTTACTAAAATGAATAAGTTAAATGAACAGATGGAACAGATAGTTAAATCTGTGCGTGAAGTCGCTGCAGATATCAGAAACTTAGAATCTATTTCGCAAGAAATTGGCAGCATAATTGATATTATAGATAATATAGCTGATCAAACTAATTTATTAGCTTTAAATGCTGCTATTGAGGCTGCCAGAGCTGGAGAAGCAGGCAGAGGATTTTCGGTAGTTGCAGATGAAATTAGAGATTTAGCAGAAGAATCTTCAACTTCAGCTGAAAAGATTAAAAAATTAATTGATCAAGTTTCTCAAACTACTAAGGCTGTAGGCAGTGAAATGAAAGTTAGTGAAAAAGAAATTTTAGATGGAGAAGAACTTGTAGAATCAGCGAGTGTTACCTTTAGTGACATTAGAGAGGCTCTACAGAGTATAAGTGAAGGAATGAAACGTTCGGCAGAAATTGTGAAACAGACAAATGACTTTAGTAAAGAAATTTCAGAAAATGCTCATAATATTGCCGGAATCTCAGAAGAAACTTCAGCTTCTGCAGAAGAGGTAGCAGCTGCCAGTGAAGAACAGAGTGCATCTGTAGATCAAGTTTCAAATATAGCAGATGAGCTTTCAGTCAGAGCAGAACAATTAGAAGACTTAGTTGCAAGGTTTAATTTATAATTAAAAGTTTTTAAATTAAGAGAGTTAATCTTTATTAAAACTTAATATTATATTTTAAAAGCCTTCAATCAGAACTTTAAATTCTGGTTGAAGGCTTTGTTATTTACAATAACATTCTATTTAAAACTTCCAGATAACCTGTAACCATCATTAAGCCAAAAATAATTAAAAGTGTACCCGTTATTTTATTTACTACAGGTAAGTATTTATTAAAAGCTTTAAATTTAGGTAAAAGATAATCCATAAAAACTGCTGTTAAAAAGAAGGGTACTGCAAGCCCGACTGCATAAAAAAATAATAAAAGGCCACCTTCTGCTATATTAGCTCTGCTGCTGGCTGCAATTAAAATTGAACTTAAAATTGGGCCAATACAGGGAGTCCAGCCAACTGCAAGCACTACTCCCATTACAAAGGCTTTTAAATTCCCTTTTAAATAATGAGGAAGCTCAAATTTCTTTTCTCTGTAAAAATATTTAATTTCAAAGATGCCAGTTAAGTGCAGACCAAAAATAATAATAATCACTCCACCAACAGTTGTCAGCAGGCTCTGATTTTGAATTAAAAACTTGCCTAAAAAAGTTGCTGATAAACCAAGTAGAATAAAAATAACAGTAAAACCACTGATAAAACTAAGAGATCTTATAATTAAAGAAAGATTTTTATCTTTTTTTTGGGCTTTAGCATAATCACCAAGCATATATGATAAATAAGTTGGAATCAAAGGTAAAATACAGGGTGAAAAAAAAGAAAGCAGACCTGCCGATAAAGCAGCAATAAAAGAAACTTCTACAGACATTAAATCACTACCTTTCTATATTTACTTTATTATAACATAGTTAATTTATATTGTATAACATTTAAATTTTGCAATATAAAATATTATCTCAACTGTCTGGATTATTGACTTGATATCTGTTATAATTAAAGTGTGTAATTAGATTTCGAAAGGAGGCAGGCAGGTGAAAAAATTAATTGCTTTATCAATAATTTTAATTTTATTATTTTCATTTAATATTTACGCTCAAGAAAATCAAAAACTTAATGTTGATGAAGACACTAACTTAGAGGAGCTAGACCTGTCTCAAGAGAAGGATTTTTCTCAATCAGCCAGAGAGGAATTGCTTGGTATTGCTTCTAAATTTGACAGCGAAGAAGATCAGGCTATAGATCAGTTAGCTTTTGAAAATTATAATTTTTCTTTAACCGAAACAACACTTAATAACTCTCAGCATTTAAATATTTTAAATGATTTAGATTTTGATGCAAATTATTCTCAAAAAGAAGATGAAAAATTAGAAACAACAGCCAATTTTCAATTAGAATATGCACTAAATTCTCGGACTTCAATCAGAGCCGGATATTCCATCTTAAATGAAGAATGGTGGGATATTAAAAATAGCAGCCAAGCAAATATTGAAGATAGTAATCAAAACATTAATGACGATCAAAATATAGATGATGACTTTAAGCCGGATAATGACAATCCAGCTGCAGTAAATAATAATGTTAGAAAAGTTTATCAAAATGAATTAGAAAGCAGCCGCAGTCTCGGGGTAGCTTATAAAAGTAATGAACGGGTCACTTTATCTGCTGATTTTATCGACAACAACAAGTTTGGTGACTATTATGATGAAGACTGGGAACTTGCAGGAGATTCGACAGTTTTTGGAGTAGAATATAATTATCCAGAAGGATCTTCAATTAGAGCCAGTTATCAGGTTGATACAGCAGATGAGATTACTCAAAGAATAACAGGTGTAGATTTTGCCTTTAATAATCTGGCAACTTTTAGTGCTTCTTATAAACTGCTTGATTTAAATCAGTTAACCGATGACTTAAATCAGCAAAAGACTGCCTGGGATTTAGGTATTGGAGTTAATATTAGTGAAGATTATGGTCTGGCTTTAGGTTATGAATTAATTGAAGGAGAAGATGAAGAAGAAGCAGAGAAAAAAATTAGAGCTTCTTTTGAAATAGACTTTTAATAAATATAAATAAAAGGATGGTGTAGGTCTTTTGTCATTAAAAATCAGAAAAATAATCAGTATATTTGTTCTAACAGTTTTAGTTTTTACACCTTTTTTGAAATTCAGCTCTGTTCAAGCTGCAGGTATTATTCCACTGGCAGAACTGGGAGAAATAGAAACAATACTTTATGGCTCAGTTTCGGATAAACCTATTTTAACCAGAGTAGACGAGGTAGAAGAAACAGTCTATAATGCCAAACAATCCGGTTCAATTGTAGAACGGACAGAAAAATTAATTAATGATTTTTTAATTAGCTCTGAAAAATCACCCTCTTTATTATTTTTATATAATACCATTGAGTGGTCAATTAGAGGAGAATTAGCAGGAGGGAATCTGATTCAGAGGCTAAATGGCTTAGAAGAAATGGTTAGCGGAGAAGTAAATCAGGGCCCAATTAAAGAAAGAATTCAACAGTTATATAATTTAACTATTAAGGGTCAGGAAATGCCCGTTAAAAAAGTAGAAAGCCGCAATAACCAATTAATACGAGTTCAATTATTAGATAAAATTAATTCTAACACTGCTCGTAGAGGTGAAAAAGTTGCTTATAAAGTAATGGAAGATGTTAAAGTTCAAAACACATTGATTATACCTAAAGGCAGCCGCGGTAAATTAGAAATTACTGAGATTGAAGAAGCTGGCAAAATGGGTAAAGATGGCGATATTAAAATTGGCTTTCCTCAACTGGAAACAATAGATGGGTCAGATTTGGCTGTGGCTATCCAGAAAGAAGCTCAGCAAGAAAATGAATCGCAGAAATTTGCAATCGGGGCCAGTGTTTTAGGAACAGCTATTCTTGGTCTACCAGGAGTAGTAGCCGGCTATTTTGTAGAAGGTAAAGATGAAGAAATTCCTGCCGGATCTGAAATGTATATTCAGGTAACTGAAAGCAAAGAACTATATGGTGTAGTTATAAAATAGATTTTTGATTATTAACCTGCCTGAGCGTTAAACTTGGGCAGGTTTTAAAAATTAATTAGGAGAATTATTGTGCTAAATAATATTACTCAAGGCAAAATCACTTTAATAATTATTTTAAGCCTAATTTTTTCTATTAGCTTTGCTTCTTCTGTTTTGGCGGCTGAAGCCGAGTCGGCAGATAATTATGTACTGACAGCTGATGATATAACTTTTCTGCAGGCAGAAGGGCTAGTGCTTTTTGAAGGTAATGCTGTTTTTAAAGCTTCTGACTTTGTAGTTGAATCAAATAAAATAACAGTTGATACAAATACAAAGATAATTAAAGCATCAGGCAATGTAGTAATCCATTCTGAAAAAGATGATCTTTACGGAGATAGCTTAACTTATAATTATGAAAGTGAAAAAGGAGAGCTCTTTGGAGCTGAAGGAAGTATCGGAGAAATTAATTTTTCCGGTAAAATACTTAAAATCCTTTCAGTTTCACCAGTAGCAGCAGAAATCGAATCGGCAGAATTTACACCCTGTATTAGAGAAGAACCCCACTACCACTTTAAAGCTGAACAAATAAAAATCAATGACGATAATTCGCTAGATATTTTCGGAATAGCCCCTTATATCGCTAATATACAGGTGTTTTACCTGCCATATTATTCAGTTGAATATGACCCCAGTGATGGAGAAAGCCCTTTAAAAAATGCTTTTCCCTTCCCTAAACTTGGCTATGACAATGATCGAGGTCTGACTGCAGAATTTAAATATCCATATCAGATTGGTGATAAAAGCAGTGGAGAAATTTTTTATCTGACAGAAGGAAGAGAATACGATAGATATGAAGAGCGAATAATTAATAATTTTTATCAGCTGACAGATTATTTAACTATTAAAAATCGCTATGATTATTTATATAATTATGACCTTGATGATGAGGAATTGGATGACTTTGAAGAAGAATTTTTCAGTTCGATTCTTTACGATAGAGATAAATATGCTCTGGAGGCCGGTGTAGGTAGAGATTTAAGGGCTGAAGATAACGAAAATAGATATTTACTTGCCGGTCATTATTACTTTACTAATGGCTTAAATACAAGCTTTAGACAGGAATATGATTTTGACGAGCAGCGGGTTAAAGAAAAATATTTAATGAGTTATAATCAGCATTCTATTAACTGGAATCTTAAATATATTGCTGGCGAAAGTTATAACTATTATCCTTATTTAACGCTTAACTTTCCACGAGTGCTGGGAATTAGAACAACTGTTGGTTCAGGGCGGGTCAAAAATGAAGGCGTAGAATTAAATAAAGAGAGAGTTAGTTTGGCTTATAATTTAAAAGAGCCTTTAGCTAAAGGACTTAACTATCATTTAGCTTATAACTATCGTTTAGATCATTACCGCAGCTCTTATGATTATAATTATTATTACACCCGTTTAAATACAGGTTTTAGCTATAATACCAGCTTGAATCAGAAAATGGAACTTAATTCTTCTCTTTTCTTTGAGAAAAATTACCCCTGGGGTAAAAGTCCACTAATTGATGACAGAGAAGAACAGGAAAGACTAGTAAAACCTTCACTTAGTTTAAATGTTGAGCGTGATTTAGAGCAGTCATCTTTTAATATTAGTTCAAATGCCATTTATGATCTTGATTTAGATGATTGGGAAGAAATTAATCTGCGCTTTGCTCAAAATGAAGACTGTTACAGTTTTTATCTCAACTATGAATTTATAGATGAAACTTTTAGCTTTGGCTTTGAAATTTAAAAATAAATATATAATGGATATTCATTACAATTATGATAAAAATCACTTAAAATAGAGGACTTTTCTATTAGGCCGTGAAATAGGAAGGTAAAGGGTGATTTTTATGAAAAAGAGTACATATATTTTAAGTTTTATTTTAGCTTTAGTTTTCTTTATTTTAGTTCTCGCATTTTTAAATCCTTCAGTTCTGGCAAAAAATTATAAACCAGAAATCAGCGGCAGTATTGAAAATGGTGATCGAATGTACACCGATCCAGGTAATTGGGAAAATGATGAGCCTCTAGATTACTATCGTTATGATAAACAGTGGCTCAAATATAAACAAAAACTTGCAGTTGGCGAATACTATTATTTAAAGGTCCAGCGGCAGGAAAAAATATATGAGCAGAGTCAGAGTTATAATAGCCTCAATTTAGAAACAGAAGGAAATTACACGTTTTATTTAACTGAAAAATTAAGAAACAGGTTCAAAGTTCTTTTTCGAGATAAGGATTATTTAGAAGCAGATTATGATTATAAGGATTATCAGCTGGCCAGGCTGCAGTATACTTTACAGTATAAGAAAAATGATATTCATAATTATCAACTAATTTTACAAAAACAGTGGACAGAATATGAACTTAGCCCTGATTCTGATTATCAGCGGGAGCGGATAGCTTTAAAATGGGGCTGGCAGCTGAGTCAAAATTTGAAACTAGACAGTAAAATTCAATATGACTGGCAGAGAAATGACAATGATTCCAACCGTTCTGACAAAGATGGCCGTAAGATTTCCTTAAATTTTAAATATAAGTTTTAATAATATTTACCCAACTTTAAAACGAATTGTCAAAATATACTTAATATACTCAGATTTCTGTAAAAACTTTATAAAAAAATTTATTTGTGATATAATATTTCCAATAAGTAGTACAATACTATAGTACTGTTAATCAACAAAGGAGTTGATCAATTTTGAGTTATATGTCCAGGTATCGTGATTGGCTTGTAAGTGATTATTTTGATGAAAAAACAAAAGAGGAACTTGAAGCTATTAAGGATAATGAAGCAGAAATTGAAGATCGTTTCTATAAAAATTTAGAATTCGGAACAGGTGGAATGAGAGGTAAAATGGGGGCTGGAACCAATAGAATCAATAAATATGTAGTTCGTAAAGCTACTCAGGGACTGGCAAACTATATAATTAATTATAGTGATAATGGAGAGGACAAAGGAATTGTTATCGCTTATGATTCCCGCCATAATTCACCAGAATTTTCTTTAGAGGCGGCTTTAGTTTTAGCTGCTAATGGAATTAAAACATATTTATTTACCGGAATGCGAGCAACTCCGGAACTTTCTTATGCTGTCAGAGAACTTGATGCAATTGGTGGAATAGTTATTACTGCCAGCCATAATCCTTCCGAATACAACGGATATAAGTTATACTGGGAAGATGGGGGTCAGGTTGTTCCTGAGCAGGCAAGAGATATTATTGCTGAAATTGAAGAAATAGATGATTTTTCTATTGTTAAAACAATGGACGAAATGGAAGCCGTTAATCAGGGGCTTTTAAATTATATAGGTAGTGAAGTTGATGAGAGCTATCAGCAGACTTTAATGGGAGTTTTACCAGATACTGATTTAGCAGCCGAGAAGGGTAGCAATTTATCAGTAGTTTATACTCCTTTACATGGAACTGGAAGTACAGTTGTGCCAAAACTTTTAAGTAACTTAGGATTTTCTAATTTAAATGTTGTTGAAGAACAGGCAGACGGCGACTCTGAATTTTCTACTGTTGAAAGTCCAAATCCTGAAGACAGAGATGCTTTTGAACTGGCTCTAAAACTTGCAGAAAAAAAGGATGCAGAAATTATTTTGGCAACAGATCCTGATTGTGATCGTTTGGCGCCTGCAGTTAGAGATACTGAAGGTAACTATCAGTTTTTAAATGGTAATGAAACAGGAGTTTTATTTGCTGATTTTCTATTAAGAGAGGCCAAAGAAGCTGGAGAACTGCCTGATAATGGCGTAATTGTTAAATCAATTGTTTCTACAGATATGGTTGCTGAAGTTGCAGCTGATTATGGGGTAGAAGTTTTAGATGTTCTAACTGGATTTAAATTTATTGGGGAAAAAATGACTGAATTCGAAAAGTCAGGGGATAAAGAATTTATTTTAGGATTTGAAGAAAGTTTAGGTTATTTAATTGGCAAGTATGCTAGAGATAAGGATGCTGCTGTTGCAGCAGGTCTTGTTGCTATTATGGCCTTAAAATATAAGGAAGAAGGGACTTCTTTACTTGAGCGTCTGGCAGAATTAAGAGCAGAGTATGGTTATTATCTTGAAGATCTTCATTCAATTCGACTTGAAGGTAAAGAAGGTCAGGAGATTATAACAAAGACCATCGCTCACTTAAGAGAAAAGAGCCCAGAAAAAATTGCAGGACATGAGGTTGAAGTTGTTAAAGATTATAAGCAATCAAAAGTTTCATATCTGAAAGAAGGAAGAGAAGAAGAACTAAAACTTCCAAAATCTAATGTTCTTCAATATTTACTTGAGGGTAATAATAAACTTACAATTAGACCCTCTGGGACTGAGCCAAAGTTGAAATTCTACTTTGCAGTTAAGGATAAAGATAAGGCTGCTGCAGAAAAGAAACTGGCTGAGTTTAAAGAAAAGATTATTGCCGAAATGGATAAAATAATGGAGAATGTTTAATTTTTTAATTAGATCTTAGAACAATTTTAGCTAAATAATTATTAATCAATATAAGAGAGGCTCTGCAGCCTCTCTTTTTTTTAACATTCTTTTAAATAAATGTTATAATATAATTGATAATTAAAATGTGAGGAGTGGTACAATGAAAGTAAAAAAAGCAGTAATACCAGCAGCAGGCTGGGGAACTAGATTATTACCTGCTACAAAAGCTCAACCGAAAGAAATGCTGCCAATTGTAGACAAACCTTCAATTCAGTACATTGTAGAAGAGGCAGTTGCAGCAGGAATTGAAGATATTTTAATTATAACCTCAAAAAACAAACAAAGTATAGAAGATCATTTTGATAAATCCCTGGCCTTAGAACAAGCTTTAGAAAAGCAGGGCAAGACACAATTATTAAAAGAAGTACAAGATATATCTCAAATGATAACTATTCATTCAGTTAGACAAAAAGAGCAAAAAGGATTAGGCCATGCAATCCATTGTGCAAAAAGTTTTGTAGGAGATGAGCCTTTTGCAGTTTTGCTCGGTGATGATATTATTCACTCTCAAAAACCAGTAATCAAACAGATGATGGAAGCTTATGAAAAAAAAGAAACTGCAATTTTAGGCTGCAAAACAGTAGCTAAAAAAGATGTTAATAAATATGGAATAGTTGACTTTAGTCAAAAAGATGGAGACCTCTATAAAGTGCAAGATTTAATAGAAAAACCAGCTTTAGCTGAAGCACCATCTCAACTTGCAATTCTGGGTCGATACATTATTACTTCTGATATTTTTGAAATATTAGAAAACACTGCCCCTGGTAAAGGTGGAGAAATACAGCTAACTGATGCTTTAAAGACTTTACTGGATCAGCGAGCTGTTTATGGTTATGACTTTGAGGGTCAACGTTATGATGTCGGTAATAAAATGGGTTTTCTCAAAACAACTGTAGAGCTAGCTTTGGTTCGAGAAGATCTAGGACCAGAATTTAAAAAATATCTAAAAGAACTTACAAAAGATTTTTAAATAATTACAATTTAGCTTAAAAATTAGATTCAGAATTGATTCGGATCTTAGAATTTAAAGAATTCATTTAAGGTTTTTTCTTTAAAATTGTCGCCAAGCAGCTGCTTTAATTCAAATTTATTCTGTGGTCTTTCTAAAATAATGCTGGAAGCTCTTTTGCTGCCGATGCCTGGTATAGATTCCAGTTCTTTTTTACTGTATTCATTGACTTTTTTAGGCCATTTGAGTGCAGTAATTGAACGATAACCGTGATCTATAACTTTTACCTGGTCAAAAAAATCATCATTTTGGTCAATAACTGCTGTTAAGATCGGATATGTTCCAAGCTGTCTGCAGTAATTTAAGCTTCCTTTCTTTTTTTCGGAATAAAGATCTTTTAATATAACACCGGTGGGAAAGACTCTTTTAAGCATTTCTTGATTAATTTCTTGATTGATTTTTTCTTTATATTTTTTAAATTCACCCTGGCTATATTTTATTTCAGGATAACTACCCAGTCGAACCACCTGACGGATGTTGATTCTTCTGAGCATTAAATTATCCTGGAGCAGTTTTTGTAAAAAATCATAATTATAGTTTAGAGTTTCTTTTCTTTCACCAATTAGGCCGTGGAGAAAATTTAGACCCGGCAGCAGCTTTGGAATCCCATCTTCACGTTTGCCCCCAATATCGTTCATTAATTTGATGGCAAAATAATTTTCTTCAGCTGTACTATCTATGTTATTTTTCTTTAAAACTAAGGGGTCAGCAGATTCCAGACCAAAGGCAGCTGTATCACCGGGAGTATTATATTTAGCAATAGTTTCAATTATTTGACCAGCTTTTTCTGGATGTCTTGCTATTTCGGCAGGATTCATGTTGTCCATATGTAATACCTGCAGTTTAGGATCAGCTTTTCGTATGCCCTGATAGAGCTCTCTAATTTGAGCTGGGTTTAAAATAAAATCTTCCCTTTTCTTTTGAGCCCCGTAAAGCAGCAGATCTGTCTGGCTGCCCAGCCGGTAGTGGTGAATGCCAGCGGCTGCTAAAGCTTTAACTTCATTACTAAGAGCTTCAGGTTGACGGCTGTAGGTTAATTTCTTAAGTCTTTCACTGCAGAAAGCACAGTGACTGGATCGCGGACAGCCTCTAAAAGTCTCTAGTTCAGCAATGATATGTGGGTAATTAGGATGTTCTTTGACAACTTGAGCTCCAGTTAAAGAAAATTGGTTAATATACTCATTTCTCTGCTCTGCAGCTATTTCTTTTGCCTGCAGACGCTGATAGAGATCTAAAGCTGCAATTTCTGAAGCAAG
Source organism: Halanaerobium saccharolyticum subsp. saccharolyticum DSM 6643 (assembly GCF_000350165.1). Classification (NCBI taxonomy): domain Bacteria; kingdom Bacillati; phylum Bacillota; class Clostridia; order Halanaerobiales; family Halanaerobiaceae; genus Halanaerobium; species Halanaerobium saccharolyticum. Next base: position 177,325 of record NZ_CAUI01000021.1, read on the forward strand.
AAGATCATAATCATCTTCAAATTTCTCTTTCATTTTTTTAATTAGAGTAATTGGACCAGCTAAAACTTTGGTAGGATAAAAAAGCTTTTGCCCAATTTCTTTAATTTCAGCTGCAGAAGCTGGCTGGCCGCCTAAATAATGGCCGGGAACTGTTGTGCCGGCAATTAAAATTACTAGATCTAAACTTTCTAATTTTTCGAGTTCCTCATTTTTGTTCTGACGTAGTTCATCAATTGTGATATAATTTAAATTAGCAGCCTGAACACCGGCTTCTAACAAAGCTCCCCATAGATATCTAACATGTGGAGAAATGTAGGGTGGAACTCCCAGGCAGGATGGTTCATCTAAATAGCCATCGATAATAGTTATTTTTATTTTGCTGTTTTTCATTTTAAAATCCTTTCTAATATGAAATCTATTCTAATTTTAATTATTTTTTAAATTTTAAATTCTAATACATTAATTTTAAGTTCTAATACATATAGTATAACATAAACTGCTTTTAGTGAAAAAATAGCTAAATAATTGATTTTTTAGGCAGGATTTGGCTCTTTGAGATAAAATATATATAAGTAGGGAAACAAATTTAATTCTTTTATTAATGGAGATGAAAAACTTGCAGAATTTAAGAAAATTTTCATATATAATTTTATATATTTTTATAGCACTGCTAATTTTGAGTACCCCTGCAGCAGCAGAATTTTTTCAGGGGAATCTGACTGAATTTGTTAAAAGTGAGAAAATAATTAGTATCCCTATCTTTTCACCAGCTGAGAAAATAGAAATAGAAGCTGGCACTGATACTGTTGTATCTGCTGCAGATAAAGAGGACATCAGCCTTAAAGCGGGAGAAATATATTTTATTAGCCAGAATGATATCAAAAAGAGTAAAGAAACTCAAACAGCAGCAGAGCTGAAAGCCGGCTGGGGAATCCAGATTATGGCAAGTTCTACTGAAGCGAAAGCTAAAGCTTTTAAAGCTGAAGCTGCTGCGAAAATAGAAGCGGAACTTATAATTTTAGCAGAAGACGAGCTCTTTAAGGTAGTTGCAGGTTTTTATGATCAGCGAAGTGAGGCTGAAAAACTGCAGCAGGATTTAGAAGCTGCAGGCTATAATGGTTGGCCGCGTGAGCTTGAACTTGCTGAAAATAGAAATATTGCTAAGTCTGAAGCCGAAGCAGTAACAGAAACTGAAGTAGAGACTGAAACTGAAGTAGAGACTGAAAATGAAGCGGAGACGGAAAATGAAGTTGGAGCAGCTGAGGATTCTCCTCCGGAACAAGAAGGGCTAATCCTTTATAATCAAGCTGGCGAAAAATTAAAAGAAGCTTATGTCTTTGAGATAGAAGGGGAATTTAAAGCGAATTCTAAAAAGATGCAGGGTGAATTCCAGTTGGGCCCCTTAGCAGATTCTGTTTTATTTTCTTATAAAACTGAGATAGAAGAATTAACTGCTCATCTACTGCAGAATTACTTTAGTCTCGCTGCCCCAAGCAGGGCTTTAAAAGCTCAGGCAGTTTTGTATAGAACTTCTATTTTATATCAGCTGGAAACACAGGGGGCAAGACTCGAAAATTTAAACTATCTAAAGTTTGGCTCTTTAAATCCTGCATTCAAAGAAGCTGCTGCGGCGACAAAATCTGAAGTTTTAATTCGGGATAATGAATTTTATTATAATAAAGACTTTTCCCTGAAAAGTATTAATAAACCTAAAACAGGTACTGTTGCTTTAGCACAAGCAGAATATAATTACGAAGAAATTATTAATTATTATTATGACCGCTCAGAAATAGTTAATTTAAATAATTTAATTGATAGTGAAGAGAAGCTTTCTGCTCGGATAGAGCGCGGATTATATTTAAAAGAAATAAGGCAGATGAGCTGGTCTGGTCCCAGAGTAATTACTGTTATAGACTATAATCTTGATAATGACAGATTAAAACTAAAACCAGTTTTAGCTCAAGGATTAGTTCCTGGGCGAGAAGATTTGGCTGATTTAATTAAAAGACACAAGGCAATTGCTGGTGTCAATGGTGGCTATTTTCATTACAGTGGTCGACCTCTTGGTTTGCTTTATATAAATCAGGAACTTGTTAGTGAGCCCATCCACCAGAGAAGTGCCTTATTAATTGATCAAGATAATAATATTTCTTTTGCTCAGGTAGATTGGCAGGGTGAGTTATTAATCGGGCCAGCAGAGCAAAAAATAAAAATTGATGGAGTAAATAGAGAAGCTAAAAAAGAAGAAATTATAGTTTTCAATTACTTCTATGGTCCCAGAATGTCTGCTTTAGATCAGGACCATTATGATGTTGTGGTTAGAGATAATAAGATTTTAGGAGTAGAAAATAAAGCAGGAGTGAAAACAGCTATTCCACCTGATGGTTTTATAATAAGATTTTCGGCTCAAAGATCAGACATTAAAAATCTTATACCAGAACTAAAAAATAAAAAAATTACTTTAAATTATAATTTTAGTCCAAATTTAAATGAAAATAAGATAGTACATGCAGTTGGTGGAGGTCCAAGGCTTTTAAAAGCTGGAAAAATTAATATTACTGGTCAAGAAGAAAATTTTCAAAATGATATTTTAAATGGGCGGGCACCCAGAACTGCTGTCGCTTTGACTAAAGATAATCATCTGCTGCTTTTGACTATTGATGGTAGACAGTCAGATTTAAGTGTCGGAATGAGCTTAGAGGAGCTGGCTCAAACTTTAAAAGGTTTAGGAGCAGTTGAGGCTATAAACTTAGATGGAGGCGGCTCAGCCCGAATGGTTATTCGAGGTTTTACAATGAGTAACCCAAGTGAAAAGAGATTAATTTCTAATGGCGTGATAGTTGATGAAAAAAATAATTAACTTTAATTAAATTTTATATTAAAATATCAAATAAAGGGGCAATAGGATGTTAAAAAAATCAATGATACTATTATTTACAGCAGTATTTTTAGTCATTTCAATTTCTGCAGTGGGGGCTGCTAATTTAAATTCAGTTACTTATTCTATTTCAGGTGATGCATCAGATGTAGACACTCTGGAGTTAGAGCCAGAATTTATGATAAATAACATTCATCCAGCTAAGCTTAACTTAGCCTTTGATGGAGATGACTTTTATTTTGGAGCAAATATGGGTTTAAACATGTTAATGGAAGATAACTTCAGGTTGGATCTGAATCTGATGCTGACAAATGAGGTTGATGGTCTTGATTTTGGTAAGGCATTTGGTTTAGCAGCTGCTACCCGTGGTGCTGATTTAAGCTTTTTCTGGCAGACTTATTATTTTATTGATGATGATCTAGATGATCATGCTTTTTATAAGGGTGGCGCTAATTACAGAATAGGTCCTCGAAGTGATTTAGAAATAAGTGTAGCTAATCAATACTGGGACTTAGATAATGATGTAATAAAACTTGGGATTAAGGTTAAGCTCTAGGGGGATGAAATGGATAATTATCAGGCTGAAGAACTTATAAAATATATAAAAAAATTTAAAGATAAAAAAATTATGGTTTTAGGTGATTTAATAGCAGATAAGTTTATTATTGCAGATCCAGAGCGGCTTTCGCGGGAAGCACCGGTTTTGATTTTAAAACATCAGCAGGAAAAAATTCTGCCTGGTGGTGGTGCTAATGCAGCAGCTAACATTGCAAGTCTGGGAGCTCAGGTTGATCTGCTGGGAGTTGTAGGGGATGATTTATCTGCAGCAGCATTAAAAAAAGAATTGAATCAAAGAAATATTATTACTGATGGCATTTTTAAAGACAGCGGCCGTCCCACTGCTGAAAAAACAAGGATTTTAGCAGGTGGAGAACAGATAGTCAGACAGCAGGTTGTTAGGGTTGACAAAGTTAAGAGCTTTGATATCAGCGCTGAATTGAGTGATAAATTGAACAGCTATTTAGAAAAAAATATTGCTGAGAGTGATGCTATATTATTTTCTGATTATGGGAATGGGATTTTCAATCAGGATACCACTTCTAAATTTGTTAAAACTGCTGCAGCTGCTGGCAAATATTCTGCTGTAGATAGTCGTTACCAGCTACCCCAATTTAAGGGATCAGTAATTGCTACTCCAAATTTGGAAGAGGCATCTGAAATTTATGGATCTCAACTAAAAAGCCAGGCTGAAGTAGAAAAAGCTGGTTTAAAAATGAGAAAAGAACTAGAACTAAAGTATTTATTAATAACTCAGGGTGGAGATGGAATGACTCTTTTTGCGCCTGGAGATAAAATAGAACATATACCAGCAGCTAATTTTTCCGAAGTTTTTGATGTAACTGGAGCTGGTGATACAGTAGTTGGGACTTTAATCTTAGCACTTGCTGCAGGAGCAGCAGTCGAAATAGCAATTAGAATTGCTAATTATGCTGCGGGAATTGTTGTTCGCAAAAGTGGAGTTGCTGCAGTTACAGCTGAGGAACTAATCAGGGAAGTGAATAAAAATGACAGCTAAAATTATGGAATTAGATGAGCTAAAAGCCGAAATTGAAGCAAAAAAAGATGCAGGAGAATTAATAGTTTTTACTAATGGCTGTTTTGATATTTTACATGTCGGCCATATTCGTTATCTAAAAAAAGCAGCTGCTTTAGGAGATAAATTAGTGCTGGCTGTTAATAGTGATAGTTCTGTTAAGAAATTAAAAGGGGGAAATAGACCCTTTGTTCCAGAGCAGGAGAGATTGGAAATGCTTTCTGCTTTGGAGATGATTGACTATTTGGTGCTTTTTTCTGAGATTGACTGTAAGGCTTTACTGGAAGCAATAAAACCACAAATTTATGTTAAAGGTGGAGATTACAGAATTGAAGATCTCCCGGAAGCAGAAACAGTTTACAGTTATGGTGGGAAAATAGTCTTAATAACAGAGGTTAAAGGTAAATCAACAACTAATATAATAAAAAAGATAAGGCAGAGTAAAGATGAAAAATAATCAGCTTCATATTCTTATTCTGCTTACCCTCTTACTTTTAGGAGTTACAATGCTGGAATTAGGAATTTCATTTCAGGATCTAATTAGTTTTTGAGGGTAAACTAGTACCAGGATGGGGGGATACTCTTGTTTAAAGAGAAGGAAGAAGAAGAGATTATAGAAATGGCCCAGGCTGGAAATGACTTTGCAATTGAATATCTAATAGATCAAAATATGGATATAGTCTATGCTAAGGCTAGATTCTTTTTTATCAAAGGCCTGGATCGCGATGATGTAATTCAGGAAGGTAGAGTTGGTTTATATAAGGCAATTAGAGACTTTAAAGAAGGGAAAGGGGCTTCCTTTAGGGGCTTTTCACAGCTTTGTGTACACAGACAGCTGGTATCTGCAATTAAAAAAGCAAATAGACAGAAACATATGCCATTAAATACATCTGCTTCTCTTGATAAAAGCTTGGACTATGGTAATGAAACTGGCAGGACTTTCAACGAAATTTTACCAGATGAAGGCGAAGATCTAGAAAAAAAGTTTATCTGTCAGGAAACTCTAGTTACAATTATGGATGAGCTTTCAGAAGAGTTAACAGATTTAGAGTGGAATGTATTTATGCTTTATTTAAATAGCCAATCTTATCAAGAAATATCTGATGAACTTGAGATTAATGTAAAAACCGTTGATAATGCTCTCCAAAGAGCCAGGAAAAAGATTGATGATCTTCGTGAACATTACAATCTCAAAGGAGTTGTTAATTAAAATTGAAAGTACTTGATGTTTTAAAAGATTTAATTTATCCTGAAAAACCGGTCTGCCTGGCTTGTGGACGCAAATATGACCACTCAGAAATTGAAGGAATTTGTGATCGCTGTCTTTCGCGATTTTCATTTATTACAGAAGCCTGTCCAATCTGTGGTAGAGAAGTTGTGCCAGCAGTTTTAATTGAGGGGCAACACTGTCCAGAATGCAGCGAAGAGCGACCACCGTATAATTTTGCCCGCAGTGTTTTTACTTATTCAGGTTATGCAAGAGAGGTTTTATTAGAATATAAATATGGTCATCGACCTGATTTAGCGGGTCCTTTTTCCCAGATGTTATTTCTTTACTATGATGAATATTTTAAAGATCAAAATATAGATTATTTAATTCCAGTTCCGATGCACGGAGAACGCAAAAATTATCGTGGTTATAATCAGGCAGCAAGATTAGCTCAAGCACTTTCGAAAAAAATTAAAATTGAATATAAAGATGTTATTTCAAGAGTTAAAGACTCACTTCCACTTTATACACTGACTAAAAAGGCTAGAAAAATGGAGTTGGAAGGGGCTTTTCAACTTGAGGAAGACACTGATTCAGCTATTTTTAAGGATAAAAATATTTTAATTATTGATGATATTATCACCACCGGAACGACTTCTTCTGAAATATCTCACTTTATTTTAAAAGAAATGGAAGCTGCTAATGTCTATGTGTTGACAACAGCATCTGTTCCGGTAAAAATAGAATAATTAAAAGATTAAGCAGGAATTATATCTAATTTGTAGAATAATATAATATACAGAAGTAAAATATAACAATACTAATAGTTGTAAGAGAGGAGTGAGCTTCATGAAAATTATGACTTATGGTAAAAACATTGATGTTACCCCAGCTCTAAAGAAGCACGCAGAGGAGAAGGTGCGGAAACTAGAAAAGTATTTCAATGGAGAACCGATGGAAGTTCAGATCTCCATGGAAGTAGAAAAAGAAAGACATATTGTAGAAGTTACAGCTTTTGTTAAGGGTTTAATTCTACGAGGTGAAGAGGCTTCTGGCGATATGTATGCTTCTATTGATGGTGTAATGGATAAACTTGAGCGCCAGGTTAGAAAATATAAAACTAAAATTCATGATAGATACATCGAGAAAAAACAGGAATATAAAGAAGAATATAAGGAGAAGCGAAAAGAACAGGTTTTAAACCATCAGTTGGGTAATGATGAGGAAAATGTCGATACAGATGTTTTTGAACCTCAAATTGTGAGAACAAAACGCTTCCCAATGAAACCAATGAATGTAGAAGAGGCCTGTATGCAGATGGATCTCTTAGATCATGACTTCTTTGTTTTCCACAATGCTGATACAGAAGAAACCAATGTGGTTTATAAGCGTAAAGACGGACATTATGGCTTAATTGAGCCTACGTTTGGTTAATAATTAAATAATAATGATTTAATGAGGATGCTCTTAGTTGAGCATCCTTTTTTCAGTTCTTCAGCTTTTTTTAATATAGTTTAAATATCCTCAACTAAAACTAATGAAATTCTAATCATGAGAACTCCGGCTTTGATTGAGTTTTAAAGCCTAAGATGATATAATTATTTTGATTGAAATAATAAATGGCTATTAATTAGAGAAAACGATTAAAAATATAATCAAATGGATATTAAAGTTAACCTTAGGGAGGAAGATAAATGTTTGAGTTCCTCAAGAACTTATTTAAAGATGCAAATGAAAAAGAATTAGAGAAATTAGAACCGATTGTAGAGGAAATTAACTCTTTAGAGCCGGAAATGGAAGCTCTAAATAATCAGGAATTAAAAGCTAAAACTGAAGAATTTAAAAATAGATATCAGAATGGTGAAAGTCTGGATCAACTGCTGCCGGAGGCTTTTGCTGTAGTACGCGAAGCTTCTAAGAGGTCCACTGAAGCTGGATTTCGTCATTATGATGTACAGCTTTTAGGAGGAATTGTACTTCATCAGGGTAAAATTGCAGAAATGAAAACTGGTGAGGGTAAAACTTTAGCTGCAACTCTACCTGTCTATTTAAATGCTTTAAGCGGCAAAGGTGTACATGTAGTAACTGTTAATGATTATTTGGCCGAAAGAGATAGTGAATGGATGGGTCAGATTTATCGCTTTTTAGGAATGTCAGTTGGAGTAATTTTAAGTGGGATGTCTCCAGCCGAAAGGCGAGAGGCCTATAATTGTGATATCACCTATGGTACTAATAATGAATTTGGCTTTGATTATCTGCGTGATAATATGGCCTATAAGGAAGAAGATTTAGTCCAGCGGGAATATCACTATGCAATTTTAGATGAGGTAGATAGTATTTTAATTGATGAGGCACGGACTCCCTTAATTATTTCAGGTCCGGTCCAGGAAAAAAGTTCAGATTATCGAAAATTTAATCGAGTTATTCCTGCTTTAAAGCGCGAAGAAGATTATGAGATTGATGAAAAAAACAAACTTGTAACATTAACTGAAGCTGGTGTTAAGAAAGCAGAAAAGAAATTAAATGTAGATAATCTTTATTCAGAAGAAAATTTCAAGCTCAATCATCAGTTAAACCAGGCTTTAAAAGCCCATACTTTAATGAAAAAAGATAGAGATTATATAGTTAAAGATGGAGCTGTAAAAATAGTTGATGAATTTACTGGTAGAGTAATGGAAGGTCGCCGCTATAGTGAGGGTTTACATCAGGCTATAGAAGCTAAAGAAGGCGTAGAAGTTCAAAAAGGAAGCCAGACTTTTGCTAAGATTACTCTGCAGAACTTCTTTAGAATGTATGATAAACTTTCTGGAATGACAGGTACTGCAGAAACTGAGGAAGAAGAGTTTATTAAAATATATGATATGCCGGTAGTAGTTGTACCAACAAATGAACCAATGATTAGAGATGACAAATCTGATCTGGTGTTTACAAATAAAGAGGCTAAATATAAAGCTGTAATTAAAGAAATAAAAGGAAGATATGAAAAAGGTCAGCCGGTACTTGTTGGTACTGCTGATATAGAAAATTCGGAGATGTTAAGTCGAGAGCTTAAAAAAGAAAGAGTACCTCATGAAGTTTTAAATGCTAAAAATCATGAACGAGAAGCTGATATCATTAAAGATGCTGGTCAGAAAAACAGCATTACCATTGCTACTAATATGGCTGGTCGTGGTACTGATATTGTTTTAGGTGAAGGTGTAGTAGAACTCGGAGGTTTACATGTTTTAGGAACAGAGCGTCACGAAAGTCGTCGGATTGATAATCAGCTGCGGGGACGTGCTGGTCGTCAGGGAGACCCAGGATCTTCTAGATTTTATGTTTCTTTAGAAGATGATTTATTAAGACTCTTTGGTTCAGATAAAATTAACGGTATTTTAGATAAACTGGGTGTAGAAGAAGATCAGCCGGTTGAGCATAAGCTGATATCTAATTCTATTGAGCGAGCCCAGCAAAAAGTAGAGGGTCGAAACTTTGATCTCAGAAAGGCAATTTTAGAATATGATGATATCTTAAATAAGCAGCGTGAGGTTATTTACGAACAGCGCAAAACTCTGCTGACTACAGATGAATTAGAAGAAAAAATTGCTGGGATGCTGGAACAGCTTTTAGATGATGTAATGGAAATGTTTATTTCAGAAGACTTACACCCAGATGAATGGGATTTAGAAGGAATGTTTGAATATTTACATGGTATTGGTCTTGCTAAGGAAATAAATGTTGATGATTTAGACTCTATATCAAAAACTGACATTAAAGAAAAAATAACACTCAGTTCTTTAGCTGCTTATGAAGCGAAAAGAGAAAAAGTGGATTCAGATCGTTTCAATAAAATAATTAAATTCTTATCTTTAAGAGTAATAGATCGCAAATGGATGAATCACCTTGATAATATGGATGAACTTCGACAGGGTATTGGTTTGAGAGCCTATGGGCAAAAGGATCCATTGACAGAATATAAATTTGAATCCTTTGATATGTTTAATGAACTGACTTCTTCGATTAGAGAAGATATAGTAGAAACTGCCTTTAAAGTTGAGGTTGAAGAAAAAGAAAGAATCCCAAAAGAACAAATTAATCAAAGACAGCTAAATTACTCCTCGCCAGAGACAGCTCTAGAAGGTCAAGCCAAGGGCAGAGATAAAGCTAACGCTGGCAATGGAAGTATTGGTCAGAATACTGTAGTTAAGGAAGAAGAACCTGGTCGTAATGATCCCTGTCCCTGTGGCAGTGGTAAAAAATATAAAAAATGTTGTGGGAGATGATTGGAGTGAGCAAAAACTTTAAAGATAAATTTACAGAATTAAAGCAGAGATTTCAGGATTTGAGTGATTTACTTTGACCGGGAAAAACTGCTTCAAAACAAAAAAGATATAGAAGCTGAGATGGCTGCTGGTGGATTCTGGGATGACAAAGAAAATGCACGCAAAAAATCGCAGAAACTTGATCTGATTAAAAAAAGATTAAAAGTTATCGAGCAGCTGGAAGAAAAATTTGAAGAAGCAGAGGTTTATTTCGAACTGGCAGCAGAAGAAGATGAGAGTTTAGATAGTGAGTTAAAGCTTACTTTAACAGAGCTTGAAAAAGAACTGGAAAAACTTGAATTAAAACTGCGGTTAAATGAGCCATATGATGATCATAATGCAATTGTATCTATTCATCCAGGTGCTGGTGGAACAGAATCTCAGGACTGGGCGCAGATGCTGCTTAGAATGTACAGCCGCTGGGCAGAAACAAATGGATATGAACTGCAGACCCTAGATTTTAATTCTGGTGAAGAAGCTGGAATTAAAAGTGTGACTATGATGGTTAATGGTGATTATGCTTATGGTTATTTAAAAGGAGAAAAAGGAGTTCATCGTTTAGTCAGGATTTCTCCCTTTGATTCTTCAGGCAGAAGACATACTTCTTTTGCCTCGGTTGATGTAATGCCAGAAATTGATGATGATATAGAAGTTGATATTAATGAAAATGATTTAAAAATAGATACTTATAGGGCCAGTGGAGCTGGGGGACAGCATGTAAATAAAACTGATTCGGCAGTTAGAATTACTCACCAGCCGACTGGAGTTGTGGTTCAGTGTCAAAACCAGCGGTCACAACATAAAAATAAGGAAACAGCGATGAAAATTTTAGCTTCTAAACTACTTGAGCTGAAAGAAGAGGCACAGGCAGAAAAAATTGATGAACTGGGCGGTGAACATAAGGAAATCGCCTGGGGCAGCCAGATTCGCTCTTATGTTTTCCATCCCTATAATATGATTAAAGATCACCGCACCGATTTTGAGGAAGGTAATGTAGATAAGGTGATGGATGGATATATAGATGAATTTATAGAATCATATTTAAAATATAAAAGCGCAAAGTAAATATTTTATAGAAAAGGTGAATTTTTTGAAGAAAATACTGATCGGAATTATTTTAATAACTTTTATTGCAGCAGCTTTTACTCTAACAGCAAGAGTTAATAAGGTCGACCAAAAGCCGGGAGTAGAAATAGTTATGGATGGTGAAAGTTATACAGAGTTAAAGGCGCTGGCTCCAGGAATAAATCTGCAAAATCTAAAAGAAAATGGAATTACAGCCTTAGCTGTTTACCAACAGAGCTTAGAAGATTTTATAGATAAGGGTAGTGTAAAAAGATTAGAAGCTCTGGATATTTTTTTTGCAGGTGAGGAATTACAAAATATGTTAAAAAATAGTGGAATAGAGGTTGATCAACTCGATAATTCAGCTATTTTTGCAGTTTTTAGTGATTCTCTAAAAAATCAGATTAATAATTTGGCACCAGAACTTAAAGCAGAATATTCAATTGAGTTAATAAAGACTAACGCTTATGATCTACTTTATTTTCCTAACTGGCATCAAAGCCTTGAAGATTTAAGCTTAGGGTATAATTCTAATCAGGTTGAAGAAGCGAAAGAACTTGGTTTAAAGATCGCATACAGGAGCAATAATAAAGTTAATGCTTTCTCTGCTTTAAAAAGTAATCTTGAACTGATAAAACCGAAATTTTTAATTTTTGATGGTGAAGAAGTAACCGGTTATCCAAATAAAATTCAAGAAACTGCTTCTTTAATGGAGAAGTATGGTTTAACTTTTGGTAAAGTAGAGGCTTTTATAGCTGCTCAAGCTGGAGCAGAAAAATTAGCTGTATTAAATGATTATAAAATGCTTCGTACTCACAGTATGCAGCAGGAGGAAGTTGAACAGGCAGCTGATCAAGAAATAATAAGCCGTTATTTACTTTCAGTTAGAGAGAGAAATGTAAAAATCATTTATCATAAACCCTATCTTAAGGGAAATCGGCTGGTTGAAAGAAATTTAAATCTACTTTCTGCTTTGAGTTCTAATTTAGAGACTGAAGGATATAAATTAGGTAATTCTGAAGCAGCCAAGTATTTTAGTAATTCAAGTTGGCACCTTTTAACAGTTTTGTTAGGAGTAACTGCTGCTGGAATTTTACTTTTAAATTATTTTAGTGCTTTTAATTATTCAAGTTTTATGAATATTTTCTTCTTATTATCTGCTGGAGCTGGAATGATTTTATTACAGAGTGGAAGAGAAGTTTTGTTAAGACAGATAACTGCTCTTGGCTCAGCAATAATATTTCCTTCGGTAGCTGTTATTATTTTTCTACTGGAAAAAGATAAAGGAGGGGAAGAACTTGAGGGTGGATTAAGTCTTTCTTATCTGTTCTTTAATTTTTCTGCAGCTGTTTTAACTGCTTTAATCGGAGGAATATTTGTGAGTGCCGCTCTAAACAGCAGTGATTTTATTTTTAAGATTAATGATTTTAGAGGTGTTAAAATAGCGTTTTTGCTGCCTTTAATTATTATTTCACTTTATTACTTTATTCAACCAGGTAGAAAAAAACTAACAAAAGAAATACCCAGGCTGCTGGAAAGTGTTATTAAAATTAAACATTTAATTATTGCAGGAGGCCTGGCTTTAATAGCAATTATTTATATTGGTCGAACAGGCAATTTTCCTCTGCTGCCGGTACCTGCATGGGAATTAACTGTCCGCAGTTTCTTAGAAAAAATACTTTATGTGCGACCTCGTTTTAAAGAGTTTTTGATTGGACATCCAATCTTTATATTTTCGTTATATTTGAGTGCTAAAAAACGAAAAGAGCTTTATTTTTATCCATTTTTAATGCTGGCTTCAGTTGGAGTTATTACAACAGTCAACACTTTTTCTCATCTTCATACACCTGTTATAATATCACTACTGAGAACTTTTCATGCTTATTGGCTCAGTTTTGTAATAGCTTTAGTTTTAATTTTTATTTATAAATTATTCAATCGTTTTTATAAAAAATATTATTATTTATGGGGTTAAAAAATGAAAAAAATTGTGATTTCTGGTTATTATGGCTTTAATAACCTCGGAGATGAGGCGATTTTAGCTGGTATAACTTCACTATTAAAAAAGAAAAATAAAGATTTAGAGATAACTGTTTTGTCAGCTTCTCCAGCCAAAACAGCTAAATTATATAATGTTAAGGCGGTTAGCCGCAATTCAATTCTTGAAATTTTATCAGCACTAGCTGAGGCAGATCTTTTTATTAGTGGTGGTGGCAGTCTACTGCAGGATGTGACTGGTAATTTTTCTGTACCTTATTATTTAGGACTTGCCTGGTTGGCAAAAATTCAGGGAACAAAAACTGTTTTTTATGCTCAGGGTGCTGGCCCTTTAAATAAAAAATGGAGCCAGATGTTAACATCTTTTACTTTAAATAGATTTAATTTATTAGGTGTTAGAGATAAAGGTACTGAACAATTATTAAAGAAAATTGGAGTCAAAAAAAATATTGAGCTAACAGTTGATCCAGTCTTTGGACTTCATGATCCTTTACATAACAAAAGACAAAGGATTAAAGGTAAGATCGAAATCGGAGTTTCTGTTAGGCCCTGGTCAGTAGACTATATTAATCAATTAGCTGCTGCTTTAAATAGATTTTCTCAAGCTAAGAATATTAAATTTATCATATTTCCAATGCATCAGGGCTCAGATGAAGGAATTTCTCAACAGTTAAAAAATAAATTAAACTCTGAAGCTGAAATTAATAATTTGCCTGAAGCACCTGAAAAAGCACTAAAAGAATTTTCTCATCTAGATTTATTTATAGGTGTTCGTTTACATAGTCTCATTTTTGCTCTTTTAAATAAAATTCCGCTGCTTGCTTTGAGTTATGACCCCAAAATTGAAGGATTAATGTCTGAATTAGATTATTTACCTTTAATAAAATTAGAAAATTTAGAGGTAGAAAAAGTAGTAAATGAATTGGAATATATATTTGGTGAAAAATACAGCCTTCGCAAAAAAAATGCAGAATTTTTGAAGCAGAAAAATATTGAAGCAGAGAGTTTTGCTGAGCTTGTTTTAGAGGAGGTTGACTCTTGCGAAAGCTGATAAAAATACTTGATGTAAATATCGATCAGGCAAATATGGAGCAGTCAGTTGAGCGAATTAAAGAACTAATTTTTGATCACGAAAAAAGTTCTTTAGTTGTAACTCCAAATTCAGAAATGATAGCAATGGCAGCTGAAGATATTGAACTTGCTAGAATCTTAAATTCTGCTGATTTGGCAACTGCGGATGGGATTGGAGTTGTTATTGCTTCTAAAATTTTAGGGCAGCCTTTGCCAGAAAGAGTTGCTGGTTTTGATTTGATCAGCTCTTTATTCAAAGAATTTGCAGAAGAAGATATTAATTTTTATTTTTTAGGCAGCAAACCGGGTATTGTTGATCGAGCAGTAGAAAATTTAAAAAGAGATTATCCAAATTTAAATATAGCTGGTTATCACCACGGTTATATAGATTATGATGATCAGCAGAAAATAATTGAAGAAATTAATTCAAAAAACATTGATTTACTGTTGGTGGGAATGGGAGTTCCACTGCAGGAGAAATTTTTAGATAGTAATTTAAAAAAATTGAAGGTTGGGGCTGCAGTGACTGTTGGTGGTAGTTTTGATGTGCTGGCAGGCGAAGTCAATAGAGCACCGCTTTGGATGCAGAAGGCTGCCTTAGAATGGTTTTACAGATTACTGCAGGAGCCGTCTCGTTTTGGTAGAATGTTATCATTACCTAAGTTTATTTTTTTAGTATTAAAATCTAAATATCTAGAATAAGTGTATAAGTTTATCAGGGGGTATAAATTTTGAACAAAAAAAATATAATTGAGTATCTAGGAATTACGGCGGGCTCTTTTTTAATTGCTCTAGCCTTAACTGTATTTTTGGTGCCAAATAGAATTGCAGCTGGGGGAGTAAGTGGTTTAGCAACTGTTATTTATTACATAACATCTTTTCCAATTGGAATAACTATGTTAATTATAAATATTCCTCTTTTCCTCGCAGGGGTAAAAATTATGGGAAAGAGTTTTGGAGTTAGAACCATTTATGGAATAGCTTCTCTTTCTATTTTCACTGATCTGCTGCAGCCACATATGACTTCTCTAACTGATGATCTGTTATTAGCTTCAATTTATGGAGGCGTGGTCGGAGGTATTGGTCTGGGTCTGGTTTTTAGATTCCGTGGAACTACAGGGGGTACGGACTTAATTGCATCATTGATAAATTATTATACAGGCATTTCTGTTGGGGAAGGGTTATTGATTGCAGATGGAATTGTTGTAACCCTGGCCGGAATCTTTTTCAATTTAGAAGTTGCTCTTTATGCAGCAGTTACAATTTTTATTACTTCTCAAACTATAGATGTTATACAAGAAGGTTTAAACTTTAAAAAAGGATTACTTATCATTTCTGATAAAGCCGAAGAAATTAATCAGATGGTAGTTGATGATTTAAATAGAAGTACAACTGAGTTTGCAGCTAAGGGTGGTTATACTGGAGAAAAAAAGAGAGTGCTGCTCTGTATTATTTCCCGCTCTGAAGTTTCAGAAGTAAAAAGAGCAGTAGCTGATATTGATAAAGATGCATTTGTAATTATTAGTAATGTTCACGAAGTGCTTGGCGAAGGTTTTACAGAAATAGTACGTTAAGACTAGAATAAGAATGAAATTATAATTTTTTGTGGTAATTTTTTTGATTTATACAATTATAGAAAGTAGGTGGCAGATTTAATGAAAAAAATTAGAAAAGCTTTTAACAATAAAATAATATTTTTTAGTTTAATATTATTAATCTTTTTTTCCTTTTCTTTTGTAGTTTCTGCGCAGGATGGAACAGTTGATGATCAAATTACAGAAGAACAGCAGGCAAATGATTACACAAAAGCAGATGCTTTTCAAGATGTAATGTTTTTGCTGCAGAATTATTATGTTGAGGATGTTGATTTTGAAACTTTAATTGAAGGTGCCATAGACGGAATGTTAAATAAAGTTGATCGTTATTCATATTTTATGTCTGCTTCAGAATATGAGGAAATGCAGCAGGAATATGAAGGTCATTATGGTGGTATCGGAATTGTAATTACAATGAGGGACAATAAATTGACTATAGTTTCTCCAATAAAAAATACTCCCGGAGAAAAAGCTGGCTTAAGGGCTGGGGATGTGATTTCTGCCATTGATGGCAAGAAAACAGCAGAAATGTCACAAATGAAAGCTGTAGATATGATGAGGGGAGAAGAAGATACAGATGTTATTTTGACCATTAAGCGTGGAGATGAAGACCCTTTTGATGTGGAAATAACTCGTAAAGATATTGAAGTTCCTTATGTGGAGACTGAAATGAAAACTGAAGACATTGGTTATATATCTTTAGCTCAGTTTATTGAAGATGTAGGAACAGATGTTGAAAAAGCCGTTGCCAACTTAAAAGAACAGGGAGCCCGTGGAATTATTCTTGATTTAAGAAATAACCCAGGTGGTTTATTGAATGAAGCTGTAAATGTAGCTTCAGTATTTTTAGATGAGGGAGTGGTAGTTTCTGTTAGACAAAAAGATGAGACTGAAAGAGTTTTAGAAGTTAATGAAAAGATCTCATCTGATACTCAAATTCCATTAATTGTGTTAATTAATCAAGGATCTGCCAGTGCCTCAGAAATTGTTGCAGGTGCTGTTCAGGATTATGATAGGGGTAAGTTAATTGGAACAACAACCTTTGGTAAGGGTGTTGTACAGTCAGTTGTACCACTTAAAGATGGTTCTGCTGTCAGCATAACTACTGCGCGTTATTATACTCCTGATGGAAATTATATTCACGAAAAAGGAATTGAACCGGGCACAAATGTTGAGTTAGATCTAGAAGCTGCTCAGGAAGACGGTAGTGATAAGCAGTTAGATAAGGCTCTTGAAGAAATGGAAAATATGATTTTTGTCCGAGATTTCCAGGATAAAAAAGCTGCCGGAGAATAGAAAAATCAATAAAAAAAATAAATTTCTAAATTAAAGGAACCAGCTCTGTCTGGTTTCTTTAATTGTGTTAAGGGAATATAATATATAAATAATTAAAAAGAGAAAATTACAAATTAAAACAGGAGGATAAAAAAATTGAAAAAAAATAAAAAAGATTCTTCAAATCAAGAAAAAATTTCATTTATGAACCGTTTGTCGGTGAAGGCAATTTTAACTGTAGTGGTAATTTTAATTTTAGCCTTTTCAGTCTTAACTTATTTTATTAGTAATAAAGTTGAGGAAGAAACAACTAAGCTGGCTTTAGACAGGAATTTAAAAACAGTTGAGTATATTGATAGTGAGGTAGAAAATCAACTAAGAGGGACCAGAAAGGTTATTGAAACTCTGGCAACAAATAAGAACATAGTTGAGGGTGACTATGAGGAAAAGAAAATAATTTTCAGCAGAGTAGCTGAATATAATGATCAGTTCAACTATTTGTATTTTAGTACACCACAGGGAGATCATTATCCTTTTCCTGAAGTTTCTTTACCTTCCGATTATGATCCGAGAGACCGCAGCTGGTACCAAGATGCAAAGTCGAATTCTGAGGTTATCTGGACAGATATCTACGTAGATGCTGCAACTGAAGAACTTGTAATTACTATTGCAACACCTGTTTTTATCAATGGTCAGTTTGAGGGTGTTTTAGGTGGAGATGTTAATTTAAACTTTTTAAGTAACCTGGTTAATGACGTTCAGGTTGGGCAGCAGGGCCAATCTTATATAGTTGATCAAAATGGGCAGTATATAGCTCATCCAGAAATTGAAAAAGTTTTAGAAAAAGAAAATATTGATCAAAACTTCAGCTTAAGTTCATTGACAAATAATAATGAACAATATTTTACTTATCAGTTAGAAGCTGAAAAAAGACTGGTATCCTATAGACAATTGGATGAAATCCCAGGTTATATCATGGCTGAGGTTCCTGAAAGTGAGATTAAAGAAGCTTCTAATACAATAATCAGTCGTATTATATTTGCTTCTATCATTATATTAGTTTTATTAAGTATTATTATTTTTATTGCTTTCCGTAAATATATTGTTAGTCCAATTAAATCTATCTTAGATTTTGCAAATGATATAGCAAATGGAAATCTTAAATCTGAATTGGAAGTTTCTAAAAATAAAGATGAGTTTAATCTATTAATGAAAGCCTTAAATAAAATGAGAGAAAGTCTAATTGAAATAATTTCAGATATTTCAAAACAGGCTGATCAGGTAGCGGCTTCCAGTCAGGAGCTATCAGCAGCTGGAGAACAGGTTGGTGACAGTGCTGAAAATGTTGGCCGCTCTATACAGGATGTAGCTTCTGGGGCGGAAGAACAGTCTGCTCAAATTGATGAAACTGAAAAAGTTTTTGAGAATTTAGAAGAATATTTGATTGAGATTTCTAAGCGAGCAAGTGTTATGAGAGAAGATACTGAAAAAGTTATGAATAACATAGAATCTGGAACTAAACAAGTTGATATGTCAGTTGATGGAATTAATGAAGTTAAAAAAGATACTGAAGAAGCATCAGCTACTATTAATAAATTAGGTGAGCTTTCTCAGGAAATTGGCGAAATTGTTGAATTAATTAGAGGAATAGCTGATCAAACTAACTTATTAGCTTTAAATGCAGCAATTGAAGCAGCTCGTGCAGGTGAGTCAGGACGTGGATTTTCAGTAGTTGCTGATGAAATCAGACAGTTAGCTGAAGAGTCACAAAGTGCTACAGATAATATTTCTAATTTAATTGCTAAGGTTCAGGATAATGTAGAAAATGCAGTTAATAAGATGAATCAAAATAGAAATAAGGTAGATAAGAGTGTAAATAATATTGAAAATACAGGTAAAGTATTTGAAGATATTAAAAATGATTCTGAAGCTGTAGTTGAAGGCATCAACGAAATAAATGGCAAGACTAATAAAGTAGAGGAAAACAGCAGCACAGTTAAAAATTATCTAAAAGAGGTTAATAGTGTAAGTGAGGAAGCTGCTAGTAATGCCGAAGAAGTTGCAGCATCTTCTGAAGAACAGGTTGCTGCTACTGAAGAAATTATTTCTTCTGCTAAAAATATGGCTCAAATTGCAGAAAGCCTGGCTAAATCAATTAATAAATTTGAATTTTAGATTTGAAATTCTATAATTACGATAAATAGATTTAAAAATTGATCATGTTATTAAAAAAGAATAGTATAAAGATACTCCCTTGCAAGAGGGAGTTTTTTTTATGCTCTAAATAGCTTTTAAATAATTGAAAAGAAAATAATTTTCAAAATTTTATAATAAACTCTTGACATAATAATAATAAATTGTTATTATAATAATAAGTTATTATCACAATAAAAATAATTTATTAATTAATTAAATTCAAATAAGGGGGACTGAGATGGATCAATATAGGAAATAGATTATTTTAATAAATATATAAAATTAGGAGGATTTAAATTGAGAGAACAAATTTCTACTAAGAATGCTCCAGCAGCAATTGGAGCATATTCGCAGGCAATTTTAAGTGATGATATTATTTTCACTTCAGGCCAATTACCAATGGATCCAGAAACTGGTGAAATGGTTGAAAATGATATTAAAAAACAAACAAAACAATCTTTAGATAATTTGAAATTCATTTTAAATGAGGCTAATTCTGACTGTAATAACATTTTAAAAACAACAATATTTTTGAGTGATTTAAATAATTTTAGTGAAGTTAATAAAATTTATGCAGAATATTTTGATGGCGCACCACCAGCAAGATCTTGTATTGAAGTATCTAAATTACCAAAAGATTCTTTAATAGAAATAGAAGCAATTGCTAAAAAAAGAAAGTAAAAAAATAGGAGGCTAAATTATTATGAAATATCCAGCAGAACCGTTTAAAATTAAAACAGTTGAGACTATTGAAATGACAGACAGAGAAGAAAGAAAAGAAATTCTGAAAGATGCAGGTTATAATACATTTCTACTTCCTTCAAAGAATGTATATATTGATTTGCTAACTGATAGTGGAACTACTGCAATGAGTGATAAGCAGTGGGCATCATTAATGATCGGTGATGAAGCTTATGGTGGTAGTGAAAACTGGTTTAGATTAGAAGAAACTGTTAAAGAAATTTATGGTTTTGATCATGTAGTTCCAACTCACCAGGGTAGAGGTGCTGAAAATATCTTATCTCAGATTATGATTGAAGAAGGAGATTACATACCTGGTAATATGTACTTTACAACTACAAAAGCTCACCAGGAATTAAATGGCGGTGAATTTGTTGATGTAATTGTAGATGAAGCACACCAACCTGATGTGAAAGGTGATTTTAAAGGTAATGTTGATATAGAGAAATATAAAAATTTAATTGAAGAAGTCGGTGCAGAAAACATTCCATATATTAATGTTGCTCTAACAGTAAATATGGCTGGTGGACAACCTGTAAGTATGGAAAATATTAAAAAAGTTAAAGAAATTTCAGAGAAAAATGATATTATGGTAATGTCAGATGCTACTAGATGTGTTGAAAATGCTTATTATATTAAAGAACGAGAAGATGGATATCAAGATAAAAGTGTTAAAGAAATCTTGAAAGAAATGATGAATCACTTTGATGGTGCTACTATGAGTGGTAAAAAAGACTGCATGGTTAACATTGGTGGTTTTTTAGCCATGAATGATGCAGATATGTATCAAGAAGCTACATCATTAGTAGTTGTATACGAAGGTATGCCCACATATGGTGGTATGGCTGGTAGAGATATGGAAGCTATGGCTACTGGTATCCGTGAGTCAGTTAATCCACATTATATTGAGCATAGAATTAAGCAGGTTCGTTATTTAGGAGATAAGCTTGAAGAAGCTGGAATTCCTATTATAAAACCTGTGGGTGGACATGCAGTTTTCATTGATGCAAGAGAATTCTTACCACACTTAAGCCAGGATCAATTACCAGCTCAGGCTTTAGCTGCAGCAATTTATCTTGAATCTGGTGTTAGATCTATGGAGAGAGGTGTTGTATCTGCAGGAAGAGATGCAGATGGTACTCATCACTATCCAAAATTAGAAACTGTAAGATTAACTATTCCAAGAAGAGTATATACTTATGCTCACATGGATGTAGTTGCTAATGCAGTTATTGATCTTTATGAAAAGAGAGACAAGATCAGTGGTCTGGAATTTGTATATGAACCACCAACACTAAGATTCTTCACTTCTGAATTTGAACCACTAAATGATCAATTAATAGCTGAATAGTCAATCAAATCATAAACTTAAAGCAGCTGAGATATAATATCTCAGCTGCTTAATTAAAAAGTTGAAAAATCTGAAAAATAAGAAAATAGTAAAAGGGAAGCTATACTTGAGAGGAGTATATAATAATGGTAAAGAATAGAGAAAAGCGAGAACCAACTTTTAAGGAATCTATTTTTGCATTATCTCTAGTTATTTTTGTTATTTTAATTAGTATTAATACCGCATTAGTATTAGAAACAGCTATGGTTTTAGGTGCAATTACTGCTGCTATATTTGCAACTTATCTCGGTTATAAATGGGAAGATATTCAAGAAGGCATGATTAGTGGTATAAATAATAGTCTTGGAGTATTAATGATTCTTATAATGATTGGAATGGTTGTAGGAAGTTGGATACTAGGAGGAACCATACAGACTATGGTCTATTATGGTTTGAAATTGTTATCACCTGGTATTTTCTTACCTAGTGCATTTTTACTCTGTACAATAACCTCACTTTTGATTGGAAGTTCATTTGGAACTATTGCAACAATGGGAATTGTAATGATGGGAGTAGCTGAAGGACTTGGAGTACCAGCAGTTGTAACAGCTGGAGCCGTTGTTTCGGGATCCATTTTTGGTGACAAATTATCTCCTATGTCAGATTCGACTAACTTTGCTGCTGCAATGAGTGATACCGGTTTATTTGATCATATTGGTTCTATGATGTATGTTTCAATCCCAACTGCTTTAACAAGTTTAGCGCTCTATACTTTTATCGGCCGTAGTTTTTTGGCTGGACAATCAAATTTAGAACAAGTAAATACCCTTTTAAATACTTTACAAAACAATTTTAATATTTCTTTACTTACCTTAATACCTCCATTAGTTGTAATTATATTATCTTTAAATAAAACACCAGCGGTTAAAACTTTAACTGCAAGCTTTATGACAGCAAGTGTTTTTGCAGTCTTTACTCAAGGAGCTGCTCTTAAAGATTTAATCAATGTGGCTGCCAATGGTTATGTTTCAAATACAGGTGTTGAACTAATCGATGGCCTTTTAACTCAAGGTGGAGTAAATAGTATGATGAGTACAGTAGCAATTATAATGGCGGCTACTGCAATGGGTGGTATATTAGAAAAAACTGGAGTTTTAAAAGTGATACTAAATTCTTTAATGAAATATATCAAGACTCCAAGAAACTTAATTTTAGCAACTTTAGGATCAGCTTATATAATGCTTTTAGCTACTGGTGAAATGATGGTTTCCATGCTTCTGCCAGGAAGAACTTTATCACCAGCGTATAAGGAAATGAATATCAAAACTAATGTTTTATCTAGAACTTTAGAATCTGCTGCTACTTTAGGCTGTGCAGTATTACCATGGGGAGTAGTTTCAGTTTACATACAAAATGTTTTAGATATTAGTTTAGGATATATTCCATATACCTTTACTCCTTTCATTTCTCCACTAATATCTATTATATATGCATTTTTAGGTGTAGCAGTATTTAAATTAGATGAAGATAAGGAAATAGGACTTGAAAATCAAGAATTGAAAAAAACACAATCAATGTAAATAGATAATAGATAAAAGGCTCTTGATTGAGCCTTTTATCTATTACAAACAAAAAATTTAACTTGACCTAAGTCTTTTAAATTAGTTATACTATGATATGAAGGAATACATATTTATAGAAAAGAGCATAGAGTAGTTCAAATTAAATAATATTTAATATTATTAGAGTCAAATTTAAATTTTGAGGAGGTAGAATTGTGGAGGATAAAATTTTAACTAAATACAAAATATTAACAGAGTTTTTAGCTGAAGTTATGGGTGAACATTGTGAGGTTGTGCTTCATGATGTTGAAGATTTTGAGAATTCAATTGTTGCTATTGAAAATAATCATATTAGCGGTAGAAAAATTGGAGATTCTTTAACTGATTTAGCTTTAAATGTGTTAAAAGATGAAGAAAATCTTGAATGTGATTATTTATCTAATTATAATGGCAAAACACATGATGGTAAGGAACTTAGATCATCAACTTATTTTATTAGAGATGAGAAGGAAAAGGTTATTGCCATGTTATGTATAAATATTGATTTGAGCAGATATATTGAAGCTAGAGATCTTTTAAATACTATGATCGGGAAAAGAAATGATATTGAAGAAAATAATACTGACAAAAATTTTGCTGAGAATTTCACTTCTTCTATTGAAGAATTAATTGATTCAATGATTGAAAATTCGATTGGTAGCAAATCAATTCCACCAAGCAGAATGACTGCTGAAGAAAAAAAAGAAATTACTAAAAAGCTAGATAAAAGAGGAGTCTTTTTGTTAAAGAATTCAGTTTCTAAAGTTGCAAAAAAACTCCAGACTTCAGAAGCAACAGTTTATAGATATTTAAATCATTAATATATTAATAATTAAGAGGATAAAAACAGTCTTGTAAAATTAGATTACAGATTGTTTTTATCCTCTTTTTGATATCGATAATTTTTATAAACGGTTTATAATTCCTCCGACATCTTCGAAAACATAATTAAAGTATTTTTGATTATCGTTTAAATCTTTTAGATCTTCTCGCTTAGTTTCGCCGCTTAAGACTAAAATGCCGGTGATGCCTGCCTCATGAGCCATTTTCATATCAGTATATAAACGATCTCCTACCATAGCTAATTCGGATTTTTTTAAATTAAATCTTTTTAAAATAAATTCTACAGTAAGTTTAGAAGGTTTACCAACAATTAGAGGCCTCATGCCTGTAGAGGCGGCTAGTAATTCTATCATTGAACCTGTATCCGGTTGTGTTTTTCCACCTCGTAAGGGGCAGACTAAATCTGGATGAGTTGCGATATACTTTACACCTGATAATATTAATTGATGTGCATCCCACAGTTTTTGATAGGTTAAAGTTTTATCAAATCCTAAAACTACATAATCAACTTTCTCTGGCTTTTCTCTAATCTTTTTTTCCTTGTTTATAATCTGATGTCCAAAACGTTCCATTTCTTTTTTTAGAGAATCTGTTCCCAAAAGATAAATTCTTTTTCCTTTTTTTCGACCTTGAGCTGCCAGGTAAGCAGCAGTAGTTTCTCCAGAATTAATTATTTTTTCTGGAGGAAGATTAATATTCATTTTTGAAAGTTTTTGCTGATAATCATTTCTGTTTTTAGAAGAATTATTAGTCAACAATATGTAATCTTTATTTGTTTTTTCAAGTTTTGCTAAAAAATCAAGTGTTTTTGAAAGTATTTTATCTTCAAGATAAATGGTGCCATCCATATCTAATATAAAAAAGTTTATTTCTTTTAAATCACTCATCGGCTTCTCCCTTCAATTGCTTCAACTATTTAACTATATTTATAGGTATAATTATTTTACAGTAAATTAGCGCTATAATTATGAGAAGAGAGCCCAACTAAAAAGTTAAGGCTCTCTTTTTGAGCTTATAACATTTATCTTTTAAATATTATTGATAATTCTAATTACCAAATAGCTCTGTATAATCTTCCAGTACACTATCAGCCTGATCATCAGCTTTGTCTAAAGCTTCCTCAGCTGAAGAAACTCCTGTAAATGCTTCTTCTACAGCTGTATCAACAATATCTCTAATTTCTACAAAGTTACCTAAGAGCACACCATTAGCTGCTGGTGATTGAACTCCACTTAAAACCTGTAGGAAAGCAGTTAGGTAGTTAGGATTGTCACTGAACCAGCGATTATCCATTAAAGTTTTAACAGCTGCATTTGTAGCAGGAAAATATCCTGTATCTTTATGCCACTGAATTGTTACATCGGTTGAACTCAGATATTTAAAGAATTCTACTACTGCTTCATATTCTGCATCACTGTGTCCCTGCATTACCCAGAGTGATGCTCCACCAATAACTGAGTTACCAATACCCTGTCCTTCAAAACGAGGCAAGAAAGTGGTGCCAACTTCAAAATCAGCAGATTCTATAATAGAACTTAGAGAAGAAGTTGATTGAATTAACATTGCAACTTCACCGGCTAAGAAGTCTTGATTAGCTGAATATT
Source organism: Halanaerobium saccharolyticum subsp. saccharolyticum DSM 6643 (assembly GCF_000350165.1). Taxonomy (NCBI): domain Bacteria; kingdom Bacillati; phylum Bacillota; class Clostridia; order Halanaerobiales; family Halanaerobiaceae; genus Halanaerobium; species Halanaerobium saccharolyticum. The sequence continues at coordinate 202,627 of NZ_CAUI01000021.1, forward strand.
CTCGTCCACCATAAGCAATCACATCTTTTTCTACTAAATCTGTCCAGGTTCCTAGTACCATTTTAGCAAAGTCACGATCAAGGTAAACTTCACTTGCTCGACCACTTCTGCCATTATCATTATTGGCATAAGGTTGGTTATGATAAGCATGCATTTGTTCTAAGATCCAGGCTGGCCAACCAAATGATAAACCGTGATTAGCTGCGTCATTCTCAATTATTTGCAGACCCATTTCTTCAATATCAGCCCAGGTTCCAGGGACAGTTTCTATACCGGCTTCTGCAAATGCATCTTTGTTATAATAAAGCATAGCAGTTGAAGAGTTAAAAGGCATAGAATATAATTTACCATCAACACTGTAGTAATTTAAAATAGGCTGAATAACACTGCCAAAGTCAATTTTACCTTCGGCTATTTCGTAAACAGGCACAATTGCTTCACTATCTAACATAGTTTGAGTACCTACTTCATAAACCTGAATAATGTGGGGTGGATTACCTGACCGTACAGCAGAAATCCCCTGTGTTAAAGTTTCTGCATAACTACCTGTAAATTGAGCTGTTACATTAATATCATCATGCTCTGCATTAAATCCATCAACAATTCTTTCTACTGCAGCAGTACGACCACCACTCATGGCATGCCAAAATTCCAATTCTATTGTCTGAGCAGAAACCATAGCTGCACTAAAAGTAAAGAGAGTGACTAAGGTTAAAATAATAATAGATTTTTTAAACATAAATTTTCTTCATTTATTTGAATAAATGAAGATTACACCTCCTTTTTTTGATGAAAAATGAAAATGACATAGACAAGATAATTTTGAGATAATCATTCAACTTCTCAAATTGAACTTTTTTAATCTCACCCCCAATTAAATATTAATCTTTTGATTTCAGCTCAGCATATCCCTCCTTTAATATAGATCATAAATTATATCTATCTTTATTTATCTTGCTGCATGGCAAATCCTTCAACCAGACTTTTCTGCAGAGTCAAATAAACTAATAATGGTGGTATAACACCAATGATTAAAGCTGCCATGATTACGTTCCACTCTGGTTGAGCATCTGAAGGAATTAACATTTTTAAACCGATTTGAACTACACGTACATTGGCACTATTTGTTGTTACCAGCGGCCATAAATATTGGTTCCAAACCCAGATAAATTCTATTGTAAATAGAGCAACAATATTACTTTTAGAAAGTGGAATTAAAATAGACCAGAGAAATCTCAAAGGTGTAATCCCATCCATTAGACTTGCTTCTAAAAGTGATTCTGGTATTGTCATATAAAATTGTTTGAATAAAAGCACCCCTGTAGCGCTGGCGAAAAAAGGAATTGTCAGTGCATAATAGGTATCGAGCCAGCCTAAATTGTCCATTAATTGATAAGTAGGAACAATTCTAATTGGCAGTGGCAGCATATGAGTAATTAAAATCATAATAAAAAGTATGTTTTTGCCCGGGAAATCACCAAAATAGACAAAGGCAAAAGCAGCACAAATGGAAAGAACAATTTTCCCAACTGCTGTAACTATAGAAATAAATGCACTGTTAAAGAGAAGTTTGTCCATATTTGAACGCTGCCAGGCTGCTTTGTAATTATTAATCATATTATTTCCAAGCTGTATTTTTGGTGGGGAAGAATAGACTTCATTTACATTAAGCGTGCTGACCATAAAAGCATACAGTATTGGAAATGAGACTAAAAGTACAGAAATGATTAAAAATATATGAATAAAAATTGTGGTTGATTTTTTGCGCTTCATTTCGAATTCGCTCCTTTACTGATAGAATACTTTTTCGCCAGCATATTTAAATTGAATAATTGTTATAATTGCAACAAAGACAAAGAGGATAATTGATTGAGCAGATGCATAACCAGTTCTCATACTTAAAAAGGCGTCTCTAAATAATTTATAGGTTACTATATCTGTAGCGCGAGCTGGACCTCCTTGAGTTAAAACATCTACAACTCCAAAGGTTAAAAAGAAGACCTGAAGAGTGTTCATGATCAGCAGAAAAAATGTTATCGGTGAAATTAAAGGAAATGTAATGCGCCAAAATTTTGTAAAAGGGCTTGCACCATCAATATCTGCAGCTTCTAATAAAGTTGGAGAAACATTTTGTAAAGCAGCAATGAAAAAAATGAAATTATAGCCAAGCATTCTCCAGCTGGAAGCAATAATTATTAAGATAAAGGCTGCTGTACCATTGTTAATCCAATTGAAATCAATGGTAGTCAATACTTTAAGATAATAAGACATCAGCCCAACATTGGGGTGCATTAAAACTCCCCAGATGATACCGGAAAAAGCGAAAGAAAAAGCAAAAGGCCAAATTAAAAGACTTTTATAAATTTTTGCACCTCTAATTTTCTTATTTGTAACTACTGCAAGCACTAAAGCAGAGGCAATAGAAATAAAAACTGTAATTGCTGTAAAAACAAGCGAGCGAGTCAAACTATTCCAATAGGCAGGTGAAGTTAACAGTCGGTGAAAATTTTGAAAACCCACATACATTTGTCTGTTACCAAAAGGAGTAGAGCGGAAAAAACTTAAATAAAGTGATTGGACTGAAGGATAAATTAAAAAAGTTGTAACAATAATGATCGATGGAGTAATTAAAAGGTAAGCCAAATATCTATATTTTTTAGCAAACTTGCTGTTCAATCTGATTACCTCCTATAATTATAATATTTTTAATTTTTCAAATAGAGTTATAATAATCTTACATTTTTATATTTCTCTATGGAAAAGAAAAGACCTGCTTAAAATATGGTAAAAAAATAAATTATTTTCACATATTAGTAGATATAATTTGCAGCTTCACCAAAAAAGTTGTATTATATAATTGAATTATTAAAGTCAGATAAAGTAAAGTTTTATAAAAGGAAGTGAATATTATGAAGACAAAAATTATTGGACACCGTGGTGGTGTGGCTGGATATCCAGAAAATACTTTGGCTGCCTTTAAAAAAGCAGTTGAATTGGGAGCAGATGGGGTAGAATTTGATGTGCAGTTAACAAAAGATGGAGAAATTGTAGTCATTCACGATGAGTTTATTGACAGGACAATGGATGGTAGTGGTTTGGTCAAAGATCATACCTTTGCAGAATTAAGAGACATGAGCGTGGGTGAATTTTTTAGTAGTGAGTTTAAAAATCAAAAAATACCTACTTTAAGAGAGGTTCTAGAAATAGTTAAGGATATGGAGATTATAAATATAGAATTAAAAAATCATCTTTCTTACCCGAATTTGGAAACAAAAGTATTAAAGCTTGTAGATGAGTTTAAAATTCGAGATAAGGTTATTATTTCTTCTTTTAACCATTACAGTTTAGAAAAAATTAAAAAAATACAACCTGCAATTAAGACTGGAGCTCTTTTGATGGCTAAAATTATTAATCCTGCTGATTATGCTTTTAAGCGTGGATTTGATGCTTTACATATGCATTTTTTAACAATTGATCAAAAGACAATCGAAAAGGCTCATTTTATGGGGATGAAAATTTGTGCATACACTGTTAATTACTCAGAATCAGTTGTAGATTTACTGGAAAAAGGAGTCGATATGATCATAACAGATAATATTGAGATGATTCAAAAATTAAGAAAAAATGCCAAAAATATTTAATTAAGTTTTAATTTATATAGTTTGAATTTTTGCTCAATAAATAGTATAATTAACTTACAGGGAGTTGGCTTTAAGGAAACTAATATAGATTAGGACAAAATATTTAGTTTAGATAGTGCTGTCAGTTGTTTTAGGCTAAAAATTATAAAGAGGTGAGCCAAATGTTAAGAAAACTACATTCCCTTAAATCGTTTGTAGTAAATGGTAAAAATGGTAAATTGGGTAAAGTTGATGATTTTTATTTTGATCAAAATCAGTTTGTAGTTCGTTATTTAGTTATTGATACTGGAAACTGGCTAGAACATGAACAGACTCTAATTTCAACTCATGCTATTGACAATGTTGATTTTGACAATAGTGAAATCCATGTTAATTTATCCTCAGAACAGCTTGAAGATTCACCAAGTATAGAACAAAACGAGCCTATCTCAAAAGCAAAAGAAAAAGCACTTATTGAATATTTTGGTTGGCCTGACTATTGGAAAAAAACTCATTCAAGTGACAGTGAGCTTATTCATGCAGGAATAACAGAACGGAAGAAGTTGCTTGATTTTAAAACCATTAAGAAAGAAGAAAAAGCCAAGCAAAAAGCAGATATAGTTGCAACTAATTTAAGAAGTTTAGAAGAAGTTAGAGGTTATAAAATCCACGCGAAAGATGATAAATTTGGTCATCTAGAAGATCTTTTTGTTGAGGAAGAAGACAGCTGGATCATAAGATACCTCTTAATTGACACTAGAAATATTATGGAAGGTAAATCTGTTTTAATTGCTCCAGACTGGATTGAAAGTATTAGCTGGTTTGATCAAGAAATTTTTGTTAATAAAGACAAAAAAGAAATCGAAGATTCACCAGAATACAAAGAACCAAAAGAAGCAAAAGATTTCATCGATAAGAATTATGAAGAATTACTTTATGATCATTATGATGAAAAGAAATATTGGGAATAAAATAGTATTATAAGGGCCCTTAGTTGGGCTCTTTTTTTTTGTCTTTAGTTTTAATATAAATTAAATAAGGCTTTAAATTAGTAATGATTATTGATATAATAATATAGTATAACTAAACATATATTCACTTTAATAAAAATGTCTCAAATTTTACTGATATTTTTATTAAAACAGGGTATAATAATTTTAACTTTGAAAAATTATCGGATATTAATTTTCAAAAATAATAATTTGATTTAAATAATATGGAGGGGATAGTTTGTGAAGGATGGACAGTTTAATTTAAAGGCCCCTTTTGAGCCAAAAGGTGATCAGCCTGAGGCTATAGACAATCTGGCTGCAGGAATAAGAAAAGGATATAGCCATCAGACATTGCTTGGAGCAACAGGTACAGGTAAGACTTTCACAATGGCTAAACTGGTGGAAGAAGTTAATAAGCCAACTCTGGTTATAGCCCATAATAAGACTCTGGCAGCTCAGCTTACCAGTGAATTTAAGGAGTTTTTTCCTGATAATGCAGTAGAATATTTTGTTAGTTATTATGATTATTATCAGCCGGAAGCTTATGTACCTCAAACAGATACTTATATAGAAAAAGATGCTTCTGTCAATGATGAAATTGAAAAACTTAGACTTTCTGCTACGACTTCTCTCTTTGAAAGACGAGATGTATTAATCGTAGCTAGTGTGTCCTGTATTTATGGTCTAGGTTCTCCAGATGACTATTTGAATTTATCACTGGATCTTGAAGTTGGCAAAATTATGGATAGGAAAGAGATTACCAGAAGCCTGACTTTTATGCAGTACAGCCGCAATGATATGGATACTTCTCGTGGACATTTTAGAGTTAAGGGAGATGTAATTGATATTTTTCCTGCTTATAGAGATGTTGCAATTAGAGTGGAACTCTTTGGAGATGAAATTGAGCGGGTTACTCGAATTAATACTGTGACAGGTGAAGTTGAAGCTGAGATAGATGAAATGACAATTTATCCGGCCAGCCACTTTGTTACTCCAAAAGATAAGGTTGAGCGAGCAATCAAAACGATTTCAGCTGAGCTGGAAGAACGTTTGAAAGAACTACGAGCAGAAAATAGACTGGTTGAAGCACAGCGATTGGAACAGCGAACCCGCTATGATTTAGAAATGCTGGAGCAGATGGGTTTTTGTTCTGGGATTGAGAACTATGCCCGTCATTTAGCAGGGCGTGAGCCTGGCTCCAGGCCGATGGCACTTTTAGATTATTTTCCAGATGATTTTATGGTAATAATTGATGAATCTCATATGACAGTCCCACAGATTGGAGGAATGTTCGCTGGAGATCGCTCTCGCAAAGAGAAGTTGGTAGAGTATGGATTTAGACTTCCATCTGCTCTTGATAACAGGCCTCTTAATTTTGAAGAGTTTCAGCAGGTAGTACCACAGGCTGTTTATGTATCCGCAACTCCAGGTCCTTATGAGAGAGAACACAGCCAGCAAATTGTTGAGCAGATAATCCGCCCAACTGGTCTTGTCGATCCGGAAATCGATGTGCGACCTACTAATGGTCAGATTGATGATCTGCTGGAAGAGATACGCCAAGTTGTTGGCGATGGAGAAAGAGTTCTGGTTACAACTTTAACTAAAAAAATGTCAGAGGATTTAACTGAATATCTGGCTGAAGCTGGAATTAGAGTTCGTTATCTTCACTCAGACATTGATACAATTGAGCGTTCAGAAATCATTCGTGATCTTCGTCTGGGAGAATTTGATGTACTTGTTGGGATTAATCTTTTACGAGAGGGACTTGATTTACCTGAGGTTTCCAGGGTGGCAATCTTAGATGCCGATAAAGAAGGCTTTCTTCGTTCACAGCGGGCATTGATTCAGACTATTGGCCGTGCGGCTAGGAATGTTGGTGGTAAAGTAATTATGTATGCTGATAAAATTACTAATTCCATGAAAACCGCTATTGATGAAACTGAAAGAAGAAGAGAAATACAGATTCAGCATAATAAAGATAATAATATTACTCCAGAAACAATTATTAAACCTGTAAGAGATGTTGTAAAACCAGTCGATATGGTGGTTTCTGAAGATAAGAGTCGTTATTATGACAAGAGTCAAAACAATGAAGATCCTGATGATAATAGTCAAAATTATGATGATATGACTCGCAAAGAAATACAACATTTAATTATAGATTTAGAAGCTGAAATGGAAGATGCAGCAGGTGATTTAGAATTTGAAGTTGCTGCTCAGATTAGAGATGAAATTGAAGAATTGGAAGAGAAATTAGAAAAAATGTAATAGAGCACCGGACATTTATAATAAATTTAAAAGGAATAACTATTCAAATACAGTTGATTTTTAACAAGAGTCCGGGATCAATAATATAAAAGAGGTGGATTTTTAAAATGGGATTAGAACGTTTAATAGTTAAGGGTGCTGAAGAGCACAATTTAAAAAAAATAGATTTAGATATACCACGGGATAAATTAATTGTGATAACAGGTTTGAGTGGTTCAGGTAAATCTTCATTAGCCTTTGATACAATTTATGCAGAAGGCCAGCGTCGATATGTGGAATCACTATCTGCTTATGCGCGTCAATTTTTGGGTCAGATGGAAAAACCAAAGGTAGAATATATAGAAGGACTATCACCTGCAATTTCAATTGATCAGAAAACAACAAGCCGTAATCCACGCTCAACTGTAGGTACAGTAACTGAAATCCATGATTATTTGCGGTTACTTTATGCCAGAGTTGGAATTCCTCACTGCCCTATCTGTGGTAAGGAAATTAAATCTCAAACAGTAGATGAAATAGTTGATCAGGTTCTGGAATTACCAGAACGAACCAAAATACAGGTTCTGGCACCTATTGTGCGCGGTCGCAAGGGAGAACATGAGCGTGCTTTTCTGCAAGCTCAGAGAGATGGATTTGTTAGAGCAAGAGTTGATGGAGAAACAATTCTCCTGGAGGATGCAGAAAAATTAGATAAGAATTTTAAGCATGATATAGAAATTATAGTTGATCGATTGGTAGTTAAATCAGGAATCAGAGAACGTCTGGCTGATTCTGTTGAAACTGCTTTAGAATATGCAGATGGATTAGTTATGATTGACGAAATAGAAGGTGAACTGACAACTTACAGTGAAAAATTTGCTTGTCCAGAGCATAATATAAGTCTTGAAGAAATGTCTCCAAGGATGTTTTCCTTTAATTCACCTTATGGAGCCTGTGAAAATTGTGATGGTTTGGGGGTTAAAAAAGAATTTGATCCTGATTTAATTTTAGATAAAGAAAAATCAATTGATGATGGGGGAATTATTCCCTGGGCCAGTTCTTCAAGCCGTTATTACCCTGCTCTTTTAAAAGCAATGGCTGAAGAATATGATTTTAGTTTAGAAACAAAAATCAAAAATTTAGATGACAAAATATTAAACAAGTTGATTTATGGTGATGATCATAAAATTACCTTTCCTTATACTAACCGTTATGGTAGAACCAGAGATCACACAACAAGATTTAAAGGAATTACAGGTTATTTAAAAGAAAGAATGGAAAAATCTGATAGTACAAGTGCTCATAGAAAGCTAGAAAGGTATATGAATGAAATTCCCTGTCAAGTTTGTCATGGACAGCGTTTAAAACCGGAGGTGCTTGCAGTAACAGTTGGAGGAATTTCTATTGCTGAGTTTAGTTCATATACAATAAAAGAGGCGCATGAGTTTTTGAAAGGCGTAGAACTTGATGATCGTCGAGCTCAAATTGGTAAAGAGATTTTAAAAGAAATTAGGGAAAGATTAAGATTTCTACTGGATGTTGGACTTGATTATTTAAGTCTTGAACGTTCAGCTGGTACTCTTTCTGGTGGTGAAGCACAGCGGATAAGGTTGGCAACTCAGATTGGATCTGGTTTGATGGGAGTATTATATATTTTAGATGAACCCAGTATTGGTCTGCACCAGAGGGATAATAACCGTTTAATTAGCACTTTAAAGCATATCAGAGATTTAGGGAACACTGTTATTGTAGTTGAACATGACGAAGAAACAATAAGAGCTGCAGACTACATCATTGATATGGGACCTGGTGCTGGTAAACACGGAGGAGAAATTGTTGCTGAAGGTTCTTTAAAGGATATTTTAGCTGAAGAGCGATCACTTACCGGACAGTATTTATCAGGAAAAAAGAAGATTCATGTACCTGAAGATCGATATCAAACTGGCGAAAAGTGGCTCAGTATTAAAGGGGCCAGGCAGCATAATTTAAAAAATATAGATGTTAATTTTCCTCTGGGTACCTTTACTTGTGTTACAGGAGTTTCTGGTTCAGGTAAAAGTACTTTAATTAATAATACTCTTAAGAGAAAAATGATGCGGGAACTTCATGATTCAACTCTGCATCCAGGTGAGCATGATGAGGTAGAAGGAATGGACCAGATTGACAAAGTGATAAATATTGACCAGTCACCAATTGGTAGAACTCCTCGTTCTAATGCTGTAACTTATACAAAAGTTTTTAATTATATTAGAGATGTTTTTGCAAGTACTCCTGAAGCCAAGCAGCGCGGCTATGAAATTGGACGCTTTAGTTTTAATGTTAAAGGAGGTCGCTGTGAAGCCTGCAAAGGTCAGGGGATTGAAGAAATCGAAATGCATTTTTTACCTGATGTCTATGTTCCCTGTGATGTCTGTGATGGTAAGCGCTATAATCGTGAAACCCTAGAAATAAAATATAAAGGCAAAACAATTGCAGATGTGCTTGAGATGACTGTAGAAGAGGCAGTAGAATTTTTTGAAAATATTGAACCAATTCGCCGCCGCCTGCAGACACTGTATGATGTGGGGCTTGGTTATATAAGACTAGGTCAGCCAGCTACTACTTTTTCTGGTGGTGAAGCACAGAGAATTAAAATTTCCAAAGAGCTAGGTAAAAGAAGTACAGGGGAGACTCTTTATTTATTAGATGAGCCAACAACTGGACTCCATTTTGCTGATATCAAAAAATTACTAGAAGTTTTACATCGTTTACGTGAAGATGGTAATACAGTGATTGTTATTGAACACAATCTCGATGTAATTAAATCAGCTGATTATATTATTGATTTAGGGCCAGAAGGTGGAGAAAAAGGTGGAGATGTTGTTGCCACAGGTACTCCAGAAGAGGTAGCTCAAAATAAGAATTCATATACAGCTAAATTTTTAAAAGAAGTGCTGTAGTGAATAAATTGATATATTGGTACCGGGTACAGAATAAATATTTCACATTTGCTTTTAATTGTTTGTGGATTTGTGATATAATTTTATACAACAAATCCAATAAATGGAAGGTGAATGACTATGGCTCGAAAAAAGAGAGTTTGGTATCCGGGGGCAGTTTATCATATTGTCAGTAGAGGCAATCGCAAATGTCATCTATTTCAAGACAGAAGAGATTACAGTTTTTATCTTGATATTTTAAGAAAAGTTAAAGACAATTGCGGTTTTTCTCTACTTTCCTATTGTTTAATGACTAATCATATTCATCTACAGATCAAGACTGAAGAAGTTGAAATTTGGAAATTAATGCACCGGATTAATCTTTTTTACGCAAAATATTTTAACTATAAATATGATTTAGTGGGGCATCTTTTTCAAGGCAGATATTTTTCTAAATTAATTGAAGATAACTTGTATAATTTGGGAGTTAGCCGCTATATTCATTTAAATCCAGTTACAGCTTCAATAGTGAGTAGAGCTGAATTATATAGTAAAAGTAGTTATACTGTTTATCTAGGAATCAAAGAGAACAGCCTTGTTAATGAAAAGATAATTTTATCTTATTTTGACAATAATAGATATCTATATAGAAAGTATGTTGAATTAGAAGAAATTAATAAAAAATTGGACCGAGATATTAAGTTGGAATGTGAGTTGTGAAAAAAATATTTATAACCAGGTACCAATAAATAAAAGGATGATACAAATGACAGATAATGAATATAGTAAAAAACATATTGAAGCCCAGTTGAAGGAGCTTCCCCGCCAGCCCGGGGTTTATCTGATGAAAGATGAAACGGGAATGATTATTTATGTAGGGAAGGCTAAATCTCTCCGCAGCCGGGTTCGTTCTTATTTTCGCAAAAATGATCAGACTTATAAAACCAGAATGCTGGTTAAATATATAGATGATTTTGATTATATAATGACTGATACAGAAGTGGAAGCTTATATCTTAGAGGCTAATTTAATTAAAAAACATCAGCCTAAATTTAATATTCGGCTTAAAGATGATAAGACATATCCTTTTATTAAAGTAACTAAAAATGTTGATTTTCCAAGAGTTTTTAAAACTAGGATAGTAAAAAATGATGGAGCAGAATATTTTGGTCCATTTGCTGATGTGGATGCAATTTATAAGACTTTAGATGTAATTAAGGATATTTTTAAACTCAGAAGCTGCAAAAAAGAATTAAAAGCAGATCAACCGGAAGAGCGTCCTTGTTTAAATTTTCATATAGACAAGTGTCTGGGTCCTTGTATTGGAGCAGTTGGTAAGGAAGATTATCATGAATTAATCGATCAGGTCTGTCTGTTTTTATCCGGACGTCAAAAAGAATTGAAACAGCAGGTTGAAGAAAAAATGAAGGAAGCGGCAGCTGAAAGAAATTTTGAAAAGGCAGCCCGTTTTCGAGATGCACTGCAGGCTTTTGAGAAGTTAAGTGAAAGCCAAAAAGTAATGACTGATAAAAATATTGATCAAGATGTAGTTGCTTTGGTTCAAAGTGAAGAGGATACTGCTTGTGCCCAGATGCTGCTTGTAAGAAATGGTCGGTTGATTGGTCAGGAATATTTTATTTTGCAGGGAACAGAAGAAGAAAGTAAGGCAGAAACGATGGCTTCATTTTTGCAGCAGTATTATGAACAGGCTGCTGGAATTCCGGATGAACTTTTGTTAAATACAGAAATTAATTATCAAGATTTGCTGGCCGAACGCCTTGCAGATATTAAAGGAAAAAAAGTGAGTATTCAGTATCCTCAAAAAGGTGATAAAAAGAAGATGCTGCAGATGGCTGAGCGTAATGCTGAGCAAAATCTTAAAAAGGAAGATATACGCAGCAAATATGAAGAAAAAAGAACTTCAGGTGCAGTAGAAAAACTTGGAGAAATTTTGGGGATGAAAAATGATCCTTATCATATTGAAGGCTTTGATATATCTAATATTCAGGGTACAGATTCAGTAGCTTCAATGGTAGTTTTTAAAAATGGTCGCCCTTCTAAGCAGGATTATCGTCGTTTTAAAATTAAAACTGTAGAAGGCCCAGATGATTTTTCCAGTATGAAAGAAGTTGTCGAAAGAAGATATGCTAGATTATTGCGGGAAGATAAGAAATTACCGGATTTGATATTAATAGACGGGGGTAAAGGGCAGCTAAGTGCTGCTTATGAAATTTTAGAGTTATTAGGAATAGAAGATCTTCCGATTATAGGACTGGCTAAACGAGAAGAAGAAATTTTTAAACCTGGAGAGAGTAAGCCTATAACTTTACCACATCACACTCCAACTCTGCAGCTGCTGCAGCGGGTGAGAGATGAAGCGCATCGTTTTGCAGTTAGCTATCACCGCAAGTTAAGATCACGTAGATTAACTCATTCAATGTTAGATGAGATTCCGGGAGTAGGAGAGACCAGACGGAATGCTCTGCTGCAGCATTTTGGTTCTCTGGCTAAAATTAGAGAAGCTAAGATCTGGCAGTTAAAAGAAGTAGATGGTATAAGTGGAAAAACGGCCCGCAAAATTTATGATTATTTAAGAGATAATATGAGAGCTTATTAAAAAAAATTAAAATTTTTGCAGGAGATTTGATCTCAGTCTTGAAGTTGTAATATAGAGCATCTGATATATCACAGAAAATATTAGGAAGTGTTATTATGGTTATTAATAAACAAAGCTTGACAGATCAGGTATATACAATGATCAAAGAACAGATTTTAAATAGAGAATTAGAACTTGGTGAACAGCTTAATACTAGAAAAATAGCTGAGGAGAATGGTATTTCTCTGATGCCTGTAAGAGATGCATTGCGCCGACTGGCAAATGAAGAACTTGTAGAAAACAAGCCACGTGTAGGATTTTTTGTCAAGAATTTTTCTGAAGCAGAGATTAATAATATTTTAGAAGTTAGAAAGATGCATGAATTATACTGTCTTGATAATTATTTTGATCAAATAGATAAAAAAGAGTTAGCTAAACTTAAGGAAAAATTTAAAAATGGCAACCAGAAATATTTTAGTAATTATGATACTCAGCTGCATAAAGAGGTTATTTTTGCCTCAAATAATGATTATTTGATTGACAGTTATTTAAAGATGATTAATCATTATACTATGCTTTTTAGTTATTTAAATTATAAGAGATCTGAAACATCTAGACAGGAACATATAAGGTTAATAGATTGCATTCTGGAAGGAAATAAAGAAAAGGCCCGCAGTATTTTATTCAGGCACCTAGATCAAGTTCAAATTTCAGAGGACGCTGAAATTAAAAAAAGAACTTAAAAAATTGAAAAAGATTGTAAATTAAAGGTGTAATTTACAGTTAAATATTATAATAATAAAAATAAAAAGAAAATTACAATTTAATTGGCATTACTTATAAATAATGTAGTTAAGTCTTTATTTAAAATAAAAAAATTTTATTTAATCTGATATATCACATATCAAATAAAGAATATTTGATGTCAAAAAAGCTAATAAGATAATAAAGTTTGATTATAATTTTAAAAATTTAATTTGGTTTATCTTTTAGGGCGGAGCTGATAGTTTTGAAAATTACTAAGTTAGAATTATTTAAAGTTCCATAACTCTGGCTTTTTCTTAAAATATCAACTAATTAGGAAATTTTCAGCTGGGAGAACCTGAAGTTGAAAGTAAGACTGATAATGGGGGATGGGTATATCAAGATAAATATTCCCTAAAAAAAACATCTTTCAGATATTAAATCATAAGATTAAAGGAGGAATATTTTGAATAGAAAATGGTGGAAAGAAGCAGTTGTTTATCAAATTTATCCAAGGAGTTTTAATGATAGTAACGATGATGGAATTGGGGACTTAAGGGGTATAATAGAAAAAATTGATTATATAGAAGACTTAGGTGTAGATGTTATTTGGTTAACTCCAATAAATGAATCACCAAATTATGATAATGGTTATGATATAAGTGATTATAAAAAAATAATGAAAGAATTTGGAACTTTAAATGATTTTAAAAGTTTATTAAAAGAAGCTAAAAAAAGAGATATTAAGATTATAATAGATTTGGTTATGAATCATACATCTCATAAACATATCTGGTTTCAAAATTCTAAAAAAGAATTGAATAAAAAAAATGATTACTATATTTGGAAAAAACAAAAACCTAATAATTGGAAATCGTTTTTTTCTGGTCCAGCCTGGGAATATGATGAAGAACGTGATGAATATTATTTACATTTATATTCTAAAGAACAGCCTGATTTGAATTGGGAGAATGAAGATGTAAAGAACGAATTCAAAAAAATAATTAATTGGTGGATAGATCTAGGAGTTTCTGGATTTAGATTAGATGCTATTCATCATTTGGGAAAAAGTCAAGAATTTACAGATATAAATATTAATGATTTTGATGATGAAAGCCAGCTTTTTGCAGCTCCAGAATATACTCATAGAAAAAAAGTTCATGAATTATTAAATGAATTTAATGAAGAATTATTTACTCCTAATAATCTTATGACTGTTGGAGAAATAGGTTATGCTGATTTAGATACAGCCTATAATTATACATGTGAAGAAAATAAAGAAGTTAATATGGTAGTTCAGTTTGATCATTTAAAACTTCCTGACTTTAAAGGACATAACCTTGATAATTTTAAAAAAATTCAACAGAATTGGTATGATAAATTATTTAAAAATGCTTGGATTGCTCAATATCTAGAAAATCATGATCAACCGCGTTCAATTACAAAATATGGAGATGCAAATTTCAGAAGAGAATCAGGAACTTTATTAGCTACAATGTTATTAACATTACCTGGGACTCCATTTATTTATCAGGGGCAAGAGATTGGAATGACAAATGTAGACTTTGATTCTATAGAGGACTATGATGATATAAAAACTATTAATAAATACTGGGACTTAATTGAAACTGGTTATTCTGAAGAAGATTTTTTCCAAAAATTGAAGTATAAAAGTAGAGATAATGCACGTACACCTATGCAGTGGACAGCTGAAAAGTATGCCGGCTTTAGTAATACCAAACCTTGGCTTAAAATTAATCCTAATTATAAAAAGATAAATGTTAAATCAGCTCAGAATGATGAGAATTCTATATTAGAAACATATAAAAAATTAATTAATTTAAGAAAAAAATATAGTAATTGTTTAGTTTATGGATCATATAAAGAAATAAGTTCTGGAAATAATAAATATATATATTTGAGAAAGTCCAAGACAACTAAAATGAAAATAATATTGAATTTTTCAGATTCTGAAATAGAATTAGATCAAAATATATCTGAAGATTATAAATTAGTTTTTAATAATTATAATAATCAAGTTGATCATTTGTGCCCTTATGAAGCACAAATTTTAATAAAAAAAATTTAAGGAAAGGGGGATAGTTATTAAGTGTTTTTGAGTATAGTATGAACATATTAACTTAAAATATAGGAGGATTAAAAAATGAAAAGATTAATTAAAATTTCACTTTTCTCATTATTGATTATTTCACTATTTTCAATACCTTTATTAGCTCAGGACCAAGAGATTGTAACTATAGCTGTTGGTGGTAATTCAGTTGATTCAGCTAAAGAACTTGCCAATATGTATATGGAGAAAAATCCTGAAACTAATGTAGAGATATTAGAAACTCCTTCATCATCCACTGAAAGACTAGATTTATATCTACAGTTTTTTGAGGCGAAAAGTTCTGAGGTGGATGTTTATACTGTTGATGTTGTTTGGCCAGGAATATTAGCTGATCATTTAATAGACTTTAATGATTATGGTGCTGAAAAAATTGTTGATAAACATTTTGATGCCATAGTAGAAAATAATACGTTAGATGGTCGACTGATAGCAATGCCCTGGTATACTGATGGAGGATTATTATATTACAGAACAGATTTATTAGAAGAATATGGTTATGATGCTCCTCCGAAAACTTGGGATAAATTGGAAGAGATGGCTGCAACTATTCAAGCTGGAGAAAGAGAAAAAGGTAATCAAGATTTCTGGGGATTCTTATGGCAAGGAAATGCTTATGAAGGTTTAACTTGTGATGCTTTAGAATGGGTTGCATCACATAATGGTGGTCAAATTGTAAATAGTAATAAAGAAATTACTATTTATAATGATCAGGCAATTAAGGCTATTGATAGGGCTGCTTCTTGGGTTGGAGAGATTAGTCCTCCTTCCGTAACTGGATTGCAAGAAGAAAGTTCTAGACATATTTGGCAAAATGGTAATGCCGCCTTTATAAGGAATTGGCCATATATATATAGTTTAGGAAATTCTGAAGATAGCGCTATTAAAGGTAAATTTGATGTTTCTCCGCTTCCGGGTGATGAACCAGGAATGTCAGCTTCTACTTTAGGTGGATGGCAGCTTGCAGTAAGTAAATACAGTCAAAATAAAGAGGCTGCAGCTGATGTAGCAATGTTTATGGCATCGGAAAAGGCACAAAAATATCGTGCAATTGAAGAGTCATACAATCCAACTATTAAATCATTATATGAAGATGAAGAAGTTTTAGCAGCAAGGCCCTTTTTTGAAGACTTATATGGAGTATTTATGAATGCAGTTCCAAGACCTTCAACTGTGACTGCTCCTAATTATAATGAAGTATCTACAAGTTTCTTTCAGTCAGTACATTCTGTTTTGAATGGAGAACAGGAAGCAGCAGAAGCATTAGGAAATTTACAATATGAAATTCAAGATATTACTGGATTTGAAATTAAATAGATGACAGATATTATCTTAGTTTTCCCTGATTTCAGGGAAAACTAAGATTAATTTTAGGAGGTTTAAAATGTCTCAAATTACTAACAATTTATTTAAAAAAGAACAAAGTTTAGCTTATAAAATGCTAATTCCAACAATATTAATTTTATTAATTGTGGCGGTTTATCCTTTAGGTCAAGTAGTTTATACAAGTTTTACTAATAGAGTATTTGCTGGGGTTGAAGAAACAGAATTTGTTGGTTTGGATAATTATACTTCTTTATTTTCTTTAACTATAAAAGAAATGCCTGAAGATACATATGCATTTGAAGTTCTTCCAAGAGAACCAAAGCGGTATAAAGAATTAAAAACATTCTCGCTTTTGAATAAACAATATGTTATAGGTTCTATTCATCCAGATTTTATCGAATCAATTATAAACACTATTATTTTCACTTTTTTTGCTGTTTTTTTGGAAACGCTATTTGGATTTATAATTGCTTTAGTAGTTAATAGTAAATTTATTGGGAGAGGAGTTATGAGGGCAATAATGTTGTTGCCATGGGCAGTAATAACTGTTGTCTCAGCAAGAATATGGGAGTGGATATTATTTCCGAGTAGAATTGGATTTTTAAATATGTTTTTAAGTAAGTTAGGAATCGGAAACGGACAGATTTCTTTTTTGACTGAAAGTAGTTTGCAACTTCCTTCCTTAATTATGGTTGATGTATGGAAAACAACTCCATTTATGGCATTACTAATTCTAGCTGGTTTACAATTGATTCCAAATGAATTGTATGAAGCATCTCGAGTAGATGGGGCTGGAAAAGTAAAACAGTTTTTTTCTATAACACTTCCGTTATTAAAACCTTCATTAGCGGTGGCTTTAATATTTAGAACTCTAGCTTCACTAAGAGTTTTTGGTTTATTTCAGGTTTTAGTTGGACAGCAAAAATATTCAATGGCTAGTTATAATTATTATCAATTAATTGGTAATAGAGCTATGGGATTAGCCTCAGCAATAAGTGTAGTAATCTTTATAATAATTTTCATCTTTGCTGTAATGTATATGAAAACCTTGGGGGTAGAAAACGAATGATTAAAAATCTAGATAAGATTATTCAAAACATATTATTTGTTGCTGTTTTATTAATTATTGTAGTGTATTTGGTATTTCCATTTTATTGGGCAGTTAACTCATCTTTGAAAACAGAATCTCAATTACAGATGTCACCAACTACAATTGTTCCTAAAAATACTGAGAATAATTCAGTTGATTTGTCATTTAAAAATTATATTAATATTTTTCGAAATGATCAATTTTTGAGAGGTATGATTAATAGTACAATTGTAGCTATAAGCACAACAGTTTTATCTTTATTATCAGGTTCTTTTTCGGCATTTGCTCTTGGTAAATTAAGATTTAAAGGAAAAAAAATAACTTTATATACTATATTGGCTATGACTATGTTTCCACAGGTAACAGTATTATCTGGTTTATATGCAGTAATAAACACATTAAATATTGATGCTATACCAAGTATGATACTATCATATATGATATTTACTTTACCGTTTACAACCTGGGTGATGACGTCATTTTTTAGAGAATTGCCAAAAGAATTAATGCAATCAGCTCAAGTAGATGGAGCTACTCCCTTTCAAACATTTTATATGATTTTGCTACCTTTAACTGCTCCTGCTTTAGTTACTACAGGATTGCTGGCATTTATTCAAGCTTGGAATGAATATCTATTTGCTTTAACCTTTACTTCCATTGATCCTGCAGCAAGAACTATACCTGTTGCAATAGCTTTATTTTCAGGGGAAGTTACAAGACAAATACCTTATGGAGAAATAATGGCTGCTGCTGTCGTCGTAACTATTCCGATAGTATTACTTGTTTTTATTTTTCAAAAGAAAATAGTTGCTGGTCTAACTGCTGGTGCAATTAAAGGTTAAGGAGGACAAAATGAATAAAAATAGAAAATGGTGGAAAGAAGCTGTAGTATATCAAATATATCCTCGTAGTTTTAAGGATAGTAATAATGATGGAATTGGAGATTTAAATGGTATAACTGAAAAGTTAGATTATCTTAAAAATTTAGGAATAGATGTTATTTGGTTAAGTCCAATTTATCAATCACCTAATGATGATAATGGATATGATATTTCTAATTATTATAGTATTATGGAAGAATTTGGTACAATGGATGATTTTAATAATTTGTTAGAAAAAATACATAAAAAAAACATGAAATTAATTATGGATTTAGTAATTAACCATACATCAGATGAACATCCCTGGTTTAAGGAATCATCTAAAAGTAAAAACAATAAATATTCAGATTATTACATTTGGAGAGATCCAGTAGATGGAGAACCTCCAAACAATTGGGAATCAAGATTTAGCGGATCTGCTTGGACGTATTGTGAATCAAGAGGTCAGTATTATTTACATTTATTCTCCAAAAAACAGCCTGATCTTAATTGGAAAAACGAAAAAGTGAAAACCGATATCTTTAAAATGGTAGATTGGTGGTTAAATAAAGGGATTGATGGTTTTAGAATGGATGTGATTAATTTTATAGCAAAAGAACAAGGCCTTCCTGATAGTAAAAGACCAGATAGTCCAGAAAAATGGAGTAGTTTACCCAAAAGTCATAAGATATTAAATGAATTAAAAAATGAAGTGATAAGTAAATATGATGTAATGACAGTTGGAGAAACTCCATTTGTAACTCCTGAAGATGGTCATAAATATGTTAATGAAAATAGAAATGAATTGGATATGATATTTCATTTTGAACATGTTAATTTAGACAATTATGATGGTAAAAATTTTTTAAAGTTTAAAGATATTCAATCTAAATGGTATAAAGTACAGGAACAAGGTGGATGGTTAAGCCAATATTTTGCTAATCATGATCAACCCCGTCCAATTTCCAAATTTTTCAATGATGAAGAATATCGCGAAGAATCAGCACAACTAATTGCAATGATGTTGTTAACACTTCCTGGCACACCATATATTTATCAGGGGGAAGAAATAGGAATGATAAATGTGGGGTTTAATTCTATTGAGGAGTATAATGATATTAGAACCATCAATAAGTATTATGATATGCTGAATAAAAATTTGGCTGAGGAAGACTTTTTTGATAAATTAAAGGAAAAAAGCAGAGATAATGCACGGACACCAATGCAGTGGTCAGATCAAACACATGCTGGGTTTACTAATGGAGAACCATGGTTAAAAGTTAATTCCAATTACAAAATTATTAATGTAAAACGCAGTATAAATAATCCAAATTCTGTATGCAATTTTTATAAAGAATTAATTTATTTTAGAAAAAATAATAAGGATCTAATATATAGTGATTACAAAGATTTACTTAAAAAAGATAAAGAGGTGTACTATTTCAAGAGAAGCTCTAATAAAAATGTTTATTATATAATATTGAATTTTACTGGGAATTTAATTGATTTAAGGAAAAAGAAGATAAAGTTAGATCTAAATAAATTAGAATTATGCAATTATAATAATTATGATTGTAAAAAGTTGCAGCCTTATGAAGCTCGATTGTATATCTCTAAAACATAGTTATAAATAGGAGTTGTTTATATGCTTAGAAGTCAAAAAATAAGAAAACAAGGTGCAGAAATTGATGCACTACGGATGGGAATGGACTGGAAAGCAGAAGATCTAGATAAAATGCAGATTGTAATAGCCAATACTTATGGTAATGGTCATCCGGGAAGTTTTCATTTGGATAAATATGTTTCATTGTTAAAAAATGAATTAAAAGATATCGATGTAATGGGGAGCAGAATGACAACCTCAGATATTTGTGATGGGATTGCTCAGGGTCATGATGGAATGAATTATTCTCTGGTTTCTAGAGAAATGATAGCCAACATGGTTGAAATTCAGGCAATGGCAGCTCCTTATGATGGAATAGCACTATTTTCCAGCTGTGATAAATCTGTGCCTGCACATCTAATGTCAATTATGCGCCTTGATCTACCTGCAGTTCATATTCCAGGAGGATCAATGGCACCAGGTCCGGATGGTTTAACCCTGGAAATGATAGGAACCTATTCTGCAAAACTGCAGCGGGGTGAGATTACAGAAGATAAATTTAAAGAATATCAACATTCAGCCTGTCCCAGTTGTGGAGCCTGTCAGTTTATGGGGACAGCATCTACAATGCAGCTGATGGCGGAAGCACTCGGTTTAGCTTTACCGGGAGCAGCTTTAATTCCTTCAACCAGTCCAGCTCTGGCAGAGATGACAAAAGAAGCAGGCCATTATTTAGTAGATTTAGTCAAAAAAGGACTTAAACCTTCTGATATTATTACACGCAAATCATTTGAAAATGCAATGATGATTCATGCAGCAATCGGTGGCTCTACCAATGCTCTTTTACATATTCCAGCAATTGCACATGAGTTTGGAATTGAAATTGAGCTGGATGAGTTTGACGAGATACACCGCAAGATTCCTTTTATTGCCAATATTAAAACCAGTGGCAAGTATCCAACCCATTATTTTTGGTATGCAGGTGGACTGCCGGCAGTAATGAAGGAGCTTAAGGATTATCTTCACATAGATCAGCTGACTATCACCGGTAAGACTCTAGGAGAAAATCTGGCTGAACTAGAAAGTTACAGCTATTTAGAATACATGTCATCTGAGGCTCCAGCCAATTTACCGGATGATGTAATTTTTCCGGCTGCTGAGCCAATTAATGATGAGGGTTCTCTAGCAGTGCTCAAGGGGAATCTGGCACCAATGGGAGCAGTTGTCAAACATTCTGCTGTTGAGCAGGAAATGCATAAATTTAAAGGAAAGATCAAAGCTTTTGATACAGAAGAGAAGGCTATGGAAGCAGTGCTTTCAGGTGATATAGTTTCCGGTGATGCAGTGATTATTCGTTATGAAGGCCCAAAAGGAAGTGGAATGCCGGAAATGTTTTATACCAGTGAGGCAATAGCTTCTGATGAAGTTTTAAATACTTCTACTGCGCTGATTACAGATGGACGTTATTCAGGGGCTACACGTGGTCCGGCAATCGGTCATGTTTCCCCAGAAGCGATAGATGGTGGGCCAATTGCTCTGATTGAAGATGGAGATTTGATTGAGATTGATATTCCAGAACGCAAATTGAATATTATCGGTATTGCCGGTGAAGAAAAATCGGCAGCAGAAATTGAAGCTGTGCTGTCTCGAAGAAAAGAAAAATGGGTCAAACCAGAATTCAAATTTAATAGTGGAACTCTGGGGCTTTATGTCCGCCATGCTGTTTCGGCTGCTAAAGGTGCTTATATTGGTATGGATTAATCTTAAAATTATGAGTTTAGTAAAGCTTTCTGTAGTACAATTAGTTATATATAAATAATTTTTATATGAGGTGAAAAAATGGCTAAAAAAGTTAAGTTAGATCCCCAGAGAGCATATTTGCAGGCTGCACCGGCCCAGTATGTAAATGAAAAAGGGATTCTCAAAAAAGCTGGGGCCTATGTTAGTGAATGGGGAGAAAGAGTTTTAATCAGTGGAGGTGTGAGAGCACTTAAAGCTGCAGAAAAGGATTTAACTGAATCTTTAGATCAGCACGGTATTTACTGGCAAAAAAATATTTTTAAGGGTGAGGTTTCACAATCAAATATTGATTTGATAAAAGAAGAGGCAGAAAAGATGAAGGCTGATCTAATTATCGGTGTTGGTGGTGGAAAAGCGATTGATACTGCCAAAGCAGCTGCCGAAGATCTGAGACTGCCTGTGTCAGCAGTTCCAACAATTGCAGCCACCTGTGCTGCCGGCTCAGCTTTTGCTGTAGTTTATACTGAAGACGGTCAGTTTGAAAGAGATTATTTTATGACTCAGAACCCTCGTCTGGTAATGGTTGATCCTCAAATTATTGCTGAGGCACCTGCTAAATATTTAAAATCTGGAATTTTAGATTCATTGGCTAAATGGTATGAGGGTCAAGCAGTGGCAAGTGGAATAGATAATACCAGCCTGGAAACAGTTGTAGCTATGAACTTAGCTGAGATTTTATATTATAAGATGAGAAATGAAGCTATTAAGGCTGTTAAGCAGTGTGAAAATAATGAGCTTGGGTTGGAGTTAAAAGAAGTTATTGATTTAAATATCTACCTGACCACAATTATTCAGAGTCTCGGCCAGAACACTTCTCGAGGAGCAGCGGCCCACGCTATCCACAATGGGATGACTGCTTTAGCAGAATCACATGAACTTTTACATGGCCTAAAAGTTGGCTATGGGATTATAGTTCAGCTCTACTTAGAAGAAAAGCCACAGGACTATATAGATGATGTGATAAACTATTTCAATCAGCTTGGTTTGATTCCCTCTTTTAAAGGGCTTGGACTTTCTTTGACAGAGGAAAATATGAAGAAAACAGCATCTAAATCAGTTAATGATACAGTTATGTTAAAAATGCCGATGAAGGTAACCGAAACAATGATTGTTGAGGCAATGAAAAGAGCAGAAGCAAAAGTTAATTATTTTGAATTAAAAGGTGAATAAAAATTAGTCATTTAAAAATAAATATAAAAAAATAACGCTATAAATTTATATAATCTCCTGCTGGTAGATAGATTAAATAACAAAATCTGTCTATCAAAAAGGAGATTTATTTATCTAATAGACTTTAATAAATTTATTTAAATTATAGCTTGGATTATCCATAATTTTCGAAATAATCTTTTAATTTTCATCTGATATGATATAATAATATTGAAGTGAGTTTTTGTAAATCTATATCTTGTTTAGCTAAATTATCAAATTAAATAATAAATACGGAGGTGGTAAGTTCATTTAAATATAATTTTACGATTTAAACATTTATTGAAGTCTGAATAAAAAAATAAGGAGGACAAAAAAATGTTATTTAAAAAGAGAATGTTGTTAAGTGTATTATTAGTGGTGGCTTTGCTTTTTGTCTCAAGTTTTTCAGTTATGGCTCAAGATGAGGAAGTTGAAATTTTTAGTTGGTGGACCGGTGGTGGAGAAGAAGAAGGTCTAAATGCTCTAATTGAACTTTTCAATGAAGAATATCCTGATGTTGAAGTTATTAATGCTACAGTTGCTGGTGGTGCAGGTTCTAATGCTAAAGCTGTACTTAAAACCAGAATGGTTGGGGGAAATCCTCCAGATTCATTCCAGGTACACGGGGGTGCAGAGTTAGTTGATACCTATGTTGAAACTGGAATGATGCAGCCAATTACTGGTCTGCTGGAAGAATGGGGAGTAAAAGACAAATTTAATCAACAAATTTTAGAAATGTCTTCTTATGAAGGCGAATATTATTCTATTCCTGTTAATGTTCACCGCTCAAACGCTACATTTTACAATAAAGAAGTACTTGCAGAAAATAATGTTGAACCTCCAACAGATTTAGCTAGCTTTAAAGATGCTTTAGCTAAATTGGATGAAGCAGGTGTAGTTCCACTTGCTTTAGGTGATACTAATAAATGGCCTGCTGGTCAAGTTTTTGAGACATTATTAGTAGCAACTCTAGGACCTGATGGATATAATGGTCTTTGGAATGGCGAGACAGCTGCTGATGATCCAGCAATTAGAGAAGCACTTGTACACTTTAAAGATCTAATGCAGTATGTTAATGAAGATCACTCTGCTCTTACCTGGCAGGATGCAACACAGATGGTTCACGAAGGTGAAGCAGCATTTAATATTATGGGTGACTGGGCAGAAGGTTACTTAAAAACATTAGGCTGGACACCAGGTGAAGATTTTGGTTGGATGCCAGTTCCAGGTACAGAAGGTTCTTTTGTAGTTGTAACTGATACTTTTGGCCTACCAAAAGGTGCTCCAAATCCTGAAAATGCTAAAAAATGGTTGAAAATAATCGCATCTAAAGAAGGTCAGGATACATTTAATCCAATTAAAGGTTCAATACCTGCTCGTTTAGATGCTGATAAGAGTAAATATGATCCTTATTTAACAGATACTATGGATGATTTTGCAAATGATACCTTAACACCTTCTATTGTTCATGGTTCTGCTGCACCAGAAGGCTTTATTACAGCAATGAATGATACAATTAATTCATTTATTACAACTGGTGATGTAGATCAAGCGTTTGAAAACTTCCAGGCAAATCATGAAGAATATGTGCAGTAACTAAATGTTATTAAATAGTTATTAAAATGTGATATTAATCCAGTAATTATTTAAAGCAAGAATTAAAATATCTCCCCTCCTTTAATTTAGTGGGAGGGGAAGATTTATTTATGGAGTGGTAAAAATGAAAAGAAAACAGAAAGAATCTCTTACTTCACTTGCAATTTTATCACCGTCAATTATAACCCTGGCAGTTTTTGTATATGGTTTTATTAGTCGTAGTGTTCAAATTTCAATGCTTGACTGGGATACTTTTTCTGCATTTATGAAAAAGGCTCAAGATTATGTGGGCTTAGATAATTATGTAGGTCTGCTGCGGGAATCAAGATTTCAGACAGATCTTTGGAATACTCTTTATTTTACTCTCTTTTTTATTCTCGGCTGTCTGGCGATTGGAATCTTATTATCATTAATCTTAAATAATAAACCTAAAGGCGGTTACTTTTTTCAGAACCTTTATCTATTTCCGATGGCAATTTCTTTTGTTGTAACAGGTACAGTCTGGCGCTGGATTTTTGCTCCTGGACGTCTGCCCAATAATCCTCAGGGGATCAACCTGCTTTTTGAGCAGCTTGGATTAAATTCACTGCAGTGGGGATGGTTTACTAGCACTACAAATATTTTAGGTTTTAACATTGCCTTGATTGCAGTTGTTATAGCTGCTGTCTGGCAGTATTCCGGCTATACAATGGCCATGTGGCTGGCTGGTCTTCGAGGAATTGATCAGCAGTTAATTGAGGCAGCTAGGATTGATGGTGCCAGTAAGTGGCAGATATTTACTAAAATACTATTTCCAATTCAAAAGCCAATTACTCTTTCGGCGATTATAGTTCTGGCTCATGTTTCACTTAAAGCCTTTGCTTTAATCTATGCAATGACAGGTAGTGGACCGAATAATGTTACAGATATACCGGCGGTTTATATGTTTGAGGCAACCTTTAGATCCAATCGCTATTCAACAGGTTCAGCAATTGCGATTGTGCTTCTAATGATGGTTGGACTGCTAATTATTCCATATCTAGTCCACAGCTTTAAGGAGGATTAGCCAATGAATAACAAAATGACTACACAAGAAAAAGTAATAAGATATGCTATTTTGATTATTTTTGCCTTGTTTTTTCTAACTCCGATGTATGTTCTTTTATCTACGAGTTTAAAAAGTTTTTCCGAAGTATCAATTAATACTATGTGGCAGTTTCCATCCTCTTTTTCTCTTGCAGGATTTAAAGAGGCTTTTGCTAAGCTGGCTCCAAATGTACTTAATAGTTTTTATCTGGTAATTCCAGCTACACTGCTTTCAGCGATTATGGGGTCAATGAATGGTTATGTATTATCTCACTGGAAGTTTAAAGGTTCAGATACTCTTTTTGCTCTGATTTTATTTGGAATGTTTATTCCATATCAGAGTGTGCTTTTTCCACTGGTACAGTTTATGCAATCAATTGGTCTTTATGGCTCAATCCCAGGTCTAATTTTAGTTCATGTTGTTTATGGACTGCCGATTACTACCTTGATGTTTAGAAATTATTATCAGGATGTGCCGGATGCACTGACCGAAGCGGCTAAAGTTGATGGAGCTAATATCTTTAGTATCTATAGACACATCTTTTTCCCAATTTCTATTCCCTCATTTGTAGTTGTTTTTATCTGGCAGTTTACAAATATTTGGAATGAGTTTCTTTTTGCTGTAACCTTAACTGATACTCAAAGTCAGCCGATAACTGTAGCCCTAACTAATCTTGCAGGAAGTCAGGTTGTTGAGTGGAATGTGCAGATGAGTGGAGCTATTATAACTGCACTGCCAACACTTTTAGTTTACATTATTTTTGGTCGTTACTTTATTAAAGGTATGTTGGCTGGATCTGTAAAAGGTTAAATTTAGAACATATAGAGCTAGGTATACTCAGTCTGAGATAGGCTGAGTTTTATCTTTATCTCATAATTTAAAAGTAAATAGACAAAGAGGAAATTAATATTTTTTCAAGAATTAATTATTATGAGCAATAAACAAAAATTAAAATTACGACTTTTAGAATAATATAATAGGAGTGACTAAATAATGAAAAAAATAAAATGGGGTATTTTAGGTTGTGCAAATATAGCAAGAAAGGCTGTAATTCCTGGTATTTTAGGCGCAGATAACTCTGAACTTTACGCTGTATCAAGCCGCAGTCGAGATAAGGCTCAAAAATTTGCGGATGACTTTGGAGCGACAGTCTATTATAATGATTATGATAAACTGCTTGCTGATGAAAAAGTTGAAGCAGTGTATATTCCGCTTCCAAATGGATTACACAAAGAATGGGTAATTAAAGCAGCTGAGGCAGGAAAACATATTTTGTGTGAAAAGCCTCTTTCAGGTAAGAATAAAAAGGAAGCTGAAGCGATGTTTGCAGCAGCTAAAAAAAATAAGGTAAAACTTATGGAGGCTTTTATGTATCGTTTTCAGCCTTTTGTAATTAGATTAAAAGAAATGATTGACCAGGGAATAATAGGTGAAATTAAAGAAATTAAGAGTAATTTTGCTTTTGATATCACCCACCGTAAGGATGATATTCGACTTAACGCTGATTTAGATGGAGGAGCCTTAAATGATATTGGGTGCTATACAGTAAATGTTTCTCGCTATCTAATGGGAGAAATGCCCAAAAAGGTTGCTAATTTTTTTCAAAAAAAGACAACAGAAGGAGTAGATTTAAGCGGGAGCGGAACTCTTTACTTTACAGGAGGCCGTTTTGCCAGTGCATATTATAGTATTAACTCCTACAATGAACAGGACCTTGAAGTTATTGGTACAGAAGGAATTATTCGGATTCCAGAGTTTTTCAGCTGGAAAGAAGATAATTATTTTTTAATAGAAAAAAATGGAGAAGTAGAAAAAATGTCTGCTGAAACCGGTCCTCAATACCAGTTGGAAGTTGAAGCTTTTGCAGAAGCAGTAATCAACGATAAAGAAGTTCCTTTAAAAGTAGAGACAGAAACTTATGCGAATCTTGAGGTAATGGATGCAATGCGAAAATCAGCAGCTGAAGAACTTATTGTTAAATTGAGAGATGATTTTCACATAAAATCTTGATTTTGCTGGATTTTTATCTTCAAATCAAATAGAATATTAATTAAGATATATTTATATAATTTTTAAAAAGCAAAATTATTAAAGCTTAATTTGATAATTTAGTCAGATTTGA
The DNA here is from genome assembly GCF_000350165.1 of Halanaerobium saccharolyticum subsp. saccharolyticum DSM 6643. Lineage (NCBI taxonomy): Bacteria > Bacillati > Bacillota > Clostridia > Halanaerobiales > Halanaerobiaceae > Halanaerobium > Halanaerobium saccharolyticum. Next base: position 230,526 of record NZ_CAUI01000021.1, read on the forward strand.
TGATGGTTATGACAGGAGGTTAAATTGTGAAAACAGAAAAAGTTAATCAGATAATAGAAAAAATATTGGTTTATGGTGAAATAAATAATTTATTGGGGCCCTGGGATAAAGTTGCTGCTAGAAATGAAATTAGAGATATTTTAAAAATAGAAGAATGTCCAGAACCAGCTTTAACAAAAGAAGAATTTGATGTTCCAGAAGATCCTCAAGGGTTGCTTGATCATCTTTTAGATTTTGCTGTAAAAAAAGATTTGATTAATGATCGAGTTACAGAAAGAGATCTCTTAGATACAAAAATAATGGGAGCTATGACTCCTAGACAGTCTGAAATTAGTCGTCGGTTTTATGAGACTGCAGAAAGAGAAGGTATCAAAAGAGCAACTAATGAATATTATCATTTTGCTAAGGCCAGCAATTATATTCGTCAAGCTAGAATTGCAAGAGACTTAAACTGGAAAGCAGAAAGTGAATACGGTCCGATTGAAATTACTATTAATCTTTCTAAACCAGAAAAAGATCCAGATGAGATAGCTAAAGCAAGACAGGAACCACAGAGCAATTATCCTAAATGTTATCTGTGTCTTGAAAATGTTGGTTTTCCAGGATCATTTAATCATCCTGCTCGCCAAAACCATCGAGTAGTACCTTTGAAATTGCAAAATGATGACTGGTTTTTGCAATATTCTCCTTATGTTTATTATAATGAGCACTGCATAGTGTTTTACAAAAAACATATTCCAATGCAAATTAATAAAAATACATTTGCAGTTTTACTTGATTTTATTGATCAGATTCCTCATTATTTTATTGGTTCTAATGCTGATTTGCCACTTGTTGGTGGTTCAATCTTAAATCATGATCATTATCAGGGTGGACGCCATATTTTCCCAATGGAAGAGGCAGAAAGTGAAGCATATTATCACCACCCAACCTTCCCAGATTTAGAGATTAGTCGGATTAAATGGCCTATGTCTGTGATTAGATTAAAAGCAGAAGCACGAGAGGATATTATAAATTTAGCAGTTAAAATTTTAGATAATTGGCGTCAATATTCTGATCCAGAATTAGATATTTTAGCCTTTAGTCAAGTAGATGGCAAACAGAAACCGCATAATACTATAACACCTATAGCTAGAAAAAAAGATGATCATTACGAATTAGATCTGGTTTTGAGAAATAATCGTAAAAGTGATGAATATCCAGATGGGATTTTTCATCCACATCAAGAATTACATCATATTAAAAAAGAGAATATAGGTTTAATTGAGGTAATGGGTCGAGCAATTTTGCCTGGGCGCTTGAAAAAAGAGTTGAATTGGATTTCAAGTTATTTAAGTGGAAATCTGGAACTGGATGAGCTTAAGCAAAAAGATGGACTGAAAAAACACTTAGATTGGACAGCTGAAATAGAAAAAGAATTTGGGAGAAAATTAAGTGAGGAGGAAGCTGAAAGAGTAGTTGAAGTTGAGGTGGCTAAAAAGTTTAGTCAAGTTTTAGAGGATGCAGGTGTTTACAAAAATAATTCTATAGGTTATAAGGGTTTTGAGAGATTTCTGCAAAGTGCAGGAATAGAAAAGACAGAACTATAATAAAAAGGAAGTGTTGGATTATGAGTAAATTTAATTTAAATGCGATTGATTCTTATAGTTATGAACCATTAAGGAAACAAGTTTATAAGGTATTGCGCGAGGCAATATTAAAGGGAGAACTGATGATTGGTGAAAAAATAACTGAAATGGAAATTGCCGATGAACTCAGTGTTAGTAGAACTCCAGTTAGGGAAGCTTTTAGAATGCTTGAACAGGAAGAATTAATTAATATTATTCCTCAGCAGGGAGTTTTTGTGGCTGGAGTAGAAACTGAAAAAGAGATAGATGATATTTTTCAACTGCGAGCAGAATTAGAGGGTTTAGCAGCTTATCTTGCAGCTGAAAAAATAAATGAAGAGCAAAAAGATTTGTTAAAAGAATATACAAAGGAACTTGAAGAATGCATAGAAAATAATGATCAACGTGGGTGTATAAGGGTGGATATTGCTTTTCATAGAATAATAAAAGAGGCTTCAAACAATAAATGGTTAGAAAAATTTTTAGATACTCTTTTTGAACAGGCAACCCGTTTTCGAAGCAGCAGTTTTTCCCGCAAAGGTAGAATGCAGGAATTTTTATCAGAACATATGGAACTTGCTGATGCGATTAACAGTGGTGATTCGGATAGAGCACGCAAATGTGCTGAAGATCATATTAAAGCCGCCTGGGATAGTATTATTACAGTTTTTGAAAAAGAAAATAAGTAGCAAATTTATTAATCAGATTTTAATTTATAAATTATATGTTCTAATGGAATTGGCCGACTGTAGTAGTAACCCTGTATAATATCACAGCCAAATGTTTTTAATTGTTGGGCTTGCTCTTTATTTTCTACACCTTCCGCAACTACTTTTAAATTCAGATTATGGGCGAGGGTGATAATTGTGTTAACAATAGCACGGTTATTATTATTATTAATAAAATCATCAATAAAAGATTTATCAATTTTCAAAGTGTTAAGTGCAAATCTTTTAATATAATTTAAAGATGAATAACCAGTACCAAAATCATCAATTGCTGTTTTGACACCTCTTTTATTTAATTTATTTAAAACATCTATTGTATAATCTATATTTTCTACAGTTGTTCTTTCCGTAATTTCTAATTCAAGATTTTCAGCTTTTAATTCAGTTTTTTGAAGCACATTTTCAACAGTTCTAATAAAGTCCTTATCAATAAACTGCTCAGGGCTTACATTAACTGAGAGATAGTAGTCACTATCAAAATAATCATTTAGTTTTTTGATTTCTCTACAACTTCTTTCAAGCACCCAGTTACCAATTTCCTTAATAAATCCATTTTCTTCTGCGAGTGGAATAAAGACTCCAGGTGGTATTAAGCCTTTTGTTGGGTGCTGCCATCTGATTAATACTTCAAATCCTATAATTTTTTCATTTTGACTATCATTAAAACTTTGATAATGTAATATAAACTCTTCATTTTTGAGAGCAGCAGCAAGGTCATTTTCTAATTTTTTCTTTTCTGAAATATTTTTATCAACATTTATTGAATAAAAAGACATTTTATCAGAACTACTTTTCTTAACTGAGTGCATAGCTAAACTTGCATTTTTAAGAAGTGTATCCACTTTTTTGCTGTCATCAGGATAAACTGAAACTCCCAGGCTTGATTTAAGATAAATAATATTTTCATTTATAAAGTAGTCACTATTAATATGGCTTAAAATCTTATGTAAACGTTTTTCAGCTATTGTTTTTGATTTGAATTTTCTTTCTTTTATATAAAAATAAAACTCATCGCCGACTCGACTGATTAAATGCTCAGATTTAAGCTCATTAGATAGTCTATCTGCTAATTTTTGTAAGATCTGATCCCCAGTATTATGACCAAAACTATCATTTATAGATTTAAAATCGTCAATACCAACAGCACAGAGGTATAATTTATCATTTTTTAATTCATATAAATGATTCTCTAGTTCTTTTTTGAAAAAACTAATATTAGGTAATCCAGTTAGTGAATCATTATAAGTTAAGTCTTTAATTACCCCCATCATTTTATTGAAACTCTCTGCAGCTTCGCCAATCTCGTCATTACTATTTATTTCAGACCTTATATTTAAATTTCCAGAAGCACCTTTTTGAAAGGTGTTTTTTAATTGGATGATTGGTTTAGCAATATTATGTGAGAGATAAAAACTTAAAATAAAAGCTAAAATAATTGTTATTACAGATATTATAATTATTATTTTATTGACTTTATAGATAGATTTTTGGAGATAGTTTTGTGGTAAAATACTTACTATTTTCCAGTTTTCAGTTCCCGGAATTGTTTGATAAAAAGCATGCATCTCAGTTTCATTTTCTCTAAAGGTTAAATTGCCTTTTTCTTTATTTTTTATTTTTTCAATAAAATCATATCGATAATCAAAAAAACTACTGTAATTATAAAAAAGATGGTTGTTAAGATTGCTTTGATTTGGATGAGCTACGATATTTCCCTGGCTGTTGATTAAAAAAGAATAGATTCCCTCCTGAGTGTTGGTATATCTGTTGATATAGCTTGATAAACTTTTGATTTCGATTGTCCCAGCCAGCAAAGAAAGATTATTACCTGCTATTGGCGAAGATATAACAATAATTGGCTTATCTGTAGATTTAGAAATAACTGGCTCTGAAATCACAGTTTTGCCACTTAAAACCTTGCTAAAATAATCGCGATCACTTATATTACCAGCATTATTCTTGATTGTAGTGCTGTAATTTCCATCCTGATCGGCAATAAAAAAGAAAGAATAATTATTTTCTCTTTTTTGTAATTCTGTTCGCAAATAAGACAATTTTTCCTGCCAGCTGCCGTGCTGAACCACTTGCGTATTTGCATAAATTTCCATATCAGATTTCTTTTCTTCAAACCAGTTGGCTGTTAATTCTGATTTCTGAGCTACATTATTTATTTCATTCTGAAATATTATATCTTCTAAAATCCAGTTAAAACTATTTGTGATTGCGATAATTACTGTTAAAGTGAAAATGACAATGATTGTTGAAATTAGAATTAGAATTTTATTACGAAAATTAATACTTTGCATAAATCTATAGGCACCTGCTTTAGTAAATATATTTATATAAATAAAAATGACTGCAATTAATATATTTCTAGATATCTATAGAATTACCTGTATTTTATTTTAAAATTTATATTTTTTAAGTCAATATAGTTCCTATAATATTAATTATTAATCTGATTTATTCTAAATAAACTGTTTTCATTGGAGCGAAACAAATATCAGAAAATTAATAAATCAAAATAATACTTTTGCTTGATAAAGGATTGTGTTATAATAATTCTTAAGATATTTTTTATCATTTTCGCATATAAATAGTAGCGAGAAGATAGAATTCTAATTTAAAGGAGGAAAAATTTAATGAAAAAGAGTTTAGTATTAATTTTAGTTCTGTTGGCAGTAGTAACTTTAAGTACCGGTGTAATGGCTCAGCGCTATGTAGTAGGAACAAATGCAAGCTTTCCACCCTTTGAGTATGTAGAAGATGGTGAAATTGTAGGTTTTGATATTGATTTAGTTAAAGAAATTGCTGAACTTCAGGGTTTTGAAGTGGAATTTAGAGATATTAGTTTTGATTCTTTAATTCCTGGTTTAGCTTCGGGAAGTCTTGATATTGTTGCAGCGGGTATGACAATTACTGAGGCAAGAAAAGAAGTTGTAGCTTTTTCTGATCCATATTATTCCGCCAATCAGTCAGTTCTAGTACATCAAGATTCAGAAGAAGATCTAACTGTTTTATTTGGTGATAATGATATTGGTGTTCAAACTGGAACAACTGGAGACACCTGGGTTAGAGAAAAATTGATGGAGCGAGATATTTTAACAGGGGATATCAGAAACTATGATTCCTATGTATTTGTTATTCGAGATTTAGCAAATGAAAATATTGATGCAGCAGTTTTAGACAAACCAGTTGCAGAAACTTATAGTAAAAATAATCCTGTTAAAGTAGTTGCAGAATTAATTACTGGTGAAGAATATGGTATTGCAGTATCTAAAAATAATTCAGAGCTGCAGAAAGAAATCAACGAAGGTCTTGCAAAAGTGATAGAAAATGGAACAATGGATGAATTAATCGAGAAATATTTTTAATAGAATATAATTAGGCTTTCCCTTTATAAATTAAATTCATAAAGGGAAGCCTTTTAAATTTTTATTTTTGTGAAGATATTACTTTTTTGAAAAATAATTTTACTTTTGAATGTTTAATAAGCAACTATAAATTAAGCTTTGTAGAGTGGAATTATTAATTTGATTTTTTTAAAACTAAAATTGGGAAAGGATCGATTATGGATAAATTAGAATTAATTCAAGAAGCACTACCTTATCTATTAGAAGGAACATGGATTACGGTTCAGCTTAGTTTCTGGAGTCTTTTAATTGGTATAGTAGTAGGTCTTCCGATAGCTTTTGCTCAGGTATATGGGAATAAAATATTAAAAGGATTTGTTGCAGTCTATGAACGATTGGCGAGAAGTATTCCATTATTAGTGATGCTTTTGCTTTTAAATTATGGGCTGCCAATGTTGGGTTTAAGAATACCTGTTTTTAGAGCTGCGGTGCTTGGGATTGGACTTAGGTCAGCAGCTTATCAATCTCAAATTTATAGAGGCGCTATTCAGTCAGTTGGAGGTTCACAGATGAAAGCTGCGCTTTCACTTGGAATGAGTAAAATGAAAGCTTTTTTTCATATTATAGCACCACAGGCAATTAGAATTGCAATTCCTCCAGTTGCTAATGAATCAGCAATAGTACTAAAAGATACTTCTCTTGCTTTTACAATAGGTGTTGTAGAGCTTTTAAGACAGGGAGAATATTTTATTGCAACTTCGAATGAGCCAATGGTTATTTATTTAACTATTGCAGCAATTTATTTTATTTTAACAACTATAGTTAATGGAGGTCTATCCCTTTTTGAGAAAAAATATCAGATTCCAGGGATAGGTATTGAAGGAGGACATTCAGATGCCTACTAAGCATTTATTAAAAATAGAAGATTTACATCACAGTTTTGGAGAAGAAGAGGTACTCAAAGGAATCTCTTTTTCGCTTGACAAAGGAGAAACTAAAGTAATTGTTGGTCCGAGTGGGACAGGCAAAAGTACAATTTTAAATAATATTATTCGTCTTGTACCACCCAAAAAGGGTAAAATTTATTTGGAGGAGACTGAGATTACAGCTGCTAAAAAAATAAATAAAATCAGACAGCAAATTGGATTTGTTTTTCAGGATTTTGGTTTATTTAATCACCTGACAGCAAAAGGGAACATAATGATTGGTTTGACTAAAGTTAAAAAAATGAATAAAAAAGAGGCGGAAGAACTTGCTCTTTTCGAACTTGACCGGGTAGGATTAAAACAGTATGCTGATTCTTATCCTTCTCAATTATCTGGAGGACAAAAACAGCGAGTCGGAATTGCTAGGGCATTAGCTATGCAGCCTAAACTTATTTTATTTGATGAACCTACTTCTTCCCTGGACCCTGAGCTAACTGGTGAGGTACTTAAAGTTATGCGCAATTTGGCTGAAGAGGGAATGACAATGCTGGTTGTGACACATGAGATGGGTTTTGCGCGCAGTGTTGCTGATGAATTAATTTTTATGGAAGCTGGCAATATTGTAGAACAGGGTGATCCAGAAAAATTATTTACAGAGCCAGAGCATCAACGAACCAGAGAATTTCTTTTTCAATTGACTGATTTATATGGTGAGGGTGAGAACTAATGCTAGATATTTTTATGGAGTATTACCCCTTATTTTTAAGAGGGCTAGGAGTTACAGTTTTTGTAACAATAATTTCCTGTTTTTCAGGAACAATTTTAGGTACTTTACTGGCTTTAGGAAAAATTTATGGAAATAAATATATATCAGCTTTGACTAGGATTTTTATTTCTATTATTAGAGGAACTCCACTTTTAGTTCAGCTTTTTATAATATATTATGGTCTGCCTTCTTATGGTGTTAGATTAACTCCAATCACAGCAGCAATTATTAGTTTTATAATTAACAGTGGGGCTTATCAGGCAGAGTATCTGCGCGGATCTATCCAATCAATCAGCGGCAGTCAGTTAAAGGCTGCACAATCAATTGGAATGACAAAATGGCAGGGAATTAGACATATAGTTTTACCTCAGGCATTGAGGCGTGTTATTCCTTCCTGGACTAATGAATTTATTTATATGATTAAATATTCTTCACTTGCTTATGTTATTGGGGCTAAAGAATTAATGACAGAAGGTAAATTAATAGCCAGCCGCAACTACCAGTTTTTTAATGTCTATTTTGTAGTAGCTTTGATTTACTTAATTGTAATTATAATTTTTGTTTATTTATTTAATCGTTTGGAGAAAAAAGTTACAATTCCTTAAATCTTAAACAGAGATGCAACTAAAAATATATTTTATATGTTATATAAACTTCGAATTTGAGGCTTGCTAATTATTTAGTAAGTCTTTTTTGCTTAATTATAAGAGAAATCAAAGAAATATTCGCTCTTGTATTCTAAAATTTAAAATGCTATAATTAATTAAAGGAAATATATGTAATCTAATTCTACCAATAATTCTAGTTCATGGAAATTATTAAGAGCAGGGTGGTGAAAATTTTGGACCAAGATCTTCTTGAAGCGATGAGAAAGATTATTGTTACAGAAACTAAAAAGATTGTGCAGCAAGAGACCAGAAAAATTGTACAGGAAGAGACTAAGAAGATTGTGCAACAAGAGACCAGGAAGATTGTACAGTCAGAAACAGCAAAATTGAGTGCTCAGGTGAAAGAAAATACACAAATTCTCAGGTCTTTAGAGTCAAATAAAGATATTCAAAATGCTCGCATGGACAGAATGCAACATGATTTGGCCCAATTGACCGGCTGCTGCAAAAAAATTGAAGATTTGGAAGATAGATATATTCACCACAGCCATCGGATAGTTATAGATACAAGTGAGGCAGTTGAAAAAGATGCCAGTTAACCGAATTAATGAAGGCAGTTTCCAGTCTGGAGCTGTCTTTTTCTTATAGAAATCAGCTCCTCATTTCAATTTATTAGCTTCGCGAACGGTAGGTGAAACAAGAAAGGGTGATTAAATGAAAATTTATACTAAAAGTGGAGACAAAGGAAAAACCAGTCTTTTCGATAATACAAGGGTAGCCAAAGATTCACTTCGGGTCGAAAGCTATGGAACTATAGATGAGCTCAATTCTAGTCTGGGTTTTGCCAAAAATTTTGTTGAAGATGAAAAGGTGTATAATATTATTCGCTCTGTGCAGCGGCAGCTTTTTAATTTAGCTGGTGAGTTGGCAACTTCTGATGGAAAAAGTTTTCCTGAAAAAATAACAAAGGAAGATATAGAGCTTTTAGAAGAAAAAATAGATTATTTTTTATCGCAAATGAATAAAAAAGAAAAATCAATGTTTATTATTCCGGGAAGTTCAAAAGCCAGTGGAGCCTTACATCAGTCAAGGACTATTTGCAGGAGAGCAGAGCGCAGAATTACTACTCTGGCAGGAGATGTAGATATTAGTACTGATCTGCAAAAATATATTAATCGTCTTTCAGATTTAATTTATACTTTGGCCAGATACTCTGAATCTGAACTTGATTATGTGGAGTTTAAAAAATAATGAGCATTTTAGTTGATGGAGATGGGTGTCCGGTGATTTCAATTATTACTGAAATTGCAGCTGAAAAGAAGCTAAAATTAATAATTTATACAGATTTGAATCATCAGCATCAGCTTGATTACGGGACTTTAAAAGTAGTTGACCAGGGCTTTCAATCAGTTGATATGATTCTTTGTAATAATATTGAACCAGGAGATATTGTTATAACTTCAGATTATGGATTAGCTGCTCTGTCTTTAAGTAGAGGGGCTAAAGTTTTGGGCTTTTCAGGGAGGGAATTTACGGATCAAAATATAGAAAGATTATTAGCAAAAAGACATCGTCAATTTAAGGAAAGAAAACGCAGTGGCCGTCACACAAGTCACAAGAAAAGAACTGAGCATGATGACCAAAGATTTAAAAAAGAGCTTTTAAAACTTGTTAATAATAAATAAGAAGGTGAGTCAATGGATAAGCAGAAAAGAACAGTTTACGCTTGGGCTATGTATGACTGGGCCAATTCCGCTTTTGCCACAGTAATTTTGGCCACAGTACTACCTATTTTTTATAAAGATGTAGCAGGAATTGATCTTCCTGGAAATTTAGCTACTTCATATTGGGGCTATACTCAAACAATTGCTATGGTTATTATCGCTTTTGTTTCTCCAATTCTGGGAGCAGCTGCCGATTATTCAGACTCTAAAAAAATTTTTTTGAAATTCTTTGTTTTTCTGGGTGTTTCAGGTACAGCCCTTTTGTTTTTTGTTAATGAAGGTAACTATTTGCTGGCCTCATTCTTTTTCATTATTGCTAACATTGGATTTTCTGGAGGTAATGTGTTCTATGATGGTTTTTTAACTGAGATTAGTGATTCTAAATCCATAGATTATATCTCAAGTCTTGGTTATGCAGCCGGTTATTTAGGTGGTGGTTTACTTTTAGCAATTAACCTTTTGCTGATTTCTAAACCGAGCCTTTTTAATATCAGTTCAGTTACTTCAGCAATTCAGATTTCTTTTGTTACAGTTGCAGTCTGGTGGTTAATATTCTCTCTGCCAGCTTTTAAATTTCTACCAGAACCCAAAAAAAGACTTGAAAAAATACCTTTGAATAAATATGCTAAAATGGCCTTTGGCAGGCTTAAATCAACCTTTATTCACATCCGCAAATATAGAGAATTATGGAAATTTTTGCTCGCCTTTTGGCTTTATAATGATGGTATTGGAACAATTATTAGAATGGCAACAATTTATGGTCGGGAAGTAGGGATTGGACAGACTGATTTAATAGGTGCCCTACTTTTAACTCAATTTGTTGGCATTCCCTTTGCTTTGATTTTTGCTAAAATTGCTGGTAAAATTACTGCTAAAAAAGGAATTTATCTGGCTTTAATTATCTATACAGGAATTACTTTTTACGGTTATTTCTTAGATTCAGCTCTTGATTTTTGGATTTTAGCCGGCATTGTAGGAATGGTTCAGGGAGGTGCGCAAGCCTTAAGCCGCTCTTTATATGGTGTTATGGTGCCTGAATCCAAATCAGCAGAGTTCTTTGGATTTTTTGGTGTTTCTAGTAAATTTGCAGCAATTATCGGACCTACTGTTTTTGCATATACCGGTCAATTAACCGGCTCCAGCCGTTATGGTATTCTTGCTGTTGCTGCTTTCTTTATCTTAGGCATGTTCTTTTTGAGTCGGGTAGATGTAGAAAAGGGTAAATTAGAGGCAAAAAATCAATAGTTAATAGGGGGTAGTAATATGCCTGATTTTTGGACACATTTAATTGCTGGAGAAGAGATAGTTGCTGGAATTGAAGATAAGAAAATAAAATCACTGCTTGATCAAAATTATCAGTTATTTAATTATAGCTGTCAGGGAGCAGATTTCTTCTTTTATAATGATTTGTGGCCCTGGCAGAAAGCTAAAAGAGGCCCTAAAAAGGGTCAACAAGTTCATTCTCTTAGCGGCAAAAAATTATTTAATGAAATCCTAAAAAATTATAAAAAGGAAGGGCTTTATGCTCAATCGCAACTGCCTGATTCTTATTTTTGGCAGCATAATCTAATTTATCTGCTGGGATTTATTTCTCATTATGCTCTTGACCGAGAGTGTCATCCTTTTATTATTAAAAATGGAGGCAAAAATGAAAAACACAAATTGATTGAGGCGGGCATTGACATTTATATTATGGAGCAGAAGTGGAATAAAAGTCCGAAAGCAATTAATCCTCTGCCCTATTATCAGCTTCAGGAAGAACATTTTGAAACCCTTAATTATTTCTATCAATTAATTTTCAAAAGTATTTTTAAGGAAGAGCTGGAAGCCCAATTAATCCGTGATTCTTATTTAGATTTGAGGAAATATCACAAATTTTTTTCAACTAAAGATTCAAAAAAATATTATCTATTTAAATTGTTAAATTTAATTTTGCCTCAAAATTTAAGTCAGCATTGTTATGCTTTGAATGAAAAAGAAAATATTTGGCCCAAAAAAAAATATCGAAAATTTGAAAAGAGCTTTGATCAGGGAATAGAATCTGCCCAAAAACTAATTGAGCAGACTTTAGAATATTTTAAATCAGAGACATCACTAACTGAATTATTAACTTTATTCAGTCAAAAGAACTTTTTGGGAGAAGAGCAGCAGTGATTTTTTAAATTTAATTTTTTTCAAGGGGAAGATCACTTCGATTGCTCCAGCCAACCCAAGCTTCATCGTATAATTTAAGGTTTTCATAACCGAGTAGTTTTAGTGCAAAAAATGTATGAGCTGCTCTGACTCCCGTGTGAGAGATGAGTGCAACGACTTCTTTTTCTCTAGTTATACCGTTTGCCTCATAAATCTCAGCAATTTTTGCAGCAGACTTGAAACTATAATCATCATTTAAGACTTCTGTCCAATTAATATGAATAGCATTTGGAATTCGACCTTTGCGAGGAGCAGCAGAATTTGTTTCTTCACCCATAAATTCAGCTTCAGATCTTGTGTCTAAAATAACGAAATCTTTATTATTTAGATTTTCAGCTATAGTATCAGAATTTACTATCCAATTATTATTCACATCACTTACAATAAAGTTTCCCTTTTTATTTTTATGAGGGAGTATTTTTGTTTCATAGCCTTTATTTTTCCAGGCATCATAGCCGCCTTCTAAAATTTTTATATTTTGATGATCATAAACTTTGAAAACCCACCATAATCTTGCAGCCCAGAGGTTGCTGTTGTTATCATAAACAATAATTTGCGAATTTTTATTAATACCCTTTTCTTGTGCAGCAGCAGCAAATGCACCTGGTTTAGCAATTAATCCTTTAACCCAGCCGTCTGGATCAGTAAAATCGTCATCCCACATATTGACAGCGCGCGGCAAATGTCCTAGAAGATACTTTGTGCTGTTACGGACATCAAGTATTTTGAGATTTTCTTTTTCTTCTTCTATCATTTGATTTAATTCTTCTGCAGAAATTAAAAACTCACTGCTTTCAAAATTGCGTTCCTCGGCAGTAGCAAAAGATGTTATTAGAATAAGAGTAGATAAAATAATAGATAAAATTATAAAAAAATTAGTGAAGTTATTCATTTTCAGGCCTCCTTGAGCTGGTTCTTTTCTTATATATATTATTATATACCTTGAATAAAAAAAATTCATCCGTTTCAAGATTTTAATTAGAAAAAATATCAAAGGCAGGATTTTTATAATCTTTGTTGAAATTAATATAAGAGTAAATAGATAAAAATTGACTGTTAGGAGGACAAAATGAAAAAAGTAATATTAGACTGTGATAATTCAATGGGTTTAGAAAAAAAAGATGTAGATGATGGACTTGCCTTTTTATTTCTATTAGGTCGAGAAGATATTGATTTAATGGCTGTTACCAGTGTTTTTGGTAATAGTAATTTAGAAGATACTTTCAATACTACTGAGAAAATGTTGAATGATTTTAAATTAAAAGATAAAATAAAGCATTTAAAAGGTGCTGCCAAAGCAGGTGACTATAAGACTGAAGCTGCTGATTATTTGGTCAAAGCTGCATCAGAAAATAAAAATGAAATAACTCTAATTGCTATAGGACCTCTTACTAATTTGTATGCTGCCTGGGAAATAGATAATGACTTTTTCAAAAATTTAAAGGAAATAATTATTATGGGTGGGATTACAGAGCCCTTACAAATTGGAAATAAAACTATTGATGAGCTCAATTTAAGCTCTGATCCAAAAGCAGCAGAAAAGGTCTTAAAAGCTGAAGTTCCTGTTGCCTTAATGTCTAGTAATCTCTGTCTTGCTGCCCGATTTGGTGAAAAATCATGGCGTCGAGTTAATAGATCTAAGAATAAAGCTGTAAGAGCCTATATTAAACACAAGATTAACCATTGGTATCAATATTCTTCAGAAATGATCGGTTTAACTGGTTTTTATATGTGGGATGTTGTAGCTGTGGTTTACATGATTGCTCCCGAAATCTTTCCATATAATAAAAGAAAATTTGTTTCAAGTGTTGAAGATTTAAAAAATGGGATGATTAAAACAGAAAAGGCAGAGGGAATGCTCCAAGATGAAGCAGTAATCAATTTACCTTCTACTATCCTTGATACAAAAAGGTTTAAAGACCTGGTCTTTTCAGCTTGGGATAAAATCGAAATTGAAACGGAAAGTTATAAAGATGCTGAATAAAGACGAGCTTCAGGATTTATTTTTTATTCAACATGATTTAACAGATAAGCTTTTAAGTGATGCTGGTCTTAGAACTTTTGCTTCTATTTTAACTAAAAATCTAGGGGCAGATGTATATATATATGATCGATTTCGGGACGATTTAATATATGCTGACAGGAAAATAAAAAGAGATAGTCAATTTAATAACTATATAAAAGAGAGAAAGTTAAAGCGTAAGGATACTGCCTTTAAATGTTGTATGGTAGAAATTTTTGAATATCATTATCAATGGCAGGGAGAAATATATACGGAACTTCAGCTGGATTTGGGAAGAGATGAAATTGTTGCTGTTTTAGCGATTAGTAACTATGAGGAAATGAGCGAATATGAATTTAGAATTTTGATTATTGTTGCTCAATCTCTTGCCTTAAAAATTCATCAAAATAAACTTGTATCTGAGATGGCTCAAAAATGCAGCAGTGAATTAATTGAAGATATTATTAACAATAGAATTGAAGACAAGTCTGAAATTATTCAGCGAGGACAACTTGCTAATTGGAATTTGAACTTAAACTACCAGCTTTACTTAATTTCGGTTAAAGCTGAAAAAAATATTTCTGATCAAGATGCATATTATTTTTATGAAATTAAAGAAAGGATAATGAAAAAACTTCACGGTGTTTTACAAAACAAAATTTCTCGGGAATATATTTTATTTTCCTATGATAAAAATATAGTGCTGCTGATTAATTATGATAAAGAGACTGAAATTAATAAAGATGATATTAAGATAATTAAAGATGAACTTACAGAAAAAATTGATAAATTCTATTTTAATATTGGTTCAGGTATATATATTAAAGAGGTTACTGAAATTGCTGAAAGCTATCAGCAGGCTTCTTATGTACTTGATTTTCTTGAGGCAACGGAAAGAAAAAATGTAATTTATTATTATAAACAATTAGGGATAATGAGGCTGCTTTGGAAAATAAACCAAGAAGAGTTAAAAGAATTTACCACAGAATATTTAACAAAGCTAATAAAATATGACAAAGGCAACAGTACAGAATGGCTTGATACACTTGGAGTCTATCTAGAAGAGGGTGGAAGCATACAGCAGGCTGCTAAAAGATTGTTTATTCATCCAAATACAATGAGCTACCGTGTCAAAAGAATTAAAGAAATTTTAGAAATTGACCTTCAGGATCAAGAAGTACAACTCAACTTACTGGCTGCATATAAAATTTGTAAATATATTTTAGAAGATGATCTTGATATTTAAATATCAAGATTTTCTTCAAAAGACTTTGTTCAAAGATTAACAAAACTGGAGGTTTTAAAATGATTATTAATATAGATTGTATAGGCGACCCTTGTCCAATTCCATTAATTAAAGCTGAAAAAAAATTATTAAAACTTGGAGTTAGCGATCAAATTTGTTTAGAGACTGATCATAATTGTGCTTTAAATATTGTTCCCGAGTGGGCTAGAAATAAAGGGTTTAAAGTAGAAATTGAAGAGACTCCATATTTAGAGTGGAAGATATATATTAAAAGAGAACAAAAAAAAGAAGTCAATGAAGAAGTTGTGCTTAAATAGCTTAAAGATTTATCTATGGTATTTATTTAACATGTTAATAAAGTATTTATTTAACAAAACAGACCATAATAAACCATTCTAAGCTTTTCTTTGTTTTTGACAACGAAAATATAGATTTTTTTTATATTTCACCACCAATGACAATGTGATATATTTAACTATATAATAGTATTGTGAAAAATAAAACACTACTAAATTATTGGAGGGAATAATATTGTTAAAAAGCAAAAGAGAAAGTTTATTAGTTTTATCACTTGTTTTAGTTATGGTTATTAGTTTTTCCTTGATGGCGGCAGCAGAATTTGTGCCAATCGAAGATCGTGGTTATGCAAATCCTGATGTTTTAATTAGTGCAGCTGAATTGGAAGAAATTATGGACAGAGATGATGTTAAGATAGTTGATTTCCGTAATCTGGCTATGTATATGACTGGACATATTCCTGGATCTACCAATGTTTGGCGTTCTGATCAATCAGATGAAAATGCTGAATTTGCAGGTATGAGAGCAAATGCAGAGCAGATGGCTGCTATGTTAAGCGAAAAAGGTATTGCTGAAGATGACCTAGTTGTTATTTACGATGCAAAAGGTGATTATGATGCATCAAGAATGTGGTGGATCTTAAAAATGTACGGTCATGATAAAGTGAGATTACTTGATGGTGGATTAGAAAGATGGAAAGCTTTAGACAAAAAGACAAGTGTTTTTCCAAGTAGTTATGAGGAAACAAACTATACTTTTGATGAGTCTGAATTTGACTTTTCAATGTTAGCTACAATGGAAGATGTTGAAGCAGCTATTGATAATGATAATGCTTTAATTTTAGATACTAGATCTGAAGGCGAACATACTGGAGCTGACCTTAAGAGTGGTGCAGAAAGAAAAGGATGTATTCCAAAAAGTGTTTGGATCGAATGGACTGAAGCCTTAAATGATGATCTAACATTTAAGTCTGCTGCAGATTTAGAGGAAGTATATGGCGAAGCAATTGAAGGTAAAGAATTAATTATTCCATATTGTCAGTCAGCAGTTAGATCTTCACATACTACATTTGTTTTAACCCAGTTATTAGGTGTAGATGCAGAAGTTAAAAATTATGATGGTTCCTGGATTGAATGGAGTGCTACCGAAGAATTACCAGTAGAAAATGGTGAATAATAAATATAAATTAAATAATTAAGATTTTATTTAGGCGAGAGGATATCCTCTCGCCTTTGTTGATTAAACACTAAATTTTCTATAAAAATTGTTAATTTTTAATAATGAAAAACGTAGCAGCTGAAGATATAATTTAATTGTGAAAAATAAAACAATTTTAAAAAGGGGGATTTATTTTGCGTAAAATGAAAAATTATTTAGTTGTGCTTGGTCTTGTTTTTTTAATTGCAGTTGGATTTAGTTTTATGGTGGGGGCCGAATATGTAAAGATTGAAGATAGAGGTTATGCAAATCCTGAAGCTTTGATTAGTGCTGAGGAGTTAGCAGAAATAATTGACAGAGATGATGTTGTAGTTGTTGATAACAGGGGTAAAATTGGTTATGCTGCTGGTCATATTCCTGGTGCAATTAAAATTGAAAAATCAGAAATGAAAGCTAGTGGAGGCATGAGACTTTCTAAAGAAAATTTTGAAAAATTATTTTCTGAAAAAGGTATAAAAAATGGAGATACAATTGTTGTTTATGATGATCATGGAGATTTGTATTCAGCCTGGTTATGGTGGTCAGCAAAGATTTATGGACATGAAGATGTAAGAATGTTAGATGGTGGTATTGACCGCTGGAATGCACTGAATTATGAGACAAAAATGTTTCCAGACAGTTTAGCTGAAAGTAATTATAAAGCTGAGGCTCTTGATGAAAGTTTATTAGCACATAAAGAGGATGTTTTGGCAGCAATTGAAGAGGATAATATAATAATTCAGGATACTAGAGCAGAAGCAGAACATAATGGAGAAAAACTATTATCTGGTGCAGGACGTAAAGGTAGAATTCCAAGTTCTATTTGGTTAGAATGGGATGAGTCACTAAACGAAGATCATACATTTATGACTGCTGAGGAACTTCAGGATCTTTATACTGCCAGAGGAATTATTGATGATAAAGAGATCATTACTTACTGTCAGTCAGCTGTAAGATCATCACATGCATTATTTACTTTAACTCAGTTACTTGGTTATGATGATGTTGAAAACTATGATGGTTCTTGGGTTGAATGGAGTAATGATGAGTCTTTACCAGTAAAATAACTAGATTTTAAAATTAAATTATTTTGATTAAAGAGAGGGGGATTCCCTCTCTTTTTTTATTGCTTTAAAAAAAAGATTATTTTATGATTTAGCAAAATTATGCTATAATAGAAACAAGTTTTATTTATTTGAAAGGCGGAAAATTTAATTATGGAATTTCAACTTTCAGTTATTATTCCCACATTAAATGAGGAAAAGAATATTGCTGATATAATTGATTTTATAAATCAAGAGAAAATAAAAGTAGAAATTATTATTTCAGATGCTGATAGCACTGATAAAACTAAACAAATTGCGGCTGCAAAAGGAGCAAAAATAGTTAATTCTAAAAATGCAAGTCGTGGTAAACAGCTTAATAAAGGTGCTAAGATTGCAAATGCGCCAATTTTATTGTTTTTACATGCGGATTCTACTTTAGATAAAGGCTCGTTATCTCTATTAGTTAATAAAATGCAAAATCAAATAGATAAAATAGGAGGCTGTTTCACTTTGGAAATTAAGTCCGAGCATCCTCTTTTAAAATTTATAAGTGGGTCTTCTAATCTGCGATCAAAATACTTTAAATTGATTTTTGGTGATCAGGGAATTTTTATAAGAAAAGGAATTTTTAATGAGTTGGGTGGCTTTCCTGATATAGAATTAATGGAAGATTGGGAATTCTCTAAAAAGATGAGCGAGTTTGGAAAAATGCTTTTTTTAGATAAAAAAATTTACACATCAGCTAGACGCTGGGAAAAATTTGGAGTTTTAAAAACAATTCTTTTAATGCATAAAATAAAAATTTTATACCTATTAGGTTATAGTCCAGAAAAACTCAAAAAAATGTATCATGACGCCCGTTAATTAAGTTAATATATGACAGGAGGAGATTACTTTGCAGGCTGCAGTAATAATTATGAGTAGGGCACCAATAGCAGGGAAAACCAAAACAAGGCTTGAAAGTCATTTAAAAAAAGATGAATGTGCTGAGCTGCATCAGGCTTTTTTAAAAGACATAAATTTTAAACTTTTAAAACTCAAAAAGATTAATTCTCAGATTGATTTATATCTTAGTTTTACTCCTAGAGAGCAAGAAACAATATTTTCTGAAATTATAGATGAGCACTTTACTCGTATTCCACAACGAGGACAAGATTTAGGAGAAAAAATGTTTAATGCTCTTAATGATGCTTACCTGTTAAGTGATTTACCTGTAATTATAACTGGTTCTGATATTCCATTATTAGATATTGATATTTTTACTGAAGCAATTGCCGGTTTAAAAGAGCGTGATTTAGTAATTGGTCCAGCAGATGATGGAGGATATTATTTAATAGGAATGAAAAAACCTAAAAAATTTATTTTTGATTTTGAAAACTGGGGAAATAGTGCTGTTTTAGATAGAACAATCAAAGAAGCCAGCAAACATAATCTTAAAATTCACTTTTTACCAGAAGCTTCTGATGTAGATACTTTTCAAGAATTATTAAAGTTAAGGTCTAAATTAATAAATGGAGAAATTAATTCAAGTTATCCTAAAAACACGGAAGCTGTAATTAAAAAAATATTTGCATATTAATAATACAGGAGGAAAGTTATGTCTTTTAAAGATGATTTATCAAAAAAATTAAAAGCATATATCAGCGAACGAGATTTTATGCAGGCAACAGGTATCAGTAGAAGAGCCAAATTAGAGTTTTTGGCTCAAGGAGAATATAATATAAATTATTTGATTAATGATGGGGAAGAAAAATATGTATTGCGAGTAAATTTAGGCAGTCAGATGCATCTTGATGACCAGATTGGTTATGAGTTTTCTGCACTGCAGACATTGGCTCCATCTGGAGTAACTCCAAGACCATTTTATCTTGATAATTCAAAAGAAAAAATTAATTATGGATTATTAGTGATGGAATATTTACCGGGACGACATCTCGAATATCGAAAAGATTTAAAAGATGCAGCTAAAGTCTTTGCTAAAATACATAAATTAGATAGTTCTAAGGCCGAAAGATTAATTAAAGAAGAAAAACCTTTGACTGCAATCTGGAATGAATGTGAAACACTTCTCAATAAATATTTAAATTCAGAAATAGCTGTACCTGAGATAAAAAAGTTTTTAATTAAAATGAAATCTGATCTGGAGCAGAAAAAAGAAAAAGAAGCAGAATTGATGGATCTTTTTCCAACAGCTATAGTAAACACTGAGGTAAATTCAAATAATTTTATTATCAATGACAAGTATAATCTTGCTTATTTAGTAGATTGGGAAAAACCTTTAATAACTACTCCACTACAGGACTTGAGTCATTTTATGGTGCCAACGACAACCCTTTGGAAAACAAATTTCATTTTCAATCAAGGAGAAGAGGAAGAATTTTTGCATCATTATTTAAAAGAAAGAGGAATGGACTCCAAGTATCATGAAGTAAAGTCTGCTTTAAAAATTTTCAATCAATTCTCGGCAATGCGCGGTATTTCTTGGTCAGCAATGGCCTGGGTAGAATATCAGAGTAATGATCGTGAAATAAAAAATCAGGATACTTTTGAAACAATGGATAGTTATTTAAAGATCGATTTTTTGGAAATGCTTTTTCCAGACCTAAATTAACTAAGGGAGTTTATAGTTATATTTAGTGATTAAAGTTACCCGCTGATGCGGGTTTTTTTGAGGAGGTTTTTATGCTAAGTGTAGAAAAAGTAATAGCTTCTTTTATTATGCCGCCTGGACTTTTTGTTATCTTGATACTGGTGTTATCTATTTATTTATTAAAAAAATCAAAATCAGCTTTGATTAAGATTACAGCAATAGTTTCTCTGCTGCTTATTTTCTTTCTTTCTACTGCATTTGGTGTAAAAGTTTTGCTTCATCCACTAGAAAATTATGCTGAGGAAATTTCAGTTAATGCTTTGGAAAAACATCCAATTGTTGTACTTGGTGGTGGTTTAAATTATTATTCAAAAAATGAAGCTAAGCCCTCCCTGCATAGTATGCAGAGATTAATTAAAGGTTATCAATTGCATCGGAAATTGAAAACTAATTTGATTTATTCGGGTGGAATTGCAATTGGTCAAGAAAAAATTTCAGAGGCTGATGCAGCTGAAGAATTTTTATCGTCTCTAGGTATGGATAAAAAATTTTATATCAGTGAGAGTCAGGCTCAGACAACATTTGAAAATGCTGCTTATTTAAAAAAATGGATTGAAGAAAATGAAATAGAAAAAGTTTATTTAGTTACTTCTGCTTATCATATTTTGCGTTCTGCTGCAGTTTTTAAGGCTCAAAACATTGATTTTTTAGCAGTACATTCTGGATTTATTTATGATCATCAGTTCAGCTGGCTTGACTATCTACCAAATCGTGGTGCTTTAAAAGCTAATCTTTCTGCTTTACATGAATGGATAGGTTTAGCTTGGTACTATATTAGAGGGAGAATCTAAATTATTTTTTAAAATATATAAAATTTAATGTTATTTTAAACTATTTCTGATAAACTATAAACGTATCTTAGAGAGAGTATTGAAAAATATTGGGTAGTGATAGAGTGAAAGTCTGCTCGCAAACCTCTTGGGCTTGCTCCAAGGAGGGTCAATAGTCAAATATCTTTTTAAGTAGATTCAGGGTAAAAATCACTTTTAAGGAGCTTGATATTTTATGACTAAGAAGATATCTAATAAAAGAAAAAAAATTGATCTACATATGCACACAACTGCTTCAGATGGTGCTTCAACTCCAAAAGAACTTATAGAAAAATGTGTAGACTTAGGTCTAGAGACAATTGCTGTTACTGATCATGATAACGTAACTAATGTTGAAAAAGTAAAGAAGCTTGGGGAAGAAAATGGTTTAAAAGTTATTTCTGGGATAGAAATATCTACTTATAGAGGTGAAGCAGAATATCATATTTTAGGTTATTTTGTTGATATAGAAAATGCTGCTCTGCTGGGATTGACAGAGGCAATTTTAGACTCTAGAGTAGAAAGAACTCATAAAATGATAGAAAAACTAACTGAAATGGGATATCCACTAGATTTTGCAGATGTAAAAAAATATGCAACTGGGGTTAGTTTAGGACGCCCTCATATTGCTAGAGCAATGATTGAAAAAGGATATATTGAAGAGATCGGGGATGCATTTACTGAGGAATTTATTGCTGGTGGAGGTAAAGCTTATGTTGAAAAAAAGAATGTACTTCCTGCAGAAGCAATAGAAGTAATTTTAAAAGCTGGTGGTATACCTGTGATTGCTCACCCTTATATAATTAACCATGGTAAGTCTCTTGGTAAAAAAGAAATCTCACGTTTAAAAGATGTGGGGCTTAAAGGTGTTGAAGTATACCAGACAAAGCATAATAAAAAAATAACAAAAAAATATAAAAAAATTGCAGAAGAACTGGAGCTTTTAATTACTGGAGGTTCTGATTATCATGGTGAAAATTCGCCTGGAATTTTACCTGGTGATACTGGTATGAATCAAGAAGAATTTGATCAACTGGAAAGTTATGCCCATTCTATGCTATAATAAATAACAGTCAGATAGTAGGCTGAGACTTTAAATTATAAGCCGGATTAATTCCGGCTTTTTTAGATTATACTTTAGTTTATAAGTAAAATAAATATTAATATTTTAAAATAATTTAAATCACAAAAAGGAGTAGTGAGCAAAGAGAATGCATAAAGTAACAATGATTGCTGGAGATGGAATTGGACCAGAAATTTCGGAAGCTGTAGCAGAGATTATAGAAGCTGCAGGTGTAGAAATTAGATGGGATAAGGTAGAGGCGGGAGCTGGAGTAATGGACAAATATGGTACTCCCCTTCCAGAAAAAGTTTTTGACTCAATTAGAGAAAACAAGGTAGCTTTAAAAGGACCGATTACAACACCAGTAGGTAGTGGTTTTAGAAGTGTTAATGTTGCAATTCGTAAAGAATTAGATCTTTACGCTAATGTTAGACCATTAAAGGTACATGCCAAAGAATTTGCCAAAGATGAAAACTTGGATATGGTAGTTTTTAGAGAAAATACTGAGGGGCTTTATGTAGGAATTGAACATTATGTTGGTGATCAAGCAGCTGAAAGCATCAAAATCATCACAAGAAAGGCATCACGCAAGATAACCGAAAGAGCTTTTGAATATGCGGTTCGCGAAGGAAGAGAGAAAGTTACAGCTGTACATAAAGCAAATATTTTAAAATACAGTGATGGGCTCTTTTTAGAAGAGGCACGTAAGGTTGCTGAAAAATATAAAAAGACAAATCCGGAAATAGAATTTGATGATAAAATTGTTGATAATATGTGTATGCAGATGGTGCAATATCCAGAAGAGTACGATGTTTTAGTTACAACTAATTTATATGGAGACATTATTTCTGATTTAGGTGCTGGTTTAATTGGCGGGCTGGGGCTTGCTCCTGGAATGAATTTAGGCGATGATATTGCAGTTTTTGAAGCAGTTCATGGTAGTGCTCCAGACATTGCAGGTCAAAATAAAGCAAATCCGGTTGCTCTGTTATTTTCTGCAATTTTAATGCTTAGACATTTAGGAGAAACTGAAGCAGCTGATAGAATAGAAAAGGCAGTTTCTTTAGTTTTAAATAAAGGAAAAGTTTTAACTGGAGATTTGGGAGGCACTTCTACAACTGATGAAATTACAGAAGCTATTATTTCTGCACTATAATTAATATAAGCTTAAACTATTTAAGATAAGAGAGGAGAGATTAGTTAATGGAAGCTAAAATGGAAAAATTATTAGATTGTTTAAATAACTATAAGAAAAAAGCATTAGCAAGAAAAAATGCTTATGGACTTGCCCCAAGACCACTTGAGGCAGAAGAAGTTGAATCTCTTTTTGCAGGTTTAAAAATTGAAGGTTTGGAAAATGAATATTTTGAACTATTTGAAGAAGAAAGATTAGATCAATTAATTTTAAGATTAATTGCAAAGGAAGTAAAAAGAGGAACATTTCCGGCTTCTCATGCTAAAGCTGAGGGACTTACAGAGTTAATTAAAGAAGCTAAAATAAGAGAGGTAGAAAATCCTTATTTAAGTTCAAGCCAGGCGCTGGATTTACTAGCTAAAATGAAGGGCGGAGCAGCTACCTCACGTTTAATTGATTTATTTGCTAAAGAAATTTTTAGAGACCAAATAACTGAAATTTTAAAAGATACTGTACTGGTAACTAAGGCTGATTTTGAGCAGCTTAAAAAACTGGCTGCAGAAAATACTCATTTCAAAAAGAAAATTGATGAGCTGATGCTGAGCTGGGCTTATCGAGATTTTGCGGCAGACTGGGAGCTTCAGGATCAATATCAGGGTTTGTCTTTAAGAGTTGGCGATAATATTACAACAGGACACTTAAGCCCATCTAAAAATGCTAACAGTAGAACAGACCAACCTCGTCATGCTCAATTTGTAATGGATGGTCGGGATGATGAGGATGATCTCTGGGGACGACTTAATAAATTAAAGGCTCAAACCGATAAAGATAAGAGTGTATTTTTTACAGCTGGCAAGGCTCTGGGAGAAGGTTCATCTCGTAAGTCAGCTACTTATACAATGCAGCAGCTTTTAGGAAAATCTGTAGATGCTGAGCCAGAAAAGAAAAAAGGTGGAGTTGTAATAGCAAAAAGTTTTGCGCCTATTTTTAAAGAATCACTGGTTGCCTCAGGGATATTAGCTCTAGAAGCTGATACTGCTGAGATTAAAGAAGGAGATAATATTGAAATTGATCTAAAAGCTGAAAAATTGGTTGTTAATAATGAATTGCAACTTGAAATAGAACTACCTATTGCTTATAAAATGAAAAAAATTGCAGCAGGCGGAATGACCTATTTTGATGCCGGTAATGAGCTTCAAAAAATGGCTTTAGATTACTGTGAAGAAAATGGAATTGAGACTGCTGATATTAAAACACCAGCTGAGCAGAACGTGGTCCAAGAAGATTCTAAACCAGCTCAAACATTAGCTCAAAAAATAGTAGCCTATAATCGTCTCGATGGAAAAGATACAATTTTACCAGGTGAAACAGCTCAGGTTAAAATGAGAGGAGCTTTTTCTCAGGATACAACAGGTCCAATGACTATGGATGAATATCAATCAATGGCTGGAGAAGATTTTGGAGCAGAATTTGTAGTACAATCTTTATGTCATACAGGTGAATGCCCTTCCAGTAAAGAAAGAGATACTCATAAGTTTTTAAATGAATTTGTTACCGAGCGTGGTGGAGTTTGTTTGCAGACTGGAGAAGGTATTATCCATACTATTGGTAATCGATTTGTACTGCCGACCGATGTAATTGTTGGTGGAGATTCACATACTAGAACTCCACGAGGAGTTTCTTTTCCAGCGGCTTCAGATATTGTAGCAGGAGTTATGAAATATGGTAAACAAGATCTGACTATGGACGAATCAGTTAAAGTTAAATTTACAGGTCGCCCACCAGCAGGAATTACTGCGCGAGATCTGGTTTCTGCTTTAGTAGTTTATGCAGATAAAACTGTGGGTAAGGATATTTATAATGGTAGAATTATTGAAATGGAGGGCTTAGATTTTCTAAGTTCAGATGAGCGCTACATTATGACAAATGCTGTTGCAGAGAGAAGTGCTTCAGCAGGTGTAGTTCCATCTGATGAGATTACTATTGAGGCTATTAAAGAAAATCTAGAGTATTTAAAATCAAGGCCTGATGCTAATTCATCTCCATCTGTTAAAAACACAATTAAAGCAATTGAGAATTATCTTAAAGAGCCAGTGCTTTTTGAGGCAGATGAAGATGCTGAATATGCAGCAGAAATCGAAATTCCTTTAGCAGAAATTGTAGAACCTTTAGTTGCTAAACCGCATCATCCTGATAATGTAGCTGCCTTAAGTGAGGTTGAAGGTGAAAAAATTGATGAAGTTTATATCGGCAGCTGTGTTGGTGGAGATTTAAAAAGTATTCAGGAGGCAGCAGCAGTAATTGCTGGGCACAAGATACCTCAAAATGTTAATGTTGTTGTTGGACCAGCTTCTCGTGATATTTATGAAGAGTTGATTGTTGATGGTACAATGGAAAGATTAACCAGAGCCGGGGTAACTGTAATTATGCCTGGTTGTGGATTATGTATGGGTAATAAAAGAAGAATTGGGTCTGGTGCTACAGCATTTACCACTACAACTCGAAACTATCAGTCTCGGATTGGACCTTCTGATTCTAGAACTTATCTTGGTAGTGCCCAAGTAGCAGGTTGTACAGCTGTTTTAGGACACATCCCTTCTAAAGAAGAATATTTTAATCTTTATAAATAGTGTCCACTTTTTTGCAGCTTCTGGATGCACAGTCAATTATTTATAATTAAAAATTAAATAACCTGAAGAAAAGGATTGAAAAATCTGATTTGAGGGATTGAGAGAAAGTTTGCTTGCAATAAGGCGCGCTGTTCATTAAAAAGCAGTTAGCTGAGTTTAGAGTAACTTTTATTAAATGATATTTAATCCCTATCTTTGTCTAGATAGGGATTTGCTTTTTTATTACAAATTATTAATTTCACTAACTATAAAGGAGAGATTAAGTGAAAATAAAAAGTAAACAGATAAAAGCTTTAATTTTACCATTATTTATTTTAATATGCTGGTATTTAGGTAGTGAATCTGGTTTTTTTAACTCCTATATATTACCTTCACCAGTAAAGATATTAAAAACTTTTTTAGATTTACTTAAAAATGGAATGTTAATTAAACATTTATTAGTTAGTTTCTATAGAGTGTTCTTAGGTTTTACAATAACTTTTATTGCAGCTTTTTTGTTAGCTCTTTTAATTGCATTAAATGATTGGTTAACAGATTATATCAAACCCACTTTAGAATTCATTCGCCATATTCCTCCTATTGCTTTAATTCCAATTTTAATATTATGGTTAGGAATTGGAGAAAAACCTAAAATAACAGTTATAATTCTTGCTACTTTTTTTCCTGTCTTTTTAAATACTCTCAGCGGTATCAGTAATTGTGACTCAAAGTTAAAAGAAGTTGGAGATATTTTTGGACTAAGCAAATGGGAGAAATTTTATAGAATTATTTTACCCCAAGCACTGCCTTCAATTATTGTAGGAATGCAGATAGCGCTGGGATATAGTTGGCGCTCATTAATTGGGGCAGAGTTAATAGCTGCATCTTCTGGAATCGGATATATGATAATTGATGCTGAACAATTGTCTCGACCTGATATTATTATAGTTGGAGTAATTACAATTGGGATTTTTGGTTATTTAATTGATTATTTCTTTTTCAAATTTACTCAAAAATTAATTCATCAAGGGGGAAAAGAGGATGAGATCAATTATTCAAATCAAAAATTTAACTAAAAAATATAAGATAGATGGTCGAGCTTTTAAAGCGCTAAATGACATTAACTTAAAAATTAATGAAGGGAGTTTCACAACTATAGTTGGTAAAAGTGGTTGTGGAAAAAGCACTTTATTGCGAATTATTGCCGGTCTGGAAGAGGCAGCAGAAGGTAAAATTATAGGAAAAAAGAAGGTGAAAAGTTCACTAGTTTTTCAGGAAGCAAGATTAATGCCCTGGCTGACAGTTGAAGAAAATATTTTATTCCCTTTAAAAAAAAGAGATAAAAAATCTGAATCAGTTAAAAAAGTTAATGAACATCTAAATTTGTTGGGGTTAAATGAGTTTAAAGATGCTTATCCAAATCAAATATCAGGGGGAATGGCTCAAAGAACTGCTTTAGGAAGGGCTTTAGTCTATGATTCTGATCTTATTTTAATGGATGAGCCTCTGGGATCTCTTGATGCATTTAATAGGTATAAGCTGCAGCAAGAATTACAGCATATATTTTCTAAAAATAATAAAACTGTTATTTTTGTTACTCATGATATTGACGAAGCAATTTTTTTAGGTGATAGAGTTCTAGTTATGGAGGCAGGTTCTATTACTAAAGAGTTTAATTTAGAGCAGGAGCCTAGTATTTCTATAAAAAAAGCCAAACAGCTTGAATTAAAAGAAAAGATTTTGGCAGAGATTAAAGCTTAAATATTAATTTCATCTAGCTTATATATTTTTTTTAATTTTTAAAAATAAAAATAAATTTTGATATAATTTTCTATAATTCAAAAAAATAAAGGAGAATGTTTTTAATGAAAAAAAGAATAGTTAATTTTATGAGTGTTATTTTGCTGGTTATCTTTTTGTTTTCATTTTCAGTATCGACATTTGCTGCTCAAGAGTTGGAAAGATTAAATATTTCATATGTTAAATTGCCTTTGAATGTTCCGTCAATAGTCGAAAAAGAGAAGCAGTTATTTGAAAAAGAATTTAATCCTGATGGAATAGAGGTAGAATTTCCAGAAATCACTCAGGGTTCTAAAATGACACAGGCAGTAGCTGCAGGTTCTTTAGATTTTTGTAATGCGCTTGGAGGGACTTCCTTAATTTTAGCAGCTGCTAATGGAGTTGATATTAAAATGATAGGAGTTTATAGTCGTGCTCCAAAAGCCTTTAATATTATGGCTAAAGATCCTGCAATTAAATCAACTGCTGATCTTGAAGGCAAAAAAGTTGTTGGTCCTAAAGGAACAATACTGCATCAGCTACTTTTAGCTTCTTTAGTAAAAAATGATCTTTCTTTAGCTGATCTAGAATTTGTCAACTTAGGAATTGCTAGGGGTATCTCAGCTCTTTTAACTGATAGTGCAGATGCTGCTTTAGTTGCTGGCCCTGCTGTGCCTCAAGCTTTGGAGAATGGTGCCCATATCATTGAAAGTGGCGAAGGGCTTTTAGACGCGACTATTGTAATTGCAGTTAGTGGGGAGTTTTTAGACAAACACCCAGCAGTTGTTGAACGTTATCTTAAAGTTCATCAAGAAAGTTTAAAATTTATGGAAGAAAACCCAGAAGAAACATTTGCAATGGTTGCAGAAGAAACTGGAATTTCTGAAAAAGATGTTGAGAAAATGTATGCTTGGTATGATTTTAACCCTGAAATTACTGAGTCAGATATCAATGAATTAAAGAAAACACAGAACTTTTTACTGAATAATGGAATGCTTTCTCAATCTATTGATATTAAAAGTTTAATTGTGGAATAATTAAAGTCAAAGCTTTAGATTAAACAATAATATCTATAGAATTATCTATGTTTTTAGATATATTAAAATGAGTTTAGCGCTTGTATTTACAGCAAAAATTATATATAATTATAAATCGCTGCATTATACATGTTAGCTGTCTGCTGATTAGAAAATTTAATTAGCTGGCAGCTTTCTTTGCTTTTAATTACAAAATTATGACAAATGAAGGAGATTATAATGAGCAATTTATTAGATGATTTGAATAAAAAACAAAAAATTGCGGCTCAGACTTTAAAAGGAGCAGTTTTAGTACTTGCAGGTGCAGGTAGTGGAAAAACACGAACTTTAACTTATAGAACAGCAAATTTAATTGCTAATGGTGTTAGCCCTAAAAATATTTTAACAGTAACCTTTACCAACAGAGCAGCTGATGATATGAAGGCAAAAATTAGTAAATTAGTTGGTTCCGAAATTATAGATGAGATGAATCTCGGTACTTTTCACAGTATTTGTTTAAAAATACTTAGAAATAACTTAAAAAAGGTAAATCGTTCTGAAGGATGTTTGATATATGATACGACTGATTCTAATGCTATAATCGAAGATATCATCTTTGAATTTGGCCTAGAGGAGACAGAATATGATCCCAAAATAGTTTTCAATATAATTTCGAAGGCAAAAATGGAATTGGTTCTGCCAGCTGAGCTGACAGAGAAATATGCTCAGCTTAACAATCAAGGGTCCGAACATTTTTATCAAATTGTAAGCAGAATCTATCAGGAGTATGAAAGGGTTTTAGCAAATAATAATTGCTTTGATTTCAATGATTTGATTAAAAAAACGATTGAACTTTTGGAATCTGATCAGGATATATTAAATAAATATCAAGATCAATTTCAATATATTCAGGTAGATGAATATCAGGACGTGAACCATTCGCAATATCATTTAATTTCTCTGCTGGCAGAGCCTCAAAAAAATATTTTTGTGGTAGGTGATGACTGGCAGGGTATTTATGGTTTTCGCGGAGCAGACATTAGTAATATTTTAGATTTTGAACATGATTATCCTGAGGCTGAAGTGATTAAACTTGAAAGAAATTATAGAAGTTCAAATAATATTATTTCAGCTTCCAATCAGCTGATTAATAATAACAGTCAAAACAAGGTTAAAGAGGCCTGGACTGAAGCAGATGATGGAGCCCCAATTTTTGTTGCTCGTGCAGAAAGTCCATTAGTTGAAGCTAAATATATATGTAAAAGGATTAATCATTTAGTTGATTTTTATCATTATAAGCTGAGTGATATTGCTATATTATGCCGCAGTCATTTTCAGTCAATGCAGCTTCAAAATCAGTTACCTAAGTTTAGAATTCCACATCAACTTGTGGGAGGAGTTAGTTTTTTTGATCGCCAAGAAATACGCTATTTTGTTAATTACTTAAAATTATTAGTCAATCCGAATGATAGATTAGCTTTAAAACGTCTTTTTAGAATTGAAGTTCATGGTGTAGGCGAAATTTTATTAAGTGAAATCAATAAATATGCCCGTGAAAACAAAATGAAGATTACTGATGTTTTTGAAAGCCCAACCGTTGTTAAGGGGATTGGTAACAACAAGGCTGCAAATATTATTGAATTTCAGCGGCGGGTAATCGATAGTATTTTTGATCTGCGTGAAGAAAAAATGCCAATGCATAAAAAGGCAATAGAACTTTATGAGCGGGTTGATTTTGATCAGAATGTACTGGCTGAGCTGGATGATCCAGAGGGGAGAAAAAAATATATGAATATGTTTTTGGAAGATATGGCTGATTTTCAAAAAAACAATCCAGGCCGCGGTCTTTATGATTACTTATTAATTAATAAATTAATTGCTGATAAAGATATTACAGAAGATAATCAAGAAAAAGTAAAAGTTATGACAGCTCATTCAGCTAAAGGATTAGAATTTCCGGTAGTTTTTATTATTGGGGCTGAAGAAGAAGTTTTTCCACATTTGAAAAGTTTAGAAGAGAAGGCAGCTGGTTTAAATCCTTATGCTGTTGAGGAAGAAAGAAGATTATTTTACGTGGCAATGACAAGAGCAGAAAAATTGCTCTTCATTTCTTTTTCTAAGCAGAAACTTTCAAATGAACAAGGACAATATAAGCAGATTATTCCTTCCAGATTTTTATATGAACTTCCTGAAACAAGATTGGATTTTACAGGTGTTGAAAGTAAAAAAGGTGGTTCTGGGATACAAATGCGCAAAAATGTAGAAGTGATTTAGGGTAACCAATCTAGGGTACCGGGTACTTAGAAATAATTTCCAAGTGCCCGGTGCCGAAAAAATAATCCTTGACAGATTTAAAATTGAGTGATAAACTACTAAATAACTTAAAAAGAAAATAAAAATCATCAAGAGCGGTGGAGGGACTGGCCCTGTGATACCCGGCAACCTACTTAAAATCTTTAGTAAGGTGCTAATTCCAGCATTCCGGAAAGGAATGATAGATGAGAGGCAATTAAATCCTCTCACGAGGATTTTTTTCATTTCTAACTGCTCTTGATATTTGGAGCAGTTTATTATTTTTAGAGGGTGATTAGTATTGATAAAAATTGATAATTTAACTAAACATTATCATGCAGCTCAAGGCAAAGTAGAAGCAATTAATGGTTTAAATTTAGAAGTTGCTGATGGTGAAATATTTGGAATGATAGGACCAAGTGGAGCAGGCAAAAGCACTTTAATTAGAATGCTTAATCTTTTAGAAAAGCCTACTGCTGGTACTATTAACATTAATGGTACAGATTTAACTGAATTAAGTTCACAAAATTTAAGAGCAGCCAGGCAAAAAATTGGGATGATTTTTCAGCATTTTAATCTTTTATCATCTCGGACAGTTTTGGGTAATGTGGCCTTTCCGTTAGAGATTGCAGGTGTGGGTAAAAAGAAAAGGCAAGAAAAAGCAAAAGAATTAATTGAACTTGTAGGCTTATCAGACAGAACAGATCACTATCCAGCTCAGTTGTCTGGAGGGCAGAAGCAGCGAGTAGGTATTGCAAGAGCGCTGGCTAATAACCCTGATTTATTATTGTCAGATGAGGCAACTTCTTCATTAGATCCAGAAAGTACAAAAGCTGTACTAGAACTTTTAGCTAAAATCAGGGATGAGATGAATTTAACAATTATTTTAATTACTCATGAAATGGGTGTGATCAAAGATATTTGTGATCGAGTTGCTGTTTTAGAAGCTGGAAAGATTATCGAAGAGGGAAAAATAATTGATATTTTCTCCAGCCCCCAGCAGCCTCTGACAAAAAAGTTTATTAGTTCTGTAATTGATTTTGATTTGCCAGAAAGAATTATTAAACATATAAAAAAGAAAAGACCTGGAGAATTGGTTAGGATTTCTTTTGTTGGAGAAACAACTCATGATCCTCACATTTCGGATCTTGTAAAACATTATTCTGTAGATGCCAACATATTATATGGTAATATCGATGAGATCCAGGGCGTACCATTTGGAACTTTAGTTTTAGATTTAGAGGGACAGTTAACAAATGTAGAAGAGAGTATTGCTTATTTAAGAAGTAAGGATTTAAGAGTTGAGGTGTTAGAAGATGTTTGATTTTATTACGGATTTAGCTAGGTATAATGATTTAATGATTAGTGGTCTTTTGGAAACATTATATATGGTTGGGATGTCTTTATTTTTTGCTATAGTTGGTGGAATCCCATTGGGAGTTTTAACCACTATTACCAGGCCAGGACATATACTGCCGAATAAGCCTTTCAATTTTATTTTAGATAGTGTTATTAATATTGGTCGCTCAATTCCATTTATTATTCTAATGGTTGCTGTAATTCCTTTAACCCGAATAATTGTCGGGACTTCTATTGGAACTAATGCGGCAGTAGTTCCACTTTCGTTGGCAGCGATTCCTTTTATGGGTAGAGTTACAGATAATGCTATTTTAGAAATTGATCATGGAGTTGTAGAATCAGCTCAATCAATGGGGGCAAGTCCAATTCAGATTGTATTTAAAGTTTTATTACCAGAATCACTACCGGCAATTATTTTAGGCTTAACTCTTACTGCAATTAGTTTAGTTAGTTACTCAGCTATGGCAGGAGCAATTGGTGGGGGTGGTCTTGGCGATATTGCAATCCGTTATGGGTACCAGCGATTTCAGCTACCTATTATGCTTGAGACGATAGTTGTACTAGTAGTAATGGTCCAGTTGATTCAATTTTTTGGTAATCAAATAGCTTCATTTTTCGATCATAGAGTCTAGTTAGTTAAATAATTACTAGTTTAGAAATTGAATTTAGGGTATTATTGAAAATAATTAATAAATTATTTTGGTATAAATATAGAAAGTATAATTAATTTAATAGAAATTTAACGAGTAGAAGAGGAGAGATAATGATGTTAAAAAAAACAATTTTGATTTTAGTTCTTGTAACCTTTGTATTTGCTGGTGCTGTTCAGGCTGATGATCATGTGCTTAAGATTGGTGCTACACCTGTACCTCATGCAGAAATTTTGGAATTTATTAAAGATGATCTTGCTGCAGAGGGAATCGAGTTAGATATTGTAGAATTCACAGATTATGTGACTCCTAATTTAGCCTTAAATGATGGTAGTATTGATGCTAATTATTTTCAGCATATACCTTATTTAAATCAATTTAATTCTGATCGTGGTTTTGACCTTCAGGCAGTAATTAAAGTTCATATTGAGCCCATAGCTTTATATTCTAATAAATATACAAGTTTAGAAGAAATCCCAGCGGGTTCTTCAATTGCAGTACCAAATGATCCTTCAAATGAGGGAAGAGCTTTACTTTTACTTCATAATAACGGAATTATTACTCTAGATGATCCAACAAATTTAAGTGCTACCCCAATTGATATTGTTGAAAATCCCAAAAATCTTGAATTTGAAGAATTAGAGGCAGCACAGCTACCAAGAGTACTTCCAGATGTTGCTGCAGCAGTAATTAATACTAATTATGCACTTGAAGCTGATTTAAATCCATTAGAAGATGCTTTAATTATTGAGGGTAGTAATTCACCATATGTAAATGTTGTTGCTGTAAAAGCTGAAAATGAAGACAGCGAAAAAATTGAAACACTTGCAAAAATAATTAATTCTAAAAAAGTAGAAGAATTTATTCTTGAAGAGTATGAAGGTGCTGTAGTACCTGCCTTTGAACCTGTTGATAGTGGTGAAGTGGCGGATGTAGAAAAAACTGGCGATTATATTTATTAATTAGAATCAGAAAATAAATAATCTAGAAAAGCGGTCTGCCTTGTTGGAGATCGCTTTTTTTTAATTCATGATAACTTTAATAATCTAATATGGTTGACATAAAAATATTAGATGTCATAATAATAATATAGAGTATCTGTAAAACACTTTATTTTAAAAAGGTTTAAATAAGTTTATCATTATAGAATGAGGTGAAGAATAATGGCTAAAAGCCTGACAACAATTGTAAAAATTGTTCGACTTATGAAAGACTCTGATGTGAAAATATCTAGAAAAGCATTATTTTTAGTCCCACTTGCTTATTTAATTTTCCCTTTTGATTTAGTAGGAGATTTTTTTCCAATTTTAGGACAAATAGATGATATAGCAGTTTTTGTAGTAATGTGGCCGATTCTAAAAAATATTTTGAGTAAATATGATCGTGGAGATCCGGATTTAGAAAAGTCTAAAAAAGATCCAGATGCTATTGATATTGATGATTACACTGTAGAATAAATATAATTGAAGTTAAATCTTAAAATAAAGTTTAACCATATTTATATAAATTTAAGGTTAAAAATAAATTTTCTCGACCATTCGGTTGACAAAATTTATTTTTAATTGTATAATGACTACTGACCGGTTAGTCGAGGGAATAAAAATAACAATTATGGGAGGTTTTTATGGCAGAAGATACAAGAAACAAAATATTGGAATCAGCTGTCGAGCTTTTTTCAAAAAGTAATTACCATGCTGTTTCAATGACAGAAATAGCAAATGGTGCAGATATTAGTAAGGGAACTCTTTACTGGTATTTTGACAGTAAGGAAGAATTGTTTAGAGAAATTGCAGTCAATGGAATGGATTATTTTTATAATCAATTTAAAAGAATTGCTCAGACAGATAAAAATAGTGAAGAAAAAATTAATAATTTAATTCAGTTTGTTTTAAATACATTGGTAAAACATTTAAATATGTTAGATGTTTTCAGAAATAATGTTGAACTGATTAGTAATGATTTTAAAAATAATATTGAAGCTAAACATCAAAAAAACATTGACATTGTAGCTGAAATAATTAAACAGGGGATTGATGAAGGTTTAATTAAAGATGAAAAACCTTGCGATATTTCAACGATGCTTTTATCAGTTTTGTTTACACCACATACAAACGAACTTTTCGAAAAAGCGGAAAACAAAGAAAGTAAAATAAAATTTATATATGATTTCATAATGAATGGAATTAGTAGGAAGGAGCATCATGATGCAGAATAAAACAAAGTTAATCTCTCTTTTTTTAATATTTTTAGTTATCTTTTCCACTTCAACTGTATTGGCTGCAGAAGAATTGAATTTAGAAAAGGCAGTAAAATTATTAATTGAAGAAAATAGAACTTTAAAAAATGCCCGTAAAGATATTGAAACTGCAGAAAAAGATATAGACTTAGCAGTCCGCTCATATTTTCCGACCTTAGATTTGAGGACATCTTATACAAAGTTGGATGAAGGACCTCAGAGTTTTGATTTTGAAAAATTGAGTCCTGTAGAAGGCTCTGATGAGAATTATTCAACCTCAATTTCTTTAACTCAGCCAATCTGGATGGGTGGCAGAGTTTCGATGCAGAAAGAAATTGCCGGTTATGGTCTAGAAATTGCCAGGAGTAAATATGAACAGAGTCTTGAAGATCAGATTTTTTCTTTGGTTCAGGCCTACTATGGAGTTTTACAGGCTCAGGGTATGGTAGAAATAAGGCAAGAAGCTTTAGATATAGTTAATGAGCATCTTAGAGTAGTAAAAAATAATTTGGATGCTGGAATTGCAATTCGTCGTGATCTGCTGCAGAGTCAAATTGAGCAGAGAAATGCAGAAGAAGATCTGACTGCAGCTGAAAATGATTTGAAAATTGCTCAAAGACGTCTGGCTCAGCTTTTAAGTACGAATCAGAAATATTCTTTGACTCAACCAGCAATTAATTTTAATCTTGCTTTAGAACAAGATAAATTATTTCAAACTGCAGTAGAAAATGATCAACAGCTGCTGATTTTAGAGTTAAATAAGGAAATTGTTAAATTAAATCAGAAGCTAGAAGGACAGTATTATCGTCCTAATGTTTCTTTAAATGGATCATATGACTGGCAGGGGGAAGAATTTATGGATGAAAAAAGTTGGTCAATGACTTTAGGAGTAAATGTTCCACTTTATGATGGTGGTAAAGGTAGTATTAATGCTGAAAAACAGGAAAAAGAGTTGGAAAAAATAGCTAATAACAGAAAAGATTTAGTAGAAAATATTGATATAGAAGTAGAAGATTCTATTTTAACTGTCAAAGAGACTGAAGAAGCAATAGAACTGGAACAGCTTTCTTTAGAAAATGCAGAAGAAAATTTGGAAATTGCCAATAAAAGTTATGAGGCTGGGGTAGTAAGTAATACAGAAGTTATTGATGCTCAGGCTACTTATAATCAAGCTAAAACATCATTATTACAGACTGAGTATAAATATGAAATAGAATTATTTAGAACTCTTTATAAAAGTGGTCGTTTAAGAGAAAATTTTGAGGATGTGATAAACAATGAAAAATAAAACTATAATAATAACTTTAATAATTTTGCTTTTAATAAGTACTACTGTGATGGCCCAGGATAGTATAGTTGTTGAAACTACTAAATCAGTGACCGACGATATTAGCATCAATGAACTAATCACAGGTACTTTAACGCCTATTCAGGATGTAAATATTCCTGCTCAGACAGGTGGAGTAGCTGATCAGATTAATGTCGAAATTGGTGATAAAGTTGATCAGGGAACTGATTTAATAAAAATTGATGATGAAGGTCTTTTAATTCAAAAAAGGCAGGCCCAAGCGTCTTTAGATAGTGCTCGGGCTAATTATAATGAGATGAAAAATGGCGCTACAGCAGAAGAATTAGCTAGAGTCAGAGCTTCTTATGAAGATGCTAAAGCTGGTTTAGAAAGCGCTGAAACTAATTTAAAATTAATGGAAGAAATTTATAATAATCGAAGAACTTTAGAACAGCAATTAGTTAATGCAGAACAGCAATTAGAAAATGCAAAGCAAAATTTAAACCAAGCTGAAATCAACTATAATCAAGCAAAAAAAGATTATGAGCGTTCTAAAAATCTATATGCAGATCAGGTGATTTCTGAAAGAGAATTTGATAATTCAGAAAGTTCATTTGAAAATGCTGAGATATCGCTTGAACAGGCTAAAACATCACTAGCAGTGGCCGAGAAAAATTATCAGCTAGCAAAAGAAACTTATAATAATCCAACAGAATTAAAACAGCAGTTGGAAAATGCCCGCAGCCAGGTAAATAGTGCGAGAACAAATTTGAAAGTTGCTGAAGCAAATTTAGAAGAGGCTGAGCGAGGACCAAGGGCAGAAAGACTCCAAGCAGGTTTAGCTTCAGTTAAACAGGCAGAGGCAAGTTTAGCTCAAATTGAAGATCAAATTAGCAAAACAAGTATTATTGCACCTTTTACTGGTTTAGTTAATTTAGTTAATATAGATGAAGGAGAGATGGTTGCTTCTGGACAAACAGTTATTAATTTAATCAAGACTGACCAACTATATGCTGAAATTGATGTTACTGCAGCCACAGCTTCTGCAATTAAAAAAGGTGATCGTGTTGAGGTAAAAGCCGAAACTATGCAGCATTATATTGAGGGAGAAGTTAGTAATATTTCTCCAGCTGCAGATTCTTCCAGTAGAACATTCTTAGTAAAAATTAAAATACCAAATGAAAATCAAAAATTACGGGCTGGGATGTTTGCAGATGTCAAAATAACAAAAGGAGAATCAGGTTCTGCGGTAGTTGTGCCAATTGAGAGTATTGTGAATTTAAATGGTGACAACCCTCACGTTTTTGTTGTAGAAGATGGGAAGGCTGTTAGAAAAAATATACAAATAGGCATTAGTACTGACAGTAGAGTTGAAATCATAGAAGGTTTAAATTCAGACGAAGAGGTAATAATTAGAGGTCAAAGTGGTTTAGAAAATGGACAAGCAGTTGAGGTGAGAAATGGATGAAATTATCTGATTTCTCAATAAAAAGATCAGTAACAACCGCTATGGTTATCTTGATGGTACTTTTGATTGGAACAGTAGCACTTTCGAGATTGAGCCTTGATCTTTATCCAGATATTACTTTTCCTGGAGCGGCAATAATTACAAATTATGAGGGTGTTGGTTCTGAAGAAATAGAAAATCTGATTTCTAAACAGATTGAAAGTTCGGTAGCTACTGTAGAAGGTGTTGAAAGTATTAATTCGACATCTTCAATGGGAACTTCGACTGTAGTTGTAGAGTTTAACTGGGATCGTAATATGGATTTTGCTGTTCAAGATTTAAGAGAACAAGTTGATCTGATCTCAAATGCTGTTTTACCTGAAAATGCTGAAAGTCCAATAATATTTAAATTTGATCCTTCAATGCTGCCGATTATGAATTACGGTGTTTCTGCAGAAGGTTTAGAAATTGATGAATTAAAAAAAGAAGTAGAAGATAAATTAGTTCCCAGATTAGAAAGAATTTCCGGAGTAGCCCAGGTTAATATGCAGGGTGGCCTGGAGAGGGAAATAATTATCGCCCTCAAAAGGGATAAAGTAAATTATTATAATCTTGATTTTGATACAATTACCAATATTGTTCGGGCGGAGAATGTAAATGTTTCTGCTGGTGACGTGCTTCAGGGCGACAAAGAATTTTTAGTTCGAACAGTTGGTAAATTCTCAAATTTAGATGAAATAAGAAATATAAATGTTCCGGTTGGCAATGGGCAAATTAAATTATCTGATGTAGCAGAGGTTAGAGATGGTTTTGCAGACTTATCTACTTTGTCAAGAACCAATGGAGAGCGTAGTCTCGCACTTTCAATTCAAAAGCAGACTGATGCAAACACTGTTGAAGTCGCTAGTTCTGTAAGGCAGGAAATTGAAAGAATTAGAAATGAATATCCTGATTTCAGTTTTGCACTTGCTATGGACCAATCTGAGTTTATAGAAGACTCTATTGCCAGTGTAAGCCAGAATGCAATTCTTGGTGGTCTTCTGGCTGTTATTATACTTTTCTTATTTTTAAGAAATATCAGGAGTACAATAATTATTGCAACAGCAATGCCGATTTCTATTATTGGTACTTTTATTTTAATGTATTTTGCTGATGTTAATTTAAATGTTATTTCTCTTGGTGGACTTGCACTCGGAGTGGGGATGTTGGTTGATAATGCAGTAGTTGTACTGGAAAATATTTATCGTTACCGAAGTATGGGAGAAGGTAAAATAGAAGCTGCTCGCGAAGGAGCCTCTGAAGTTGGGATGGCCATAGCTGCTTCTACAATTACTACCGTGGTTGTATTTTTACCTATAGTTTTTGTGGAAGGAATGGCTGGGCAATTATTTAAAGATTTGGCTTTAACAGTAGCATTTTCTTTAATCGCCTCTTTAATGGTAGCCTTAACTTTAATTCCTATGCTGGCTTCTAAAATCTTAAAAATTAAGCCAAAAGAATTAGAAAGAAACAAAAAAGAGGGTAGAATAAAAAGGATTTATAAAGGAGCATTAAGTAGAGCTCTTAAACATCGCTGGGTATTTGTTGTTTTATTGATAGTTTTATTAGCTGGTAGCTTTGCTTTAGTACCTCAGCTGGGTTTTGAATTTATGCCGAATACAGATCAGGGAGCATTTTCAGTTAGCTATGAGCTTCCAGTTGGAACTGCTTTATCACGCTCAAATGAAGTTTCAACTGAGATAGAATCTGTATTGATGAATATAGAAGAAGTAGAAACAGTAATTGCTACTGTTGGTTCTGGTGGAAGAATGTCTTCAAATACAAGCAGCCATATTGGAAATCTTAATGTACAGCTTGTTGACCTTGCTGAAAGAGATAGATCAACATCAGAAATAATGGAAGAAATTAGACAGAGAATTAATATCCCTGATTTAGATATTTCTGTCGAAGAACAACAGGGAGGTGCTGGTGGTGGCGGAGCTCCAGTTAATATAAAATTACTTGGAGATGATTTAAATATTTTAGCAAAAGAGACTGCAAATGCCGTTGCAGCAATAGAAGATATTGAGGGATTAAGAGAAATTGAAGATAGTTTTTCTGAAGGTCAGCCTGAATATCAAATTAATGTTAATCGTTCTATAGCAAGCCGTTTTGGCTTAAATGTAAGTCAAATTGCTAATACAGTCAGAACAGCAATTAGTGGAAGTACTGTAACAAGATATGAAGTTGCAGGTGATGAATATAATATTAGAGTTCGTCTCGAAGAAAATCAAATAGAGCAGATGTCTCAGGTGCCAGATCTTAATATTCAAACACCATCTGGTCAAATGATTCCTTTAAGTAGAGTAGCAAATTTAGAAATTACTGAAGGGCCAGTAGAAATTTTGCGTCAAGATCAGGAACGTTACTCCGAAATAACTGCTGATATTCATGGAGTAGATCTAGGTACAATAATGGGGCAAATTCAGGAACGGTTAGCTAAAGTTGAGTTGCCTGATGGTTATCGATTTAGTTATGAAGGTGAATTTGCTGATGTGCAGGAGTCATTCAGCAGTCTTGCTATGGCCTTTGGGTTGGCTGTACTTCTAATTTATATGGTGATGGCTTCTCAATTTGAATCATTAGTTCATCCATTTACAATTATGTTTACTATTCCACTAGCTGTAATTGGAGTTATTTTTGGAATGTATCTTACTAATTCTATTGTTTCAGTTGCTTCAATTTTGGGTTTAATAACTCTGGCCGGTATAGTTGTAAATAATGCAATAGTGATGGTTGATTATATTAATCAGCTTCGCAGAAGAGGTTCAGAAAAAATTGAGGCGATTATTACAGCAGGAACAGTTAGATTGCGTCCAATTATGATGACAGCTTTAACAACTATCTTAGGGCTGCTGCCAATAGCATTAGGTATTGGTGAAGGTTCTGAATCAACCCAGCCAATGGGAATTGTAATTGTTAGTGGTTTAACTTTTGCTACATTCTTAACTTTGTTTGTAATTCCTATTTTCTATTCTTTAGTTACTGATTTAAGAACAATTGTAGTATCTAAAGTCAAAGGAATTTCAAAAGAAGAAGCATCAAAGTTAATTTAAT
This sequence comes from Halanaerobium saccharolyticum subsp. saccharolyticum DSM 6643, assembly GCF_000350165.1. NCBI lineage: Bacteria > Bacillati > Bacillota > Clostridia > Halanaerobiales > Halanaerobiaceae > Halanaerobium > Halanaerobium saccharolyticum. The sequence continues at coordinate 271,648 of NZ_CAUI01000021.1, forward strand.
TATAAAAATAAAGAAGCTGAGAAGATAATTATTACTTCTCAGCTTCAAAATGTTAAGTATTGTTTTGGGAGGTTTCAAATGAATAATATATATAGTTCAGTAATTAATTTTTTTGATGAAGATAATAAATTTGATTACCAAAAAACAAAAATATTATTTGAAAAAAATTTAGAACGTGGTCAAACAAATTTTTATGTCAGTGATAATAATTTTGACAGCTTTCGTTTAAGTTTTAAGGATAAAAAGGACTATTTAAAAAATATAGTTAGATTAATGCCGTCAAATGCAGAGTTACTAGTTGAACTTAATTATAATTTTTTGAATGAGTATCAAGAAATTATTGGAGCATTTAATAATTGTCAAAAAGATATTGAATTAGTTATCAAGATTCCAGTTGTTAAAGAAAATAATATTAATTACTATTTTGAAGACTATTTGACATATCTCAATTTTTTAAATGATAACAGCAATAAAAGATTTTATCTTAGTTTTAATACTAGATTCTTGAACTTGATGAATAATCAAAAACTAATAGAAAAAACTCTAGAGATTAATAGGTTAAAGGGTTTTATAATTAATCCTACCTATGCTTATGATTTAGATTTTAAAGAATTTACTGTTTTAAAAGAAAAATTTAATGATAGTTTTCAATTTTTAGCTGCTGCTGATGATTTTTATTTACTTAATTTGAACAGTGGAATTAAGACTATAAGTAAATATTTTAATTTATTACCTGATTTTTTCAAAAAAATAAACTTAGAAATTAAAAATAATAATTTAGAAAAAGCAAAAAAATATCAATTGATTTTAAATGACTTCATTACAAAAGTTAAAAATAATGGGGGAGAAATTGCTTTTAAATATTTATTAGCAAAATCTTTTACTTTTGAATTTAATCCGAAAAAGCCTTTATCTAAAGCACAAAAACCAGTATTAGACTCAGAATTCAAAAAAATAAATGAATATTTTGTTGACAAAGTATAATTTTTTATGTTATATTATGAATGACCAGTCAGTCATTAAGTATTTGACTTTAGGTTTGGACCAGGAAAAAGCGTGATCAAATTTCATAAATGATTTGTCTAGTAAGCGACTTGTTACCCCTTGTTGTTCCTGCTGGCAGATCATTTCGGGGGGCACCGGTTTTTTCCTGGTTTATTTTTACTGCTGTTAATCTATCCTGCTTATAAAAATTAAAAGGAGGTGAAAAAACACTTCGAGATTTTTGAATAAGGATAGAATAACATAAATCGAATCTGTAAAATAATAGTCATTAAGTAAAAATAATAAGGAAACAAGGCCACTTATTGTTTTCTTAAATGATGAGTTATTTATCAGATTCACTGGAAGATTGAGAAAAATTGAATAACAAAATTCTAAACAGAAAACAAAAGGAGTGTTAAATTTTATGAAGAAACTTACAATTACAATTGCTTTAATGTTAGTCGTAGCATTAGCTATGCCAGCATTTGGTGCTTCTTTCTCAGACGTACCTTCTGATCACTGGTCATATAATGCTATTAACAAGTTAGTCGCTGCTGGTATCGTTGAAGGATACCCAGATGGTGAATTTAAAGGTGAGCAGTCAATGACTCGTTACGAAATGGCTGTAATGGTTAGCCGCGCTTTAGATAACATTGTTGATGAAATGGGAGCTATGGGCGAAGGTTTAACTACTGGTCAGGCTGAAGACGTAACTGCTATCGTTAAGTCTTTAATGGAAAAGAACACTAACGATGAGCTTTCTGATGCTCAAGCTGAAGAAGTAGCAGATATCGTTGATGCATTAACATTTGAACTAAGATCTGAACTTAAGGTTCTTGGTGCAGAAGTTGATACTCTAGGTAAAGATGTAGACGAATTAGCTGCTAAAGTAGAAGCTATGGAAGTACCAGAAGATAACATTGAATTTGGTATGGATATTGTAACTAAAGCAGAAGTAGCCTACTATGGTGAAGATGAAATGGAAGAAAGGGCAGTACTTGAATTATTACAGGATGGAGACGCTATTGATGAAGACTTCACTGACGATCCAGATCTATTTCCAGCTCAGGAAAGATTCTGGCAGGAATATAACTTTAATATTGCTGGAGAATTAAAGGGTGCAGAATTCAACTTAGCTGTTGATACAATTACTAATCTTTTCATGGACGAAAGAAGTGTATTAGATTATACAGAAAATGATGATAATGCTTTTGAGATGGACACAGCTTTATTAGAAGTATCTTTTGATAATGCTGATCTTAAAATTGGTGATATGCCAGATTACTATCCAGAGACTTACTTCTTAGATGAAGACTTCGAAGGTGTTGAAGTAAATACTACAATGTATAATACTGACTTCAAAGCTTTCGCTGGTGGTAATGATGAAGATAATTTAAATAATTCTAATACTGCTGAAATGGCAGATGAGAAATACTTTGGTTTAACAGCTCATAGAGATACTGAGCTTGGTATACTTTCTGGTAAGATTTATCATGCTAGAAGTGTAGTTGATGGACTGGCTGATACTGCTAAAGATAATGGTAATTCTACTAGAAAAGGTGATGGAACTCCATATGACAACACACTTGTTGCTTTAGGTTTAGAAAATCAGATTACAGAAGCGCTAAACTTAGACGGAGAAATTGTATATGGTCAGTACGAAGACGAAAATGAAAATGATGACAGTGATATGTTTATAAATATTAAAGCTGATTACACTGTAAGTGAAATCTTTAATACTTATGCAATTGTTGAATATGCTGGTGAAGATTTTGTTGCAGCTCGTAATGACTTAGAAGAAGCATTTGGAGATTATACTAAGGCAGAAATTGGTGCAGATTATCAGTTGAATGACAATAACAACATCAATGGTTTTGTAACTTTTGCTGAGGCTGGAGATAACTGGGAAGCTATCAAAGGTGCAGGGAATTCTGATGACAAGATGGTTGTTAATATTGGCTTAGATAATGTTTATGGTCAATATACTAATAGAGCATTTGTTGAATATGCTGATGGTGATGGATTCGAAAAGAATCATGAGTATACATTAGTTGGTTTAGCTACTGACTATGAATATGATGAGACAATGACTATGGGTGCTGCTTTAAACTATAAAACCATAGAAAAAGGGTATGATAATCAGGAAGACTTTAGAGATTATGTTTATCTAACAGGTTATATTGATAAGCAGTTAAAAGAAAATGTTTCTTGGTTAACAGAAGCTATGGTAATCGATGGTACAACAGATTATACTAGAGACGCTGACTATTATAATGCATCAAATAATGAAGTTAGAAGTGGAAGTTCCACAGGCTCTTTATCAGATGCAAATTATATTCCTGATTATGGTACTGGAGATCGTGATGATGTTGATGGTACAGGTTATGCACTTACAACATCTCTATCAGTAAGCTTCTAAATATGATGATTTATAAGCTTAAAACTTAAGTATAAGTTAAAGCCGGGGGATTTCCTCCGGCTTTTCTGTATCCTAAGGGTTTATAGAATATTTAGAATCTATTTTAATTAAATTTTCATTTAAAAGCTTTTATAAATCTTAAGCTGGTGTTATAATAAATACTAGAGAATTGATTAGATTCTAATTATATTTTAACTTGTTTTGGGGTGGGAAAATGAAAAAATTAGCAGTGCTTATAATTATAATAATTTTAATATTTACCAATCAAGTTTTAGCTCAAAAAGAGACTCAGGTGGAGTTAACTGAGATTCAATTTGGTGGAGAAAGCTATTTAGTCGAAAACTATCAGGAGTTTAAAGCTAATTATCAAGATTTGCAGCGTCCTGTTGTAGGTCTTGCACTTTCTGGTGGGGGAGCAAGAGCAATGGTTAATTTTGGTGTAATTAAAGCCCTTGAAGAAGAAGGTATACCGATTGATTTTATGAGTGGTACAAGTATGGGAGCCATCGTAAGTACTCTTTATGGTGGTGGCTTAAATACAGAGCAAATAATTGATGTAGTAACTACTACTTCTTTTGGTCGTTTGATTGACTTAGGTATAGGAGGAAGTGGATCGTTAATTGACACTAAAAAGTTAAATCTTTTTATAGAGGAGATTTCACCAAATAAAAGACTGGAAAATTTTAAGATTCCAGCTGCTTTATTAAGTTTTGAATTAGGAGAGGGAAAAAAATATTTAACAACTCAGGGGCGAATCTCCGAAGTAATTCAGAGTTCCTATTCTATCCCCTTATATTTTCCAGTTGAAAGTAGAGATGATAAATATTTTATGGATGCTGGAATTTTAGAAGCAACGCCTGCTAAAGCAGTTTCAGTTTTAGGTGCTGATTTTGTAATTGCTACTACCTCTTTTCCTGATCAAAAGCTTCAGGAATTTAATAGTGCAAGGGATTCAATTAATAGATTTCTAAATATTTTGCAGGATAATTATTCTCAACAAATAATTAACAATTATGCTGATTTTGTAATTGATATTGATGTTAGTGATTATAATTTTATGGATTTTAATCAGGCAAAAAGCTTGGTAAAGCTTGGTTATGAAAAAACAAAAGCAGAAATTCCTGAATTAAAAAAGAAATTAAAAGATAACAATATTAAACTTGTTAAGCATTCTATAAGAGAAAGAAATAATATCCAAGATACTATTTTTGATCTAAAACATAATCGTTTTATTGTCAAAGGAAACGAAAGAGACATATTTTTAAATTATGGAAGAGATCAATCTTATTTTGCTCAAGATTTAATTATTCCTTTTGCAGATGAATTTCAATTTGGGGTTGAATTTAAGGCAGATAATTTATCCTTAGATATTAAAGGTGATGAATTTTTTGAACAAGGTTATGAAGCTAGATTTGAATACAAAAAAATGACTCCAAAGACTGACTTATTAGTAGCTTATGCTAATGATTATAATTCCAATACAAAAGATGATTACCGCTTTGAAATTGAATATTTTGCTGATGATTTTCAAAATTCATTAGGTTTTGGGAGACAGCAGAATGATAAATATTATCTCTTAGGAACTAAATTTTCTGGTAGTGGAATTTTAGCAGATATTCAAACAGAAAATGATGTCATTTATAATATTGATCAATCAGAAATAGCTGTGTTAACTTCTAATGTAATTAATATAAATTTAGGCGATAAATGGGATTTAGAAAGCAGTATAGTCTTTAATAATACTGGTATTTTAGATTCTCCGATCATTTATAGAGGTCATTCTTTAGATGATAAGGCAGAATTTCAGGCAGCACTTGATTTTAAATACAATTATCGTTTTATTGATCCTCTTTATTTTGCTGGACTTTTTCAAACAACTGATATTGGTAGTTATTTATTTGTTGATTATTATGAAAATGATAAAGATGATGGAGAAACTGCAGGAATTGGATTTAATTCACAGCTTTATTTGCTGGGCTTGAGTCCAATTGAAGTAGATTTATATTTTGCCTATGATTTTGATAGAAAAGATGAAAGAGTGGGCTTAGAATTAGGTTATGAATTTTAGTTAACTTTAGTTGATATTAATATTTAATATGATAAAATTAAGATAAGGTAAAATTTTGTTTTTAAAGTATTTTTTGTTCAAAAAGATTTGACGTAACGCAAAACAAAAATGGAGGGATTAAGTATGAAAAAAACAGTTTTAGTTTTATTTTTAGCAGCCTTTTTAGTTGTTGGTGTTTCTTCAGCTTCTATGGCACAGGTTCCAGGTTACTGGGATATTAAAGGAGCAATTGATTTTGGTGGAGAGATTGATATTGAAGGTTCTGACCAAGATGTTGACAGTGGTTTTACTTTAGTTGGAGAATATAAGGTGCCAAATACAGCTCAGTGGACTTTTGGCGGTGGAGTAAGATATCAATTAGATAGAGAAATAGATAATTCAGCACAAGACTTTAGTTTTGTACCATTTTATGGTTTAGCTCATTATAATATGCAAAATAGCCCTTATTATTTCCTAGGTCACTTAGGCTACAATACATTTGATATTGATGGTTATAGTGATGAATCCGGCGGTATGTATTATGCTGTTGGTGCTGGTATGGATTTAGCAAGCAATATGAGTGCAGAGATTATGTATTCAGTTAATAATGGAGAAGCTGAAAATAGTAGTGGTAATAATCTTGATTTTGAATACGCTAAACTAACAGTATCTCTTGGTTATCAGTTTTAATTAATAATGGTAAAAATAATTAGCTGATTTCCAGCTTAACCTCAAAAATAGTTTGATTCAGCTCAGCTTTTAAGCTGGGCTTTTCTTTCTTTAAAGCAGCTTCTTGTCTTTTTATTTAAATTTTTAAAAAAATATGATACACTTGAAAGAGATGAAAACAACAAAGAAGAGGGGTAAGATGTGGCAGATCGCAGAGAAGAAATAATTCAAGCAGGTATTGAGATTTTTGCAGCTAAAGGTTATTACAATACACATATTGCAGAAATAGTTGAGTCTGTTGGTATTGCTAAGGGTACTTTTTATTTGTATTTTAATAGTAAAAACGATCTTTTTATTTCTTTAATAAGAAGATTTGAAGATATTTTTTTAGAACTTTTTGAGATTGACATTTTGGTTGCAGAAACCGAAGATTTAAAATCATTTTTTAGTAAATTGTTAAAAAAAATTTTTAGTCTCTACAAGGAACACAAAAATCTTTCGATAATCATCTTAAGAGAAGCAGTTGCTGTTAATGAAAAATTTAGAGAAGAATTTAAAGAGATGGATGCAAGGCGTTTTAAAAGAATTAACAATTTGTATCAATTTTTGTTAGATAATGATTATTTAAATCAAGAAATTGATTATGATTATTTTGTTTGTGTTTTTGTAGGAATTATGGAAAGCATAGTAATGCGCAGACTTCTTTTAAGTGAGCAAGAGTTTAACGTAGAAGAAGCTGCAGATAAGGCAAGTCTTTATTTAGAAAATGCAATTAAAAAATAATTTATCATAACCTGGAGGGATTTATAATGAAGCAAAGATTTAATTCATTAGAAGTAATGGAAATGGCTAAGGATATAGAAAAAAGAGGGAAGAAGTTTTATTTAAAACATGCAGAAGCCACAGAAAATAGGGATTTAAGGGAATTATTTAAGCGTCTTGCGGCAGATGAACAGGACCATTATGAGAAGTTTGTCGCTTTAACTGAAGAATTAAAAGCTGAAGGTGAAGAAGCTGATTATCTTTATGAAGAAGATGTAAGTGCTTATTTTAAGTATTTAGTTGAGTTTTCTATTTTTCCAGAAGATGATAGTGAAGAATCTGTTGAAGCTTTAAATGACGTAAAAAAAGCATTGAAATTAGCCATTCAGGCGGAAAAGGATTCAATACTTTTTTATAAAGAAATGTGCGATGAAAATGAAGGTAAAACTTTAGATGCTGTTGAAAAATTAATAGAACAGGAAAAAGAGCATTTAAAAGCATTAAGTAAATATATTCAGGAATATGGCCGCAAGTAATCATTATGTTTATATTGTAGAATGTAGAGATGGAACATTTTACACCGGATATACAACAGACATTGAACGCAGGGTAGAGGAGCATAACTCTGGGACCGGTGCTAAATATACAAGAGGTCGTTATCCCGTTAAATTAAAATATCAGGAATCATTTACTTCTAGAAGTAAAGCTCAAAAAAGAGAATATCAAATAAAACAGCTCCCCCGAAGAAAAAAAGAGGAGCTAATTGATTAAAAATCACCTAAAAAGCGGGGTTCGACTTCAAGTTGGACTCCGCTAATTTTATAGACTTCTTCTTTTATTTTATTGATCAAATTTACTATATCTTCTGCAGTTGCATTACCTTTATTTACAATAAAGCCTGCATGCTTTATTGAAACTTGAGCTCCACCGATTTGAAAGCCCTTTAGCCCTGCATCCTCAATTAAAGGGCCTGTATAATGGCCGGGGGGTCTTTTGAATATGCTGCCAGCACTGGGTAATTCCATTGGCTGTTTACTCCAGCGTTTTTCATGCAGTTCCTCCATTTTGTTCCGAATTGTTTGTTTGTCAGATTTTTTAAGCTGAAGTGTAACATTAACAGCAATCCAGTCGGGGTTTTCTTCTTGTAAAATACTTGTTCTATAATCTAGATTTAGTTCTTTTTTGGTTAATTCAATTAATTTTCCTTGCTGATTAACAAATTGAGCTTTAACTATTACATCTTTCATTTCTCCACCATATGCACCTGCATTCATATAAAGTGCGCCCCCTAAAGAACCCGGGATGCCAGCTGCAAACTCAAATCCACTCAGAGATTTTTGATAGGCGAGATCAGCAATTTCTTTCAACTGAAGTCCACATTCTGCAGTAATTATATTATTTTCAATTTGATAATCATTTAATGCTTCAGTATAAATAATAATACCTCTGTAGCCCTTATCAGAAATAATTAGATTACTTCCTCTGCCTAAAATAAAATAAGGTAGCTTAGACTCTATAATTAAAGGCATCAAGTTTTGTAAAGCGTCTACTTTTTTTGGGACTAAAAACAAATCTGCCGGGCCACCAACTTTAAAACTAGCAAATTCGGCTAAATTTTTATTTTTTTCTACCTCTAGGTAGTTTATTTTTTCCAATTTATTTGTTAAACTGTTTATATCAGAGTATTTTTCCATTTTAGATGCTCCTTAAAGATTAGTTTATTTTTTTCTATTTATATTTTTATACAATCTATTAATATGATATGTTAAAATTAGATAAAAATCAATTTTAGTTATATTTGAATTAAATTTTAAGTTAAATTATCAGGGGTAAAGTGGGGGATAATATAATGAAATATAAAGAAATATCATTAGATGATATCAAAAGTCGACCAGAACAGGTTCGACAGGATTTTTCGGAAGAAAGAATTGATAGTTTAGCAAAATCAATTTCAGAAGTAGGGCAGCTGCAGCCAATTGTTGTCCAAAAAAAAGATGAGCATTATCTATTGGTAGCAGGTGAGAGAAGATTTAGAGCTGTGAAAAAAGAAAGAAAAGATAAAATTGCAGCTGTAATACTGGAGGATGATATTTCACCAGAAAAATTTAGACAAATACAGTTAATCGAAAATTTGCAGCGGCAAGATTTAAACCCCTTGGAAAGAGCTATATCTATAAATAAATTTATAGAAGCAAATAGTTTAAGCAAAAAAGATGCTGCAGAGAAATTAGGAGTTGCAAGAACCACTTTAACTTTATGGTTAAATATTTTAGAAATGAAAGAAAAATATCAAAAAGAGGTTTTAAAAGAAGATTCTCCCATAACTTTGTCTCATTTGAGTCTGGCACATGCTCTATCTTCAAAAACGGGGGATCCAAACAAAGCCAATCAGCTTTTAGATGCAGTAATTAAGCATAATTTAAGTCGTAAGGAATGCCAGGCAGTAATAGATTTATTTTATAAATATCTTCATATACCAATGGAAGAAGCGGTGTCTGCTGTATTATTAAAAAGAGAAAGATTAAAAATGAAAGACTATTGGGATGATGCAAACAAAGTAAAGAATAGAAATCCTGTTCGAAAGTTGTTTCGTTCATTTTCTAATATAAATGATAATTTGGAAGAATTTATGGAGGAAGAAGGAGACATAGCTGAAGATGATAAAGAGGATCTTTTAGATGAATTTTTATACTTATATCAAATCATGGGAATTTTAATTCCAGATTTAAAAAACAAGGATTTAAAATCATTGCTCAAAAACTTAAAAAATAAAGGGAATTAATTATTAAAATTTTGATTGATAGTTAAATTTATTCAAAAAATTAGTCTGACGTCTAACTGCAAAGCAGTGTACAATATGGTGTTTAATATAATTAATATAATTTAGGGGTGTAATTTTGGAAAATATTAATAGAGTGATTTTGATGGTGATGGATAGTGTTGGAATTGGAGAATTACCTGACGCTGCTGATTATGATGATCAAGGTGCTGCAACTTTACAAAATATAGCGGCAGAAATTGGTGGCTTTAATCTTCCCAATTTAGAAAAAATGGGACTTGGAAAAATTGAAGATATTGAGGGGGTAAGTTCTGAATTAGAAGCTGAGGGGGCTTATGCTAAAGCTGCAGAAAAGTCAAAAGGAAAAGATACAACGACTGGACACTGGGAAATTGCTGGATTGATTTCAGAAAATCCTTTTCCTACTTATCCAGAGGGATTTCCAGCTGAGGTAATGGATCAGTTTCATGAGGCTATTGGAAGAGATTCATTAGCAAATAGACCGGCTTCAGGTACAGTTATAATTGAGGAACTTGGTCAAAAACATATGGAAACCGGGAAACCGATTGTTTATACATCTGCTGATAGTGTATTTCAAATTGCTGCCCACGAAGAAATAATTCCAGTGGAAGAAATTTATGATTATTGTAAAAAAGCGAGGGAGATACTTAGGGGTGAACATGCTGTTGCAAGAGTTATTGCCCGGCCTTTTGTAGGGGAAGTTGGGAATTTTGAACGAACTGAAAGAAGAAAAGATTTTTCGCTGACCCCACCAGAGCCTACAGTTCTTAATCATCTTAAAGATGAAGGTTTAGAAGTAAATGCAGTTGGGAAAATAACATATATTTTTAATCATAGTGGAATTACACATTCTGTTGCCACATCTAATAATATGGATGGAGTAGATAAGACTCTTGCTTTTATGGATAGTATGGAAAAAGGATTGGTCTTTTCTAATCTTGTTGATTTTGACCAAAATTATGGTCACCGCCGTAATGTGAAAGGTTATGCGGAAGCACTCAAAAATTTTGATCAACGAATTCCAGAAATTAAAGCAGCAATGAGGGATGATGACCTGCTGATTATTACTGCTGATCACGGCTGTGATCCAACTTATCCGGGAACAGACCATACAAGAGAATATGTACCTATTTTGATTTATGGTGAAAATGTTATTAAAAATTTAAATCTTGGAATCAGAAATAGTTTTAGTGATATAGCAGCTACAATTGCTGAGATTTTTGATTTGGACGTTGAAATTTCAGGAGAAAAAATAGAATTTATTTAAAAAAGGAAATAGTGGCTAAAGCGAGAATATATTAAGTAATAAAGCTTTAAATTAAATGAATAAATTTAAGGAGGGGCAAAATGACAGTAAGAGAATTTGCTGAAAAATATAAGCTGGAAGTTGTTGCTGGAAACAATTTAGATGCTGAAATAAAAGGTGCATATTTTGGTGATGTACCACATGATGTGATGTTGATGGCTGAAGAAAATAATCTTTGGTTAACAGTTTTAGATGACTTAGTAGCTGTAGGGGTGGCACTATTAGCTGATATTTCAGCAGTTGTTCTAGTTGAAGGACGTGATTATGAACACATTGCTGTAAAAAAAGCTTGTAAAAAAAATGTAAACCTGCTTAAATATAAAGGTTCTAAATTTGAGTTAGCAGGTCAATTTTATGAAGAATTAAAGTAGAGTATAAATTTAATTTTTATTTTTAATTATCTGCAGAAATTTTTCTGCGGCTTTAGATAGTGGAATATTTTTCATTTTTACAACTGCCAGCTTTCTTGTTGGCAGTTTTTCATTTGTTTTCACTTCAAAAAGACCCTGGTTTTTGAGTTCAAGAGAATATTCAGGAATTAAGGATATTCCCAGTCCTATTTTAGTCATTTCTATAAGCAGATCAACACTTCCCAGCTCAACTGCTGCTTCAATTTCAATCCCAGCTTTTTTTAAAGTATTTTCAAAAAATTGACGAGTTGTAGTTTTTGATTCCAGCATTAATAAAGGATACTCTGTTAACTTTTTTAAAGTTATTATATCATTTTCTAATTCTTTAAATTCTTTATTTGCAATAAAAATATCATTGAAAGCAAAGATTTCATCAACAGTCATTTTTTTAGTTATTTTAGGGTTAGGTAGATTACTAATAATAAAATCAACTTTGTTTTGAAGCAGAAGCTCAACACAGGTACTTGAGGTTCTATTTGTTATTTTTATTTGTATATTTGGATAAAGTTGATGAAATTTATTTAAGTATGGTAAAAGATAATCTTTAGATATTGTATCATTTGCTCCAATATGAACTTCTCCTTTTTCTAAAGCATTGATTTCTTTAATACTTTTTTCTCCATTTTCAATCAAATTAAAGGCAGCTTCTATATGTTCAAATAGTGTTTTTCCTGCTTCAGTTAGCTGAACATTTTTTGTGCTGCGGATAAATAACTTAATCTGAAGTTCTTCTTCCAGATTTTTAATATTTTGGCTGACTGCAGATTGAGAAATAAATAATTTTTCAGCAGCATTGGAAAAGCTTAAATGTTTTGCAACTTGATAAAAAACCTTATATAATTCATAATTCAAAGCCATTGATTAACTCTCCTTATTAATAGTATTAGTAATATTAATTTTACTACTTAAGTGTATCATTCTATAATTAAATTGTAAATGTTTAATGGTACCTGGTTAAAAAGAAATAAATCACAAATAATTTTTAAAAAGGGGCGCTTAAAGTGGCAGATAAAATAAGAAGAGTTTTTGTTGAGAAAAAGGAAGGTTTTGATGTAAAAGCAGAGGAGCTGCTGCATGACTTTAGAGAAAGTCTCGAGCTGGAAAATTTAGAAGTGTTAAGGCTGCTTAATCGTTATGATATTACTAATATCTCAGAAACTGCTTATAAAGAGGCTTGTGAAACAATTTTAGCAGAGCTTCCAGTTGATATAATTTATCAGGAAGAAATTGAGAAATCAGAAGATGCAGTCATTTTTGCTGTTGAATATCTGCCAGGACAATATGACCAGCGAGCTGATTCGGCTGAACAATGTATCCAGATTTTAAATAATGATGAAAAACCAACGGTTAGGGTGGCCCAGATTTTTATTTTAAAAGGTGATTTGAGTCAAGAAGATATAGAGAGTATTAAAGACTATTATATAAATCCTGTTGATTCTAGAGAAGCAGCTCTCAAGAAACCAGAAAGTTTAGAAATGCAGTATAAAATTCCAGAAAAAGTTAAAACCATATCTGGATTTATTAAAGCAGATGAAAATAAATTAAGATCTTTAATGTCTGAGTTGGGACTGGCTATGAGTATGGCTGATTTAAAACATTGTCAAAAATATTTTAGAGATAAAGAGTTAAGGAATCCAACAATTACAGAAATCCGAGTGCTTGATACTTACTGGTCTGATCACTGTCGGCATACAACCTTTTTAACAAAAATTGAAAATGTTGAAATAGAAGAAAGTAAATTTACTAAAGGAATTAAAAAAGCTTATCAGGATTATTTAAATGGGCGGCAAAATATTTATCAGGATCAAAAAAAGGATATTTGTCTGATGGATATTGCTTTAATGGGAATGAAAGAATTAAGGGCAGAAGGAAAATTAGAAGATTTAGAGATTTCAAATGAAGTTAATGCAGCCAGTATTGAGGTGACAGTTGATGTAGATGGAAGAGATGAAGACTGGCTGATAATGTTTAAAAATGAAACTCACAACCATCCAACAGAAATTGAACCATTTGGTGGAGCAGCAACCTGTCTTGGAGGTGCTATTAGAGACCCTCTTTCCGGTCGTTCTTATGTGTATCAGGCAATGCGGGTCACTGGAGCAGGTGATCCCAGAACTCCAATTGAAGAGACATTAGAAGGCAAATTGCCGCAGAAAAAAATTGTACAGGAGGCATCTGATGGCTACAGTTCTTATGGAAATCAGATTGGGCTAGCAACAGGAATGGTTAATGAAATATATAATGAACGCTATTTGGCTAAGCATATGGAAATTGGCGCTGTTATTGCAGCGGCTCCCAAAGAAAATGTTGTTCGTGGTGAAGCTCTTCCAGGTGATATGGTTATCTTGCTTGGTGGTAAAACAGGTAGAGATGGTTGTGGAGGTGCAACTGGCTCTTCTAAAGTCCATACAGAAGATTCAATAGAAGAAAGTAGTGCAGAAGTACAGAAAGGTAATCCTCCAACAGAAAGAAAAATTCAGCGTCTGTTTAGGAATCCTAAAGTCAGTAAAAAAATTAAGGTTTGTAATGATTTTGGAGCTGGTGGGGTTTCAGTTGCAATTGGGGAGTTAGCAGATGCTCTAGAAATCAACTTAAATGCTGTACCAAAAAAATATGAAGGCTTAGATGGAACTGAGCTTGCAATTTCAGAATCACAAGAGAGAATGGCAGTAGTTATCGAGCCTGCAGATGTCAATGAATTTATTGAACTTGCAGCAGCAGAAAATTTGGAGGCAACTGTGGTTGCAGAAGTTAAAGATCATAACCGTTTAATTATGGATTGGAACGGTAATGACATTGTTAATTTAAGTAGAACATTTTTAGACACGAATGGAGCAACTCAGAAAACAGCTGTTAGAGTTTCAAAGCCAATAGAAGCTGATAATTATTTTAAAAAGGCGGCAAATCATCGTCTGGCTGAAGAAGATAATTTAAAAGAAAAATGGATTAGTAATTTAGCTGATATCAATGTGGCAAGTCAAAAAGGACTAGTTGAAAAATTTGATAGTTCAATTGGAGCTGGCAGTGTAACAATGCCTTTTGGTGGCAAATATCAGCTGACTCCAACTCAAGCAATGACAGCTAAAATCCCTTTAATTGAGGGGGAAACAAATACTGGAACAATTATGAGTCATGGTTATGATTCTAAATTAACAACCTGGAGTCCTTTTCATGGGGCATTATATGCAGTAGTTGAATCAGTTGCTAAAATTGTAGCTTCAGGTGGAGATTATACTAAAATTAGATTTACTTTTCAAGAATATTTTGAGCGGTTAAGAAACGATCCAGAACGCTGGGGTAAACCATTTAGTGCTTTATTGGGAGCCTATAAAGCTCAAAAAGATTTTGAACTTCCAGCTATTGGTGGTAAAGACAGTATGTCAGGAACTTTTAAAGATATAGATGTCCCGCCAACATTAGTTTCTTTTGCAGTAGATACAGTTGATGTCAATAATGTTATCTCACCTGAATTTAAAGAAGTTGGTAGTACCTTAGTTTATTTACCTGTTAAGCGAAATAAGGCTGAACTGCCAGATATATCCGAACTAAAAAATAATTATACCCTGGTCGAAAAATTAATTTCTAAAGGAAAAATAAAATCTGCAGCAGCTATTACTATCGGTGGATTAGCTGAAGCGATTTCTAAAATGAGTTTTGGTAATAAAATTGGAGTAGAAATTACTACTGAATTGAGTGAAGAAACTCTATTTTCACCAGAATATGGAGCTCTAATTTTAGAAGTTTCTACTAATGAAAAAGCAGAAGAATTATTTGTTGATTTAAATTATCAAATTTTAGGAAAGACAGTTAAAGAAAAAGTTATAAGAATAAATAATAAATCAATCTCTTTGGTTGAAGCTTTAAACAGTTGGGAACAGCCCCTGGAGAAAATATATAAAACTCAAGCAGCTGAAGATGAAATTGCTGCTGTTGTTGAGCCAGAAGCAGAAAAAGAACTACTAAATTTTGACCCTTATCAGAATGAACAAATTTTTAATTCTAAAATAAAGCTTGCTAAACCAAAAGTTTTAATTCCTGTATTCCCTGGAACAAACTGTGAATATGATTCAGCCCGTCAGTTTAGAGAGGCTGGAGCTGAGGTTGAAACATTTATCTTTAAAAATTTAGAACCAGAACAAATAGAAAATTCAATTGCAAGAATGGCGGCTTTAATTAGAGAATCCCAGATTGTAATGCTGCCGGGTGGATTTAGTGCCGGAGATGAACCCGATGGGTCAGGTAAATTTATTGCAGCAGTATTTAGAAATCCTGAAATAAAAAAATCTGTAATGGAACTATTAAATAATAGGGATGGCTTAATGCTTGGTATTTGCAATGGATTTCAGGCTTTAGTTAAGCTGGGACTTTTACCTTATGGTGAAATCCGAGAAGTAACTGAGAATTCACCAACCTTAACTTATAATACTATTGGTCGCCATGTTTCTCAGATGGTAAATACTAAAATCACTTCAAACAAGTCACCCTGGCTTGCTAATGTAGAAGTTGGAGAAATTCATTCAATTCCAGTTTCACATGGAGAAGGTCGTTTTGTGGCTGAGAAGTCAATGGTAAGAGAGCTTCAGCAAAATGGACAGCTCGTTACGCAATATGTTGATTTAGAGGGGAAAGCAACAATGGAAATCCCCCATAATCCTAATGGTTCGATCGCTGCTGTAGAAGGAATATGTAGTCCGGATGGTAGAATCTTTGGTAAAATGGGACACTCAGAGCGAATTGGAAATAATGTAGCCAAAAATATTATTGGCGAAAAAGATCAAAAATTATTTAAAGCTGGAGTTGACTATTTCACAAAATAATAACTAGTATAGTCAGTGTATAAAAAGCACTGGCTATTTTTTTAATTTTGAAAAAACTTATTTCATTGTCTTTACTTTAGTCAATCATGTGATATAATTAACATATAATGTGATCTTTAAAACATACTTATGGGGAGTGATTGTAGTGAAAAAGAAAATTTATCTATCTATTTTTTTGGGAGTTCTTTTATTAGTAGTAAGTTCATCAGTTTTTGCAGCACCAATTGTTGATAGGGGATATACTTCTCCGGAAAATTTAATTAGTTCTGAGGAATTAAATACTATAAGAAAAAATGAGGATGTAAAAATAATTGATTTTAGAAGCAATGTTGATTTTCTAAAAGGACATATACCAGGAGCTATTCAAATTGGAAGAGATGAATTTGAAGATACAAATGCTAAATATAATTATATTATGGCATCTCCTGAAAAGATTGAAAATTTATTACAAGAAAAAGGAATAAAAAATGGTGATTTAATTGTTGCATATGATGCATCTAATAATCTTTGGTCATCTCGAGTTTGGTGGATTCTGAAAATGTATGGACATAATAATGTTAAATTATTAGATGGAGCCTTAGGAAAATGGGAAGAATTGGGTTATGAAACTAAAATGGTAGAGTTTCAATCATATGAAGAAAGTAACTATCAAATTGGTCCAATTAATAAAGATATGGTAGCTGATATGGAGGAAGTTGAAAATTCTATTGATCGAGAAAATAGTTTAATTCTTGATACAAGAGGAAGAGGAGAGTATACTGGAGAGGTTGTTTTAGATGGTGCAGGCCAAGGTGGCAGGATACCATCTTCAGTTTGGATAGAGTGGACCGCTGCCTTGAATAAAGATGGAACTTTTAAAAGTGCAGAAGAGCTAAAAGAAATTTATCAACAGAAAGAAGTTACTTCTGAAAAAACTGTATATCCTTACTGTCAGGGTGCAATTAGGTCATGTCATACTACCTTTGTTTTAAAAGCACTTTTAGGTTATCCAGAAGTTAAAAACTATGATGGATCCTGGGTTGAATGGAGTAATGAAAACATGCCAATTGCTGCTGGTGAGAGTAATTAAACAATAAAAATACAAAATTCATATTTCCTTCACAATTGTCCCTTAAGATATAATTAAAGAGAAATACTCAAGATTAAATAAAGGAGTAGTGATATTATGTTTAGATTTGGCCCGATGGGTAGATTTGGCCATATGGGATTCAACCGTTTCTGGGGAGGTGGAGGTTTTATGATGATATTCTGGGTTATTATACTTGCAGCAGTAATTTATTTTATTGTTCAAAAAAGTAATGAGACTAAAAATTACAACCGGGATTATAATCATAATCATTATAAAGATCAGCAAATTAATGATCATCGCAGAGATAGTGCAGAAGAAACTGCTCGTCAGCGATATGCTAAAGGTGAAATTTCTAAAGAAGAATTTGAAGAAATTTTAAATAATCTAAGAAAATAAATTTGTGAATTCAAAAGAGTGGCTTTGATTCTTAAAAGAATTAAAGCTACTTTTTTTAATCTTAAAGTTAGATAAAAATGATAAAAATATAGTCTCAGAAACGAAAGTTGTACATCAGCAAAAAAAAATAGTATAATAAAGTTAAATCTATTAGTGACAATTTTTAGACATGGTGGAGATGAATTTAGAAATTTGCCTAATTAACACTATTTCTGCTATAATAAAATTTGTTGTAAGAAAATTAATATTTTTTGAGGTGAAATTAATGAGAACAGTTGGCACAGAAGTGAGAGGACTTAGAGCTCCAATAGTCAAAGAAGGCGATCAACTGGTGGAAATAGTTGTTGATTCTTTAAAGCAGTCGATTCAAGAGGAAGGTTACGAACTTAGAGATAAAGATGTTTTAGGAATAACCGAATCTTTGGTTGCTAGAGCACAGGGTAATTACATTAATATTGAGGATATTGCAGCTGAAATTAATGAGATTTTCAGTGGAGATTCAATAGGCATTGTTTTTCCAATTTTAAGTAGAAATCGTTTTTCTATGATTTTAAAAGGAATTGCAGCGAGTGGGAAAAAAATATATTTACAGCTGAGTTATCCAAATGATGAAGTTGGGAATCCGCTTTTAGATGCACGAAAAATCTATGATTTGAAAATCGATCCTTATCAGTATGTTATTGAAGAGGAAGAATATTATCAAAAATTTTCAGATTTCAAGCACCCTTTTACAGGGGTTAATTATGTTGATTTATATAAGGAGATTGCTGCAGAAACAGAAATTGAAATAATAGCAGCTAATCAACCTGAGACAATTTTAAATTATACTGACCAAGTAATTGTTGCTGACATCCACACAAAAGAACGGACTAAAGAAATTTTAAAAGAAAATGGAGTAGCAAAAGTTGTCAGCCTTAATGAAATTTGTAATAAAGATCAAGGTAAGGGATATAATCCTGATTATGGACTTTTAGGATCTAATAAGGCATCTGAAAACAGATTGAAACTGTTTCCTAAAGATGGACAGCATTTCGTTGAAGAAGTTCAAAAGGAAATAAGAGAATTTAGCGGCAAAGAAGTTGAAGTAATGATTTATGGTGATGGGGCTTTTAAAGATCCTGTAGCAAAGATTTGGGAGCTTGCTGATCCTGTTGTTTCACCGGCTTATACAAAAGGTTTAGAAGGAACTCCAAATGAGGTTAAATTGAAATATTTAGCTGATAATGAGCTTGAAAAATTAAAAGGTGAAGAATTATTAACTGCTATGAAAGAAGAGATTAGGGAAAAAGAAGCTGATTTAACTGCTAATATTAAAGCTCAGGGTACAACTCCTAGAAGATTAACTGATTTACTGGGAAGTTTATGTGATTTAGTTAGTGGTAGTGGAGATAAAGGAACTCCGATAATTTTAATTCAAGGTTATTTTGATAATCTTGCAGACGAATAAATGTCCATAAAGTCATTAGCCAAAAAAAGGAGAAAAAATTATGAAGGAAAAAATTGCAGTTGTAACTGATAGCACTTCAGATTTGACGAAGAAAGAATTAGAAAAATATAATATAACTTCAATTCCCTTAAAGGTTATATACAGTGATAGTCAGTTCCATGATCGAGTTGATATTACACCAGCAGAAGTTTATGAAAGTTTTGAAAGAGAGATACCGACTACTTCTATGCCTTCTCCTCAGGAAATAATGGATGTTTATAATGAATTAAAAGAAGAGGGCTATACCCACATTATTTCTATCCATATATCGAGTGGTCTTTCTGCAACTTACAGTAATTGTATGATGGTTGCTGATCAAATTGAAGGAATAGAAGTTGAAGTAATTGACTCAAAAATGCTTTCAAAGGGTTTAGGAAGACTTGTACTTTATGCAAATAATTTAATTAAAAATAAAGATCTAAGTTTTAATGAGATCATTGAAAAAGTTGAAGCTCAAAAGGATAAAATTGAAGTTCTATTTGTGGTAGAAACTCTTAAATATCTCAAAAAAGGTGGTAGAATTGGCAAGGTATCTGGAACTATTGCTGAATTTTTAAATATAAAACCGATAATTGCCATTGATGAGGAAGGCGAATATTTTACTTTTGATAAAGTTAGAGGACGTAAAAGATCATTAAAAAAGATGTATTCTATTATTAAAGATAAAGTACAAGATGGTAAAGAGTATGTGGTTGATGTTATGAATGCTGCTGCTGAAGAAGAGGCACATAGTCTTTTAGATAAATTCAAGCAGTTATCTCAGGTAAAAGAAACGTATTTTAGTGAAATTAGTCCAGTTATGGTTGTTCATACTGGTCCTGGATTAATTGGAGTTGTATTAACTGAAATTGAAAAATAAACTTAGGGCTATTTTATAATTTAAAAATTATAATAAATGAGAACAGTCTTATTGAGGCTGTTCTTTTTTTGAATTATACTTGACAAAAAAGCTCAACTTTATTATAATTTTATTATCAATTAAAACATAGTCGAAGGGTGATAAAGATGGATAAAAAGAAAAAGTTTAAGCTAAATTGGTCAAAAAATCAAGTTTTTGATTATAAGTTAGTTAAGGATCCAGAAAACAATATGTCACACATCGAAAAGAGAAGGCAACAAATTGAGCAGGGAGAAGTAGAGTGTGCTGAATGGTGGTTATGTTGGAGAAAATAGACATTTTTATCAAAACAACTATAAATATCAGATTTAAACTTATTCTTGTCTGAAGAGGCCTCTTTTAGTTTGCTGCTGAAAGAGGTTTTTATTTTTTAAAAGCAGGAATTTTAAAAGCTATATCTAATTCAAGTAATAATAACTTAATTAATATAATTTATGGGGGGTTGATTAAATGGATTTTTATTCTGAGTTTAGTAAAAACTATGATAAAATTTTTCCTCTTAATTCTAAAAAACTTAATTTAATTGACAATACATTTAAAGGGCTGAAAGAAAAAAAGGAAGAAATTAAACTTTTAGATGTTGGTTGTGGCACAGGAAGTTATGCTCTGAAATTAGCAGAAAAAGGTTATCAAGTTAAAGCAATTGATCTTGATGCAGAGATGATTTCTTTAGCAGAATCAAAAATGAAGGATGCTCGAGTAGAAGTTGATTTTTATCGACTTGGAATGTTAAATTTGAAGAAAAAATTTAAAAAAGCTAGTTTTGATGGAATTTATATTATTGGCAATGTTTTAGTTCATCTAACAAAAGAAGGGATTAAAGATTTTTTAGATTTGGCAGCAGAAATATTAAAAGAAAAGGGTAAAATATTTATTCAGATAGTTAATTATAATCGAATTCTTGAGTTAGATTTAGATGGATTGCCTACAATTTATAGCAAAGATGACTCAGTGCGCTTTGAGCGCAATTATGAATATAACGAAAAAGAAAATATATTATATTTTAAAACTAGATTAATTGATCATTTTGATGATCAGCTTTTATCAGAGAATAAAATAGAACTGTATCCACTCTGTAAATCTGAGCTTGAAGATTATTTAAAAGAAGCAGGATTTAAAGTTGAAAAGATATATGGAAGTCCGGTTGGTGATCATTATCGGGAATTAAGCTCGATTCCATTGCTTATAACAGCTAAAAAAGCTGAACAAAAATCTGGCTAGAATTGATTTTACTAGACGAGTTTTGTGTTTTTATTTGCAGTAAAAATTAATTATGAAAGGCATGAGAAAAATAGTAAAAATAATTAAAAGTCGGGGTGAAAATTATGAGAAACAATAATTATGACTGGCGTCTTGGTTTTATGGGTTTCTTAGGATTAATGGGCTTTCAGGCTTTTAGTCTTGAACAACCAATTTACTTATTATATTTTTCATTTTTTAGTTTTTTCTCAGCCTTTCGTTATAAATTTCCTAAACTTAAATATTTAGGATTACTTGGATTATTGGGGATTATTCTTTATCTATTTGCTTTAACTGGAATAATTACAGTCTGATGAATGGTAGATATAATTAATAAATGTGGTCAGATATATGCTCACTTTTTGTTTTTTAAGCAGGTAATGAAATAGATTTATTGAATAATTATTACAATGAGAAATTAAATTTTTAATAAGGAGTAGACAGATGATTAACCACATACATATTTTGGGGCCATCAGGTTCTGGCACAACTACAATTGGGAAAAAGCTTAGTGAGGCTTATAATCTGGCTCACTTTGATGCAGATAATTATTTTTGGAAACCGACAGATCCACCATATCAGCATTTGCGTTCTATTGAAGAAAGACGGAGACTGTTAAAAAAAGATTTGGAAGATGAATCAGGTTGGGTAATTAGCGGTTCTTTTTGCGGCTGGGGAGATATTTTTATGGATCAATTTGATCTTGTTATTTATCTCTGGACACCAATAAATGTCAGGCTGCAGCGATTGAAAAGTAGAGAACAAAAACGGTTTGGTAGTGCAGTGCTTCCGGGTGGAAAAATGTTTGAAAGACATCAAAAGTTTTTGGATTCAGCTGCTAGATATGACTATGATCAGACAGAAATCAGAAATAAGAGAACTCACGAAGAGTGGATGCAAAAATTGGCATGTCCGATTTTGAAAATTGAAGGAGAAAAGTCTGTAGCAGAAATAATGAAGATAATCAAAGAGAAAATTTCAGAACTGGAGAATTAATTAACTTTATATTTATTTAAAAAATAAATAACTGCAAGAGAAGTGAAATTAAATATGGATATCACAGATGGAGGGATAAAATGGGCGATATTTTAGTTTTGAAAAATGATATATTTGATCTACCTCAGGCAGCTGAAGCAGAAATTAGAGAAATTGCTCCCGAGTTAAATTTAGAAGTTTTAGACTCAAAAACGGATTATTTTCAGGCCTTAAAAGATAGTGAAATAGTCTTTGGCTGGCCTAAAACTGAGCTGATAAAAGAAGCTGAGAATCTAAAATGGCTGCATCTTCCGAGTGCAGGAGTTGATCGCTATGCAAATAAAGAAATTTACCAAAATAAAGATATTATACTGACAAATTCCAGTGGGGTTTATGGTAAGCCTATTGCAGAACATGTATTTGCAATGATCATGGCCCACAATAGAAATTTGATTGATTATGCTTATAATAAAAAGGAAAAGAAATGGCAGCGGGAGAATAAAATTAAAGATTTTTTTGATTCTACAGTTGGAATCTTAGGATTTGGTGATATCGGAAGTACTATTGCCAGAAGAGCAAAAGCCTGGGGGGCCAAGGTATTGGCGTTAAAAAGAACAATGACTGAGAGTCCTGATTATGTTGATCATATTTATTTAAATAAGGATTTAGATAAATTGCTTAAAAGATCTGATTATTTAATTTTAACTTTACCCGGGACACCGGAAACAGAAAATATGATCACGGAGCGGGAACTAAAGATAATGAAGGATTCGGCTTTTATAGTTAACATTGGGCGCGGTTCTTTAATTAAACAGGCTGATTTAGTAAAAGCTTTAACAGAAAATTGGATTGCAGGAGCTGGTCTTGATGTTACTGATCCGGAACCACTTCCGGAAGAAAGCAAACTCTGGGAGTTAGAAAATGTAATATTAACTCCTCATACTGCTGGTTTTTCTCCGACTAATGATCAGCGAAGATTTGAAATTTTTAGAGATAACTTAAAACATTATTTGAATAATGAAGCTTTATTAAACCAGGTTGATTTTAAATTAAAATATTGAATTATTTTTAGCTGTTCTTAACTGAGCAGCTTTTTTTAAATTGAAACTAAAATATCTGTAATTTGGTCAGAAAAATAAAGGTTAATAATAATTGTTAGCGAAGTAATAAAATATAAACTTAAGTCATGATTTGTGCAGTAAATATACAATGATTATTATAATAAGAAAATAAAAATCAGAAGAACATAATAGGAGTTATAAAATGAGTAAAGAAATTTTTGCTAATAAAAAAATCAGAAAATTTAAAATAAATAAATTTATTGAAACTGAGGAGATAATAATTAATGAGAGTCCGCTTACACTTTTTATAAATGGTTATCAATTTTTAACTCTAATGATTTTAAAGGAAAATTTAGAAGAGTTAATAGTTGGATTTCTAGCAGCTGAGGGTATAATAAAAAATAAACAGGATATTAAAAATATTGATCTAAAACACGAAAAAACAGTGGCAATGGTAGAAATAAAAAAAGATTTTTCACCAAATGATTATAAAAAAAGAACTCTGACTTCAGGGTGTGGTGGTGGCTCAACTTTTATTAATCTTGAAGATTGTGCAAGGACTCAAGAAATTAAAAGTAAGCAGAAGTATCAAGCAGAGTTATTTACTTCTTTGATGTTTGAACTACAGCAAAACTCTAAATATTTTCAGCAAACCGGAGGTACACATACGGCAGCTTTAGCTTCATCAGATAAAATAATTTATCAGCTAGAAGACATCGGACGTCATAACGCTTTAGATAAAATTATTGGTAAAGCCTTGATGGAAAATGTTGATTTGAAAGATAAAATAGTACTGACAAGCGGTAGAATTTCTTCTGAGATGATAATTAAAGTTCTCAAACAAGGAATTCCTTTTTTGTTATCTCGCTCTGCTCCAACAGATGTGGCTGTTAAGATTGCAAGGGATAGAAATATGACATTAATTGCCTTTTGTAGAGGACAACGTTTTAATATTTATAGCGGAGAAAGAAGGGTAATCCTGAACTAATTATTTATCATTACACTTTTTGTTCAAAAATAGAAAAACTGAAAGGAGATTGCTGATGAGTGGAAAAAAAAGAGTTTTAATTGCTAAACTTGGGCTAGATGGACATGATCGTGGGGCAAAGATTGTAGCTCGAGCTTTAAAAGAAGCTGGGATGGAGGTTATTTATACCGGACTGCGCAATACAGCTGAAGAAGTAGTGAGAACTGCTTTACAGGAAGATGTTGATATTATTGGGGTCAGTATTCTTTCTGGAGCTCATAAAATACTTGTTCAAAAATTATTTAAAATTATGGAAGCCGAAAATATTAACGATACATTGGTTATTGTTGGGGGAATAATTCCCAAAGATGATTATAAATATCTGAAAGAGCTAGGCGTTAATAAAATATTTGGTAGTGGAACTTCAATTAAAGAAATACTTAATTATTTAAATGATTAACTTAATTTGATAAGTTAAACTAGTAAAATGAAGGGGTGGGAAGGCTTGTCTAGGAAAAAAGATAAATTATTTTCTCAAAATCTTAAAGAATTTATAAATGCAATTAGAGCTGGTAAAGAAAAAGAGACAGCAAGATCCATTTCGCTTTTAGAAAATAAAGATCCTTTGAGTATCGAAATTATGAAGCAGTTTTATCAAAGTTATAATAAGCCATATATAATTGGGATTACAGGTCCTGCTGGTTCAGGTAAAAGCTCTCTGCTTAATCTAATGCTAAAAGAATTATCTGAAAAAACAGAAGAAAAAATTGCAGTAATTGCAGTAGATCCCACCAGCCAGAAGAGTGGAGGGGCCTTTTTAGGGGACAGAATTAGAATGAGAAAGTTAATAAATAATCAGAATATTTTTATCCGCAGTATGGCTAGCCGAGTAAGTTTTGGTGGTGTTAATACTGCTGTTTATGATACAGCAGTAATTTTAGCAGCTGCTGGCTATCAAAAAATTATTATAGAAACAGTTGGAGTTGGACAGACAGAAATTGATATAGTTAGTTTAGCTGATACAACTTTAGTTGTTACAGTACCAGAAGTTGGAGATGATATTCAAATTTTTAAATCAGAATTAATGGAAGTTGGGGATATATTTATTCTTAATAAATCTGATTTACCTCAGGCAGCCAGAATGGAAGTTTTGATAAAATCCCTATTTTCTTTAAAAAAGGAAGATGATTCAAATATAGCTAAAAATAAAAAATCAGAAAACGAATGGCAGAATGTATTATTAAAAACTTCAGCTTTAAATAATCAGGGTATAGATATTTTAGTTAAAGAAATAGAAAATCATTATAATTATTTAAAACGAAATGATATTTTAGAGAATAATAAAAAAGATCAGTTAAAAAAACATTTATTTAATTTACTGCAGTTGAAAATTACAGCAAAATTATTATCTAAATTCAATCAAAAGCAAAACTTAGAGAAAAAATTAGCAAGAATTTTACGAGGAGAAACTACGCCATATCAGGTAGTTGAGCAATTTATTGATAATAATTTAAAAATCTGAGTTGACTTGTGGTCAGTTTTTTGCTATCCTTAATGGTGTCGATTAAATAAAGGAGGTAAATTTGAATCTCAAAAATATAGAACATATAGGTATTGCTGTTCAGAATCTGGAAGAATCACTCAAATTTTATCAAGACATTTTAGGTTTAGAATTTCTCAAACAGGAAACAGTTGAGTCACAGGGAGTAAAGATTGCTTTTTTAAAAGTTGGAGAAAGTAAAATTGAACTACTTGAGCCTTTAAATGAGAAGAGTACTATTGCCAGATTTATCAATAAGAATGGTCAAGGGATTCATCACTTTGCAATTTTAGTCGACAGCATTGAAGATAAGATTAAAGCAATGCAGGCTCAAGGAGCCAGATTGATTGGAGATAAGGTGACGGTGGGTGCAGATAATATGAAGATTATTTTTATTCATCCCAAAACTACAAATGGAGTCTTATTAGAATTATGTGAACCACTTGCTAAGGAGGAAAAATAATGTCAGTAGAAGATAGGGAACAGTCATTAAAAAATAAAAAAGAGACGATTCGTCAGGGTGGCGGTCAGGCAAGAATTGAAAAACAACATAAAAAGAATAAAAAAACTGCCAGAGAAAGAATAGAATACTTATTAGATGATGGTACTTTTAATGAATTGAATATGTTTGTAGAAAATCGCAGCACTTCTTTAGGAATGGATGAAAAAGAAGTTCCGGGAGAAGGAGTTGTAGTTGGTTATGGTACAATTGAGGGACGTTTAGTTTATGTCTATGCTCAGGACTTTACAGTGATGGGCGGTTCAGTTGGTGAAGCACATGCCAATAAAATTTCTGAAGTAATGGATTTAGCGGTTAAAAATGGTGCACCAGTAATTGGACTTAATGATTCCGGTGGAGCCAGAATTAACGAGGGTATAGATTCTCTTAATGGTTATGGAGAAATTTTCTATCGCAACACAAAAGCATCAGGTGTAGTACCACAGATTACAGCAATTTTAGGTCCATGTGCCGGGGGAGCCGTTTATTCTCCAGCAATTACAGATTTTATTTTTATGGTTGATCAGACATCCAAGATGTTTATTACTGGTCCTAGTGTAATTAAATCTGTTACAGGTGAGGAAGTCTCAGCTGAAGAATTAGGTGGAGCTCAAACCCACAATCAGGTTAGTGGTGTTGCTCACTTTATGGAAGCTAGTGAAGAAGCTGCTCTGGATAATATTAGAAGATTATTATCTTACATACCTGATAATTATAAAGAGGAGCCAGAAATGCTTGAAGCTCAGGATGACCCTGGCCGCAGTACTGAAGAACTTAAAGAAATTGTTAATGAAAATCCTCAAAAAGCTTATGATGTTAGAGATGTAATTGATATTCTTGCAGATAAAGATAGTTTTATGGAAGTGCAGCCTTATTTTGCTCAAAATGCAGTAGTTGGTTTTGCCAGATTAAATGGCCGCAGTGTAGGAATTATTGCAAATCAGCCTCAGCATTTAGCGGGTTGTTTAAATATAGATGCGTCCACTAAAATTGCACGTTTTATTCGTTTTTTAGATAGCTTTAATATTCCTATTATTTCTTTAGTTGATGTTCCAGGTTATATGCCGGGTACAGAACAGGAATATGGGGGAGTAATTCGTCATGGTGCAAAAGTTCTTTATGCTTACTCAGAAGCAACTGTACCTAAAATAACTCTTATTATGCGTAAGGCTTATGGTGGAGCATATATTGCAATGGGAAGTCGTTCAGTTAGAGCAGATTTAGTTTATGCTTGGCCAATAGCGGAAATTGCAGTTATGGGCCCTGAAGGTGCTGCAAATGTAATTTACAGAAAAGAAATAAAAGCAGCTGATGATCCAGATAAACTGCGTCAGGATAAAATTGATGAATATAAAGATAACTTTGCTAATCCTTATATTGCAGCTAAAAGAGGAATGGTCAATGATGTAATTAAGATGAAAGAAACCAGGGCTAAACTAATTAATGGTTTAGAGATGATGAGTAATAAACGTGAAGATGGACAGGATAAAAAACACGGTAATATTCCTTTATAAAAATAGTAAGAAGTAGGTGAAAGCATGAATAATTATGTTCTTGGTCTGGAGTTATTAGTAATTGGAATGGGAACAGTTTTTCTTTCCCTTTATCTACTCTCGGTTTTCCTTCATTTTAGCGGGAAACTATTTGGACCGGATAGTGAAGATAAAAAGAAAAATAAAAAGGCAGTTGAGATCTCAAAAACTGCAGCAGAAAATGAGGCAGAACAACTAATTGAATCAGAACAGGGGATTTCTACTAAAAAGGCCGCAGCAATTACTGCCGCTGTATATGAAATGTTAAGTGATCATAAAAGTTATAGGATAATATCTATTCAAAAAAGTAATCAAAACTGGAAAAGATAGGAGCTGAATATAGAATGAAAAAATTTAGAGTTGAGGTAGATGGTGAAGAATTTATTGTAAATATTGAGGAAATAGGAAGCGAAGGTAGTGGTGCAAAATCAGCAAGCAATACAAGTAATGCAGGCAGCAGAAACGCTGCAGCTGCAAAAAAGACAGCACCAAAAAAAGCTGCTCCCAAACCTAAAAGAAAGCCTCAAAAAGAAATGTCAGCACCAGCTGATGTTGGTGAAGGAGATGTTTTAGCACCAATGCCGGGAAGTATATTAGAAATTGATGTTAAAAAAGGTGATACTGTCAGTAAAGGTGATATATTAGTTGTATTAGAAGCAATGAAGATGGAAAATGAAATTACTGCAGCTCAATCAGGTACTGTTAAAGATATTAAAGTAAGAGTCGGAGACAGTGTTGATGCAGAAGATATACTGCTGGTAATTGAGTAGGGGGTTAAATCATGTTAGATAAGATTTCACTATTTGTCCAGTCAACAGGTTATTTAAATCTGGGCTTAGGACAATTTATAATGATTATCATTGCCTCTATACTTTTATATTTGGCAGTGGTTAAAGAATATGAGCCACTACTATTAGTACCAATCAGTTTTGGAATGCTTTTAGTTAATCTTCCTTTGGGAGGATTAATGGCAGCAGGAAAAGATGGTCAAGTTGGAGGTTTATTATATTACCTTTATCAAGGTGTAAAATTGGGGATTTATCCTCCAATTATCTTTATGGGTGTTGGAGCCTGGACTGATTTTGGTCCAATGATAGCTCAGCCGAAAACAGCTCTATTGGGGGCAGCAGCACAGTTTGGTATATTTGCTACTATTTTTGGAGCAATTGCCCTTGGTTTTTCACCTGCAGAAGCAGGAGCAGTGGGAATCATTGGTGGAGCAGATGGCCCAACAGCAATCTTTGCTGCCAGTCAGTTAGCACCACATTTGCTGGGACCAATTGCTGTAGCAGCTTATTCTTATATGGCTCTAGTACCGATTATTCAGCCGCCCATTATGAAAGCATTAACCACTAAAGAAGAGCGTCAGGTAAAAATGGAGCAGTTAAGGCATGTAACAAAAAAAGAAAAGATTATTTTCCCAATTGCTGTAACTTTGCTTGGAGGTTTACTAGTTCCTACTGCTTTACCTCTTTTAGGAAGCTTAATGTTTGGTAATTTAATGCGTGAGGTAGGGGTAGTTGATCGTTTACTTAAAACAACTCAAAATGCTTTAATGAACATAGTTACCCTATTTTTAGGATTAACTGTTGGCGCAACAGCCAGTGCTGAAGCATTTTTAAATGCTCAGACTCTTGGTATTTTAGTTTTAGGATTAGTTGCTTTTAGTTTTGGTACGGCAACAGGAGTACTGCTTGGAAAATTAATGCATCGTTTAAGTGGCGGCAAAATTAATCCACTGATTGGAGCAGCAGGAGTTTCTGCAGTTCCAATGGCAGCCAGAGTTGTACAGAAAGTTGGTCAGGAAGAAAACCCTTCTAATCACCTTTTAATGCATGCTATGGGGCCAAATTTTGCTGGTGTTATTGGATCTGCAATTGCAGCAGGTACCTTACTTTCAATTCTTGGTTAAAAATTAATTATAGTTAAATTATAAAAAATATATAAAGCATAAGATTAGGCCAGCAGTTAGACTGCCGGCTTAATTTTAAACTATAATTGTCAGAAAATTAAATAAATAGTTATATTCTGTTTATTTAAAATTAATAGTGTTTTATAGATAAATTTACTAAATCTTAAATATTTTTGTAAAAAGTAGAGAGTAGAGAGCAGCTGGCTTCATCTCCGCCTGTAATCAGGCAGTAAGATTGTAAAAAATCTATTTTTAAGGAGTGAAAATATGGCCAGAGGTGAGAGGGTAAAATTAGAAAATCCTGACTGGTGTAAAAATTGCGGAATTTGTGTTTCGGTTTGTCCCACTGATATTTTAGTTAAAGGTAGGGATAGAGTCGAAATAGTTGATTTAGAAAAGTGTATAGGCTGTCAAAATTGTGAATTAATCTGTCCTGATTTTGTGCTGAAGGTGGTGGCTGATGATGAAAACTAAAATATATAAACCTGAAAAAAGAGCTGTTCTTACTCAGGGAGATCAAGCGGTTGTAGAAGGTGCCCTGGCAGCAGGTGTTAGTTTTTTTGCAGGTTATCCAATAACCCCAGCTTCTGAAATAGCTGAAGGTTTTGCCAGAGAGCTCCCTAAAAGAGGCGGTAAGTTTTTACAGATGGAGGATGAGATTGCTGGGATGGCAGCAGCAGTGGGAGCTTCATTAGCGGGGAAAAAAGCTATTACTGCTACTAGTGGACCTGGTTTTGCTTTGAAACAAGAAAATTTAGGATTTGCAACAATGATAGAAGCACCGGTAGTTGTTGTAAATGTTCAAAGAGTTGGACCGTCTACTGGACTACCAACATCTCCTTCTCAAGGAGATGTCATGCAGACCCGCTGGGGAAGAAACGGTGACCAAGAAATAATTGCGCTGGCGCCGGCATCAGTTGCAGAAAGTTATGAGCTGACAATTAAGGCTGTAAATTTAAGCGAAAAATTTAGGCAGCCGGTAGTTTTGCTTTTAGATGAGGTTATTGGACATTTGAGAGAGAAGATTTATTTAAAAAATAGTAATGAAATTGAAATTTACGACCGTAAAAAACCTAAACCTGATCAAAATCCAGCTGATTATTTGCCGTATCAGTTAACAGATGATTTGATACCTCCAATGGCTGATTATGGCAGTGGACTTAAATATCATACAAGTGGGCTTTTCCATGACCAAAGTGGTTTTCCAGATGGGAAAAAGGAAACTGCTAAGTTAATGCAGGATCGGCTTCATAATAAACTTCATGATAATCTGGATCAAATTATTTTATATGAAAAAGATATCAGAAGTGACGATAGAGTAGCTGTATTAAGCTATGGTTCAACTGCTAGAACTGCAATTAGTGCAGTTAATACAGGCCGTAAGGACAATCTGAAAGCAGGTTGGTTTAAGTTACAGACAATTTGGCCATTTGCAGAAGAGGCAGTGGCAGAACTTGCTTCTCAGGTAGAAACAATTATTGTTCCTGAATTAAATCAAGGCCAGCTAATTAGGGAAATAAAAAGAGCAGCTGCAGGTAAAGCTAAAGTTCTTGGTCTAAATTCTTATGCAGGAGAACTAATTAAGCCAGAAGAAATTAGAGCGTTGCTGGAGGAGGTATTATAATGGATTTTGACAAATATTTAAGAAAAGATAAACTACCTCATATCTGGTGTCCTGGTTGTGGACATGGGACAATTTTAAATTCATTTATTAGAGCTTTTGCTGAAAGCAATCTTGACCAAGACAAAACTGTTATAATTTCTGGTATTGGTTGTTCTGGTAGAGCTACAGGGTATTTAAATTTTGATACTCTGCATACTACTCATGGTAGAGCTATAGCTTTTGCAACTGGAGTAAAAATGGCAAATCCGGAGCTGAATGTAATTGTAATGACCGGTGATGGGGATGGATCAGCAATTGGAGGTAACCATTTGATTCATGCAGCTCGTAGAAATATTGATCTGAGTGTAATTTTATTTAACAATCAAATATATGGAATGACAGGAGGTCAATTTTCTCCGATGACTCCAACCGGTGATCTGGCAACTACTTCTCCTTATGGAAATATAGATCAGAATTTTGATTTAGCAAGACTTGTAGAAGGAGCGGGCGGTACTTTTATAGCTCGTGGTGCATCCTATAATCCAAGACAGCTAAAAAAATTATATTTAGCAGCTTTAAAACACAAAGGATTCTCTTTTGTAGAAAGTTTTTCTCAG
Organism: Halanaerobium saccharolyticum subsp. saccharolyticum DSM 6643; assembly: GCF_000350165.1. NCBI lineage: Bacteria > Bacillati > Bacillota > Clostridia > Halanaerobiales > Halanaerobiaceae > Halanaerobium > Halanaerobium saccharolyticum. The sequence continues at coordinate 303,656 of NZ_CAUI01000021.1, forward strand.
TGTCCAGTTAGTTATGGTCGGCAAAATAATTCTGGTGATGCTGTCAAAATGCTTAAAAAACAAGAGCAAAATACAATTGATTTCAAAAAATGGCAGGAGCTTAGTCCTGAAGAAAAAACAGAAAAGTATCCTCTAGGAATTTTAAAAGAGGTTGATAACCCGGAAAGCGAATATACAGAACGCTACCAAAAAATAATAGAAAAACTAAATAAAGAGGAGGCTTTATAATGGGCAGATATGAGATCAGATTAAGCGGTGCTGGTGGTCAAGGAATGATTCTTGCAGGGATTATTTTAGCAGAAGCAGGAGTTATGGTTGACGACTTAAATGTCAGTCAGAGTCAATCGTATGGTCCTGAATCAAGAGGAGGAGCCAGCAGAGCAGAAGTTGTATTTGATGAAGATCAGATTGATTTTCCAAAAGTTATCAAACCTGACCTTTTAGTCTGTTTAACTCAAGAAGCTTTTGAGCAGTATGGAAGAGATTTAAAAAATTATGGAGTTATTATTGCTGACAGTAATATTGACATTTCAAAAATAGATTCTGAACTTAAGGATAATATTTATCAGCTTGATATTTTGGATTTGGCAGCAAAAAAAATAGGTAAAGAAATTTCAGCTAATATGATTGTTTTAGGTATTATTGCCAGAATAATCCAAAAAAAGATATCTGTAGAATTTATTAAAAAAGCAATTATTGAAAAAGTACCACCTAAGACCGTTGATGATAATATAGAAGCATTTGAACTTGGTTTTGATCTCAAATTAGATAAGAGGAGTTATGCTTATGGGAGAATATAAAAATAAGAAGCAGAAAGAAAATAACTTATCTGACCTAAAAAAAGCCGAGAAAGAGTGGCAGGAAAAAAAATATCAAAAAACGGTTGATCGTTTTGGCTTACGAAAAGATAATTTTGAATCTGAGGCGGGAAAAGAGCCTAAAGCTCTATACACACCATTAGATTTAGAAAATATTGATTATCAGCAGGACCTTTCTTTTCCGGGTGAATTTCCTTATACTCGTGGAGTATATTCAACAATGTATCGCTCTCGTTTCTGGACAATGAGGCAGTACTCTGGTTTTGGAACAGCTGAAGAAACAAATCAGCGCTTTAAATATCTTTTAAATCAAGGACAAACTGGTTTAAGTGTAGCCTTTGATTTACCAACACAGATTGCTTATGATTCTGATCATCTTCTGGCTGAGGGAGAAGTTGGGAGAGTTGGCGTAGCAATTGATAGTGTTGAAGATATGCAGCGTTTGTTTGCTGATATTCCTCTAGATGAAGTAAGTACTTCAATGACTATCAATTCACCAGCAGCTGTTATTTTGGCAATGTATATTGTTACGGCTGAAGAACAGGGTGTTGATCAAAAAAAACTAACTGGAACTATTCAAAATGACATTTTAAAAGAATATATAGCAAGGGGAACTTATGTCTATCCACCTGAAGCTTCTTTGAGATTGATAACTGACATATTTGAATACTGCTCACAAGAAATGCCGGGCTTTAATACTATTAGTATCAGCGGCTATCATATTCGAGAAGCTGGCGCTAATGCAGTTCAAGAATTGGCATTTACTCTGGCAGATGCAATAGAATATGTGAAAGCAGCTTTGAAAATTGGTCTAGATATTGATGATTTTGCACCCCGTTTATCTTTTTTCTTTGCTTCACAGATGAATATCATGGAAGAAACAGCTAAATTCAGAGCTGCACGTAAACTTTGGGCTGAGATTATAGAAGAACGTTTTGATGCTAGAAAAGAAAAGTCTAAACTTTTACGGTTTCATACTCAAACTGCTGGAACAGCATTAACTGCTGAGCAGCCTTTAAATAATATAATTCGAGTAACAATTCAAGCTCTTGCAGCAGTTATGGGAGGGACTCAATCTTTGCATACCAATTCATATGATGAGGCGCTTTCTCTTCCATCTGAAGAAGCTGTTGAAATTGCTTTAAGAACGCAGCAGATAATTGCTGAAGAAAGTGGGATTGCAGATGTAATTGACCCTTTAGGAGGTTCCTATTATTTAGAAGATTTAACAGCTTCTTTTGTTGAAAAGACAAAAAAATATTTAGATAAAATTGATCAACTTGGTGGAATGGTGGAAGCTATTAAAACAGGATATGTACAGCAAGAAATTCAGGATAGTGCTTATCAGAAACAAAAAGAAATTGATGAGGGAGAAAAAATAGTTGTTGGAATAAATAAATATCGAAGAAATAATCAAAGTGCCGAAATGGATCTACTGAAAGTTGATTCAAGTCTGGAAAAAGCACAAAAAAAACGTTTAAATAATTTAAAAAAAGAAAGAAATCAACATTTTGTTCAAAAGACTCTGGAAAAGGTCAAATCTGCAGCTGAAACTGGCGATAATTTAATGCCTCCGATAATTGAAGCTGTAAGAGCTAAAGCAACTTTAAATGAAATTAGTGATCAGTTGCGAGATGTTTTTGGAGAATATCAAAATAGAAATATTTAATTATTATTAAAAATCCTGTCTTTAGAGGCAGGGTTTTTGTCTTATATAAAGAAATATAATTTTAAGTGGTGATTTTTTTAGATCTTATTAGTTTTTAAATTTAAATTTATAATTAGGGAAAAGTTGAAGGAGGATTAATTTATGTCAAAAAATAAAAATGAGCATTTGAAACAGAAACTTAATAATATAACAGAAGAAATTGTTTTAGAAAAGCTAGATGATTTTCTTAAAAGAGAAGAGTTTACCGATGTTTGTAAGGATGAAAAATGTTTATTAGATATGGCAACATATGCTTTGAATCGTTTACCAGCAAAATATGTTACCTCATCAAAAGGGGAGGCTTTTTCTAAAACAGAAGAACTTGAACAGCAGCATTCAGCTGATGTAATTTCTGTAGTAATTAAGGCTATTAAAGTAGTATCTGAAAACGATAATAATTATGACAAATAATTTTAATTGGATAAAATATTAGGAGAGATATTATGATAAATGAACGATTTTTTAAAACTGGACATGCAATAATTATCTTATTAGTTATAATATTTCTTTTGGGACAGATACCATATTTTATGGTTCCTTTGACTTCAGTAATGAGTTTTATTTTACTACCTCTATTATTCAGTACATTTTTATATTATTTAATGAGACCACTTGTCAGATATTTATATAAATGGATAAATATCAAATCATTAGCTATAGTTATTTCATTACTGATTGTTCTTGCTTTACTAATAATTGTATTTTATTTTGGCGGTAGTATTATTTATGACCAGGGCAAAGAGTTAAGTCAGAGTTTAAGTGGTAATTATAATTATATCTATAATTTGATTCTTTCTATAATTCAAAATTTAAAAGAATATATTGATTTCAATAATTCTTTTTTAGAAGAGTTAAATTTAAGAGAAAGAATATTTTCTTATGCAAATGAACTTGCCCAAAAGCTTTCATCTTATAATTATATGGGTATTTTTAGTTCTATTACTAATTTTGGTCTCATAATTTTACTGATACCTTTTATTGTTTTTTATCTACTTAAAGATGATCAAAAAATATTTAATAATTTTATGAAAATCATTCCAGAATCTAAAAAAAGAAGAGTAGAAAAATTGGCTGAAGAAATTGATCATTTACTTGCTACTTTTATTAGTTCACAATTAGTTGTGGCCTTCTTTTTAGGATTAGTAATGTTTATTGGGTTTTTGCTAATTGGGCTTCCAAATGCAGTTGCACTGTCTTTTATCGCGATGATAACTTCCTTAATTCCAATTATTGGGCCATTTTTTGGTAGTTTGCCTGCTGTTTTTGTTGCTGTTACAAACAGTTGGTTTTTGTTTTTGGGAGTGTTGGTAATTATTGTGGTTGCACAGTATTTAGAAGGTAATTTGATTAGGCCTTTGGTTCAAGGGCGACGCTTAGAAATTCATCCAATAGTGGTATTATTTGTAGTTTTATCCGGTGTGTATTTATTTGGTTTTATCGGGGCCTTAACAGCTGTTCCTCTATATGTAGTTTTGAGATTGGTTTTTAAGAAGAAATATATTGATAAAGAATTTTAAATTGATTGGTGATTGGTTGATTGTTGATTGGTACCAAGTGTCTGGAAATAATTTCCAGGTACTTAGTACCAATCTTTTTTTTTGTAATTTTGATTACTTTTTTAACTAAATCCTTGACTAAAGTTGAGTAATGTTGTAGGATATAAGTAACACAATGTTGAGTAGATTACTTTATTATAAGGAGATGACATAGATTATGGATAAAAAACTGCTAAAAGTATCTAATTTGAAATCTAAAGTTGAAGATGAAAATATATTAAATGGAATTAATTTAGAGGTTAACAAAGGTGAACTTCATGTAATTATGGGTCCTAACGGGGCTGGAAAATCAACTCTAGCAAATGTTTTGATGGGCCACCCAGAACACAAGATTACAGATGGAGAAATTGAATTTGATGGTGAAAATATAAATGAATTAGCAGTAGATAAAAGAGCGAAAAAAGGTATTTTCTTATCATTTCAATATCCCCAAGAAATACCTGGGGTAACTGTGGAAAATTTTCTCCGTACAGCTAAAACTGCAGTAAGTGGAGAACAACAGAGTATATTTGATTTTAAATTTCTATTAGAAGAAAAAATGAATTTGTTAGATATTGATCAATCTTATGCAGATAGATATTTAAATAAAGGTTTTTCTGGTGGCGAAAAAAAGAAGAATGAAATTTTGCAGATGGCAGTTTTAGAGCCTAAACTTGCTATCTTAGACGAAACAGATTCTGGTCTTGATGTAGATGCAACTAAAACAGTTGCTAAGGGTATTAAAAAGTTGGCTTCTAAAGATAATGCAATGATAATAATTACTCATCATAACCAGATTTTAGATTATTTAAAGCCAGACTATGTCCATGTTTTAGTTGATGGTAGAATAGCTAAATCAGGAGATATGTCACTAGCTAAAGAAATTGAAGATGAAGGATATGCAGAATATAAAGAAGAAGCTCTAAATGAAAGCAATTCGAAAAGCAACTGTTAATCAATTTTTTGATTGATATGACAATTAATGAAATCAGTTTTGGGGGATTTAAAGATTTTAAATATAGATTTTAATGTTTTAAGAACAGGGAGGTTTTTTAGATGAGTGAAAAGACAGAAGTTAAAGATATTGATCGTAGTCTTCATGAGAATAAAAATGAAGAAAAACACCGTTATAAATCAGCTAAGGGATTAACTCCTGAAGTAATAAAGGAAATTTCGAGAGAAAAAAATGAGCCAGAATGGATGTTAGAATTTAGGCTTAAGGCTTTAGAAATATATAAGAAAAAAGCAGTCCCTACCTGGGGAGCAGATATTTCAGATCTGGATATGGATAATATCATTACCTATGTGAGGCCAGATGCAGATCTTCAGAGTGATTGGGATCAAGTGCCGGAGGAAATCAAAAATACATTTGATGCCCTTGGAATTCCAGAGGCAGAAAAAGAATCATTAGCTGGTGTAGGTGCTCAGTATGATTCTGAGGTTGTTTACCATAATTTAAAAGAAGAAATGGTTGAACAGGGTGTTATCTATATGGACATGGAAAATGCTGTAAAAGAACATGAGGATTTAGTTAAAGAACATTTCATGAAATTAATTACACCTAATGATCATAAATTTTCAGCTCTACACGGTGCTGTTTGGTCAGGTGGTTCTTTTGTTTATGTACCAGAGGGAGTAGATGTAAATATACCACTGCAATCCTACTTTCGGCAGAATGCACCTGGATCAGGACAATTTGAGCACACTCTTATAATTTTGGAAGAAGGAGCAAACGCTCACTTTATTGAAGGCTGTTCAGCTCCCAAATATTCGGTAAATAATCTTCATGCAGGTGCTGTAGAATTGTTTGTGAATAAAGGTGCCAAGCTTCGCTATAGTACAATAGAAAACTGGTCCCGTAATATGTACAACTTAAATACGAAACGCGCTTTAGTAGAAGAAGATGGGGTCATTGAATGGGTTTCTGGTTCTTTTGGTTCTAAGGTTTCAATGTTATATCCGATGAGCATTTTAAAAGGACCCAGAGCTAGAGCCGAATTTACTGGTGTTACTTTTGCAGCAGAAGGACAGTATTTAGATACAGGAGCTCAGGTTATTCATGCGGCTCCAAATACAACTTCGACAGTTAATGCACGTTCAATTGCCAAAGATGGTGGTCATGCATATTATCGTGGCTTACTCAAAGCGACCGATAATGCTCATGGAGCAAAAGCTTCAGTTTCTTGTGAATCTTTGATGTTAGATAATGAATCTAAATCAGACACTTTACCAATAATGAAGCTGCAGACTGATGATATTGATATTGGTCATGAAGCTAAAGTTGGTCGGATTAGTGAAGAAGCTATTTTCTACTTAATGAGTAGAGGAATTAGCGAAGAAGAAGCTAAGGCCATGATTGTTCGTGGATTTGTAGAGCCAATTGCCAGTGAATTGCCATTAGAATATGCAGTTGAATTGAATAATCTAATTAACCTTGAACTTGAAGGTACTATAGGATAGGTGATATAAAATGTATAACAAAAAATTAGTTGATAACTTAACTACTGGTCAATCAAAACTTCTCAGCAACAACAGAAGAGAAAAATTTAATGTTTTTGAAGAATTAACTAAAAGTGATTTTAAAAGAATAAATTTATTTGATTATCAATTTCCAGAATACAGCCCTTACAATAAGGAATACTTAAAGGATAAAAAGGGTCAAGATGAATTAATTATTAAAAAAATGACCGATAATCTAAATAATGAAACAGAAATTTTAGATTATCTAGCAGAATTTAAAAATAAAAAAGTGAAAAAAGGAAATCAAGGGCTGGATCCTAAATATTTAGCTATGGTTGAAGCTTTTTATAATACTGGACTTTTTATTAAAGTTCCGGAAAATACAGAATTAAAGCTGCCAGTAGAAATATTTTATGAATTGGATCAAGAAAATCCAGTCTTAATTGATAATAATTTAATTGTAGCTGAAAAAAATTCTAAATTAACTATAGTCATTGATTATAGAATGAAAGACGAAGAATTAGCAGCTTTTCACAATGGCTTAACCAGAGTAATTGTAAAAGAAAATGCTGTTTTAAATATCATCAAGGTTCAGCGTTTTAATAATCAGAGTGATAATTTTGATAGTAATATTTCTCTAGTTTCAAATCAAGGAGAATTAAATTGGATTCCAATTGAACTTGGTGGAAGAAATTCTGTAACTAATAATGATAATATCTTAATGGATGATGGAAGCAGAGCAACTATTAGTTCAGTTTATTTTGCTGATGGTGAGCGAAAAATGGATCTTGGATTCAAAATGAATCATCAGGGACGCCACAGCAGCAGTGAAATAGAAAGCAAGGGTGTTTTAAAAGATAAAGCACAGAAGGTTTTTAGAGGTGATTTATATTTCCAAAAAGGATCCAGTCAGTCCCAGGGATCTGAAAGAGAAGAGGTACTTCTTTTAGATAAAACCGTTGACTCTGATTCTATACCAGCTTTGTTTTCTGAAGAAGATAATGTGGAAGGAGAACATGCTGTAAGCGCAGGTCAGATTGATGAGCAGCGTTTATTTTATTTGATGAGCAGAGGTATGAATAAAGCAGAAGCTAAACAGTTAATGGTAGAAGCTTCATTTAATCCTATTTTTGATAAAATACCTCTTAATGATCTTAAAGGAAGTGTTATAAATGATGTTAAAACAAGAATTCGCAGTTAAAAAAGATAAGTTAGGAAATAAATATAAAAAAGATTTCCCTATCTTAAATCAACAAATAAATGGTAAAAGTCTTGTCTATTTTGATAATGCTGCAACAACCCAGAAACCTGAAGTTGTTCTAGATGCAGTTGACAATTATAATCGAACAATTAATGCTAATCCACACCGTGGTGCTCACACTTTGAGTGTTCGGTCTACCGAAGCTTACGAAAATGCTAGAGCTAAAGTTAAAGATTTTATTAATGCGGAAAAAGTAGAAGAAATTATATTTACCCGTAACACTACCGAATCTTTAAATCTGCTTGCTAATAGTATGGAAGCTTTGGTTGAAGAAGGAGATGAGATTTTAATATCTGCTCTCGAACATCACAGTAATATACTGCCCTGGCAGCAGCTTGCAGAAAGAAAGAATCTAAAATTAAAATATTTATATCCAGATCAAAATTATAGAATTTCCATGGCAGAGCTTAAAGATAAATTGACAGATAAAACAAGGATTTTTAGTATTTCTCAGATGTCCAATGTTAGTGGAACTATAAATCCCATAAAAGAAATGGCCGAACTTGCTCATCAAAAAAATGCTTTAGTTGTTGTGGATGGTGCACAAGGAGCACCTCATCTTAAAACTGATGTTAGAGATCTAAATGTTGATTTTTATGCTTTTTCTGGTCACAAAATGCTGGGACCAATGGGGATCGGCGTTTTATATGGTAAGAAAGATCTTTTAGAAAAATTACCTCCTTTTCTCAGAGGTGGAGGTATGATAGAATATGTTAACGAGCAGGATTCTACTTATGCTCCACTTCCTGAAAAATTTGAAGCTGGCACCCCTAATGTTGAAGGGGCTGTAGGACTGCAGGCAGCAATTGAATATTTAGAAGAGATAGGGCTTGATAAAATAAAAGAACATGAACTTGAGTTAACTAAATACGCACTGGAAAAAATGAAACAGCTTGACTTTGTAGAAATAGCAGGACCACTGGATTTAGAAGATCGAGGCGGGATTATATCTTTTAATTTAAAAGATATTCATTCTCATGATCTAGCTACTATAGTTGACAGTGAGGGGATTGCTATTCGTTCTGGTCATCACTGTGCCCAACCTTTAATGAAGTTTTACGGGCTTAATTCTACAGGACGTGTTAGTTTCTATCTCTATAATACTAAAGAAGAAGTGGATCGTTTTCTAGAATCCCTGGAAAAAGTAAGGGAGGTTTTTGGATATGGATCTTGATTCAGTTTATACAGAATTAATAATGGAGCATAATAAAAATAGTCGTAATAAACATTCTTTAGAGAATGCTGATTTGAGTGAGCACGGTCACAACCCAAGTTGTGGAGATGATATCACATTAGAGTTGAAGTTTGATGGGGATATAATCAGCGAAGCAGCTTTTACAGGCAGTGGCTGTGCTATTTCACAGGCTTCAACTTCAATTATGATTGACTTAATTAAGGGCAAAAGTATTGAAGAGGCCTTAGAATTTGTAGAAACATTTATAGCGATGATTAAAAAAGATATAGAAGATCAGCAGGAATTAAGAAAGTTAAAAGATGCAATGGCTTTAAAGAATATTTCGAATATGCCGGCTAGAGTAAAATGTGCAGTTTTATCTTGGCATACTCTGAAAGAGGCTTTAAATGAGCGAAATTAAAATTTGAACAACTATTTTAAAACTTCACTTAAATAGTGAAGTTTTTACTTTACATAATGAAAAATAATCTATATAATGATAACGGGTCTCAATTGTTATAATATCAAATATAAACCGCTGTTTTGTATATGGTGTTTGTTGATAACTCAATAATTTTATAATTCTATAAGATGAGGTGGAAAAAATGGAAAATAGAAAAAAAGGAATAACTTATATACTCTTATCTTCACTCTTTTTTGCTCTAATGGCAGCTACCGTTAAATTTTTAGGTGATATGCCTACAGCAGAGAAGATATTTTTTAGAAACTTGGTTGGTATATTTGTAGCATTTACTTTGGTCAAAAAGAGCGGGAGCTCATTGATTGGAAAGAATAAAAAACTTTTAATTTTGCGCAGTATTTTTGGACTTTTAGGAATAGCTGCCTATTTTTATGCTTTGGCAAATATGAAACTATCTGATGCGGTAATTTTAAATAAGATGTCACCATTTTTTGTAATGGTTTTTGCAGCATTATTTTTAAAAGAAAATATTACAAAAAAACAAATGATTGCTTTATTAACAGCAGCTTTAGGGGCTATATTGGTAATTAGACCAGGATTTGATTCGAATATAATTCCTTCTTTGATTGCTTTAATGTCTAGTATATTTGCAGGTGTAGCTTATACAATAGTTCGGCAGCTTCGCAAAACTGATTCAGCGGCTACAGTGGTCTTTTATTTTAGTCTTTTTTCAACTCTGGCTATGATTCCTTTTATGATCAGTGGTAGTTTTGTAATTCCAACGGCTGTACAAGCTTTAGCTTTATTGGCTTTAGGTTTATTTGCAGCAGCAGCCCAATTATTTATGACAAATGCTTACCGCCATGCTGAAGCAGGAGAGCTTTCAATTTATACTTATGCTAATATTGTTTTCTCTTCAATTTTTGGTTTGCTCTTCTTTCAAGAGATACCAGATCTTTTTTCAGTTCTTGGTGCAGTTTTAATAATTACAGCTGGTTATTTAAATTACCGAGCTAAAGAAAAAGAACATGCAGAAAAAGCAGCTGAACTAAAGCTTGAAAAAGAAAAAAACAAAAGTGTGGTTTAATTATTGGAGGAGTTAAAGTGAAAGATATTAATACAATTTTTTTAGATGTCGATGGTACATTGACAGATGGTAAGGTTTATTTAGATAATGGTAAAAATGAATTTAAAGCTTTTGATGTTAAAGATGGACTAATGGTCGTATCTGCAATTAAAATGGGTTATGATGTGATAATTATGACTGGAAGAAAATCTGAAGTTGTAGCTCGAAGAGCAGCTGAGCTTGGAATTGAAGAATATTATCAGGGTGTTAGAAATAAAAAGCAGGCTCTGGAAAAATTGATGGAAGAAAAAGGAATTAATTATGGTAATTTAGCTTATCTAGGTGACGATTTAAATGATTTTGCTGTAATGAAAGAAGCCAGATTTGCAGGCTGTCCAGCAGATGCAGCGGAAGAAGTTAAAGAAATTTCTGACCTTATATCTGAATTTAGCGGTGGAGCTGGTGCGGTTAGAGAAATCTTAACGTATCTTCTAAAGGCTAAAGGAGAGTATCATAAAGTGGTGGAAAGATTTTCAGGAGAAGGTAATTAGATTAGATTTTATTTTAAATTAAAAGTTATTGACAGACTGTAACAAAATGGTGTATAATAAATTAAGTTGAACTCAATTAAATTACAGTAAATTGAAATCGAGGTGAGCTAATGGCTAAATTTGAACAGTTAAAATTAGATAATCAAATCTGTTTTCCCCTTTATGCTCTATCACGTAAGGTGATTCAGTTATATAAACCTCTGCTTGATAAATATGATTTAACTTATACTCAATATATAACAATGCTTGTGTTGTGGGAAAAGGAGAATATATCGCTGAAGGAACTGGGAGAAAAACTTTATCTAGATTCGGGAACTCTTTCACCAGTGGTAAAAAAACTTGTTAAACAGGGATTGGTTGAAAAATATCGTTCTTCGGCCGATGAAAGAATAGTTAAAATCAAACTAACTACAGCTGGTAGAGAAATGGAAAAAGATGCTGCAGAAATACCTGGGAAACTGTATTCAAAGTTTGAAGGAGATCCAAAAGTATTAAAGGAATTAAAGAAAAATTTAGATCAGGCGTTAAAACAATTTAAAAATGAGAGTTAAATCCTTGTGAAAAAGGGTTTAACTTATATTTTTATTTATTAAATTTAACACAACTAAATTTTATAAAATACAAAAGCGGAGTAAAATTATTCTACTCCGCTTCCGTTAGTTTTATTTTATTAATCTAATTATTTAAGATTGGAATTCAAACTATTATGCACTCTCGTTGATTGTAATAACTTCCATTTTTTCTAAAGCTCTATCTATTAACTTTTCGATTTCTAAAGCTTCTTCTCCATAGTGGACAATATCCAGTTTGGGTTGAGTTGTAGGTTCATTAGGCACAAAAACAGTGCAGCAGTCTTCATAGGGCCGGATTGATATTTCATAAGTTCCAACTTTTTTTGAAAGCTCGATTATATCATTTTTATCCATTGTAATTAATGGTCTTAAAACTGGATAAGCAGCAGCTTCATCAGATGAGCGTAGTCCTTCTAAAGTTTGGCTTGCTACCTGACCTAGACTTTCTCCTGTGACTAGGGCAAGTTCTCCGTTCTTTTCTGCCAGTCTGTTGCCGATTCTGATCATCATGCGGCGCATAATAGTAACAGTATATCGATTAGGACATTTTTTCAGTATCTCCTGTTGGATTTCTGTGAAGTAAGGTATCTGCAGTTTGATTTCTCCACCATAACGGCTTAAAACCTTTGCTAGATCGATTACTTTTTCTTTTGCTCGCTCAGAAGTATAGGGAGGAGAATCAAAATAGACTGCATTTAAGGATAGGCCTCTTTTTAATCCCAACCAACCAGCAACTGGGCTATCAATTCCGCCTGAGAGCAGCAGTAATGCTTTACCTGATGATTTAACCGGCAGCCCGCCCGGGCCAGCTTCTCGCCTTACAAAAAGATAAATTTTACCTCGCCTAATTTCAACTTCAACAAGATGCTCAGGCTGATGCACATCAACACTAAGCGGTGTAGATTCAGCTTCAACTTTTCTTAATATTTCTCCACCTAATTCTCGATTTAGTTTAGGACTTTTGATTGGAAATGACTTATCAGCCCTAGTAGTTTCAACCTTAAAGGTTGTTGGATAGTTTTGTACTTCATTTTTAAAAAGCTTAACAACTTTCTTTTTAATTTTTTCAAAATCATTATCATTAAATTTATCTATTTTTTTGCCAATTCTAAATCGCTGGGCTGGACTCAAAGAAACAATCCCTGGAACATTAACTAATCTTTTAACAATTTTTTCAATCTTATTACTTTCTGCATAAAGAAAAATTCGTCCATAAATAGTGCTGATTTCGAAATCTCCCAAATCTGCTGTTGCTCTTTTAATATTTGCAACAAGTTGAGAAATGAAATCATTGATATTATCACCTTTTAGACTAATTTCTCCATAACGAATAATTATTAAATCATACAAATTTTTTCACCTCATTAAAAAAGTTTAAGAAAATCAATCTGTTCTTTTAAAGTTTTTATAAAATAATCTAAATCAGAATCTGTAATTTTTCTATTTAAACTAACGCGAATCGCACTTTCACTTCTTTTCTGCGATAGGCCACAGGCATTGATGATTCTACTTCCTTTTGATTTGGAAGAACAGGCAGAACCGGTTGAAATATAGATTCCTTGGCTCTCTAATGCATGGAGCATGGTTTCTCCTTTAATTCCTGGTATAGAAAAATTAACAATATGGGGAGCACCATCTGCAGGAGAGTTAATAACTATATCTTTGATTTGCTGTAGTTTGCTTATTAAATAAGTTCTTTTTTTAGCCATAATTTCATCAGTTTTGTTTTTTAAAGAGAGTTGAGGCAGTTTTTTCACTGCTTCTGCTAGCCCTGAGATTGCAGGTATATTTTCGGTACCTGAGCGCAATTTTTTTTCTTGGCCACCACCATAGATTAAGGGTTTTAAATTTGTGCCTTTTTTGATGTATAAAGCACCAATTCCTTTTGGACCATGGATTTTATGACTGCTAATTGAATAAAGATCAACAGGCCAATTATTTAAATCACTGTATATTTTACCAAAGGCCTGTACACCATCTACATGAAAAAAACTGAGTGGATTTTTTTCGTTAATAATTTCAGCAATTTTTTTGATGGGTTGAATAGTCCCCAGTTCATTATTAACCTGCATAATGCTGACTAAAAGTGTTTTTTTAGTAATTAACTTTTTTAAATCTTCAAGGTCAACATGACCTTCTTGATCAACTTTAACTACATCTATCTGCCAGCCTTCTTTTTCTAGAGTTTTAAAAAGTTCAGCCACAGAAGAATGTTCAATTGGGGAAGTGATTAGATGTTTACCACGATTTTCATAAGAACCAGTAATTCCTCTAATCGCAAGATTATTGCTTTCAGTACCACCTGAGGTAAAAACAATTTCTTTAGCTTTAACTCCCAGATAATTAGCTATTATTTTTCTACTCTTTTTTAAAATTTTTTCTGATTTCAAACCAAACCGATGCAGAGAAGATGGATTGGCATAATTTTTTTCTAAAGCATCAATTACAGCTGCAGTTACTTCGGGCAGTGCCTGGGTAGTTGCAGCATTATCTAAATATACTTCTTTTTCCATTAAATTCACCCCTAATTTAAAACACTAAAGTTAATTATACCACTAATAGCTTGATTAATAAACCATAAAAGCTGAGAAAAATATATGAAAATAAAATAACTGATATTTAGTCGATTTTGATACTTAAATTTAAGTTTTTCTCTAAATTATTTTAATTTTTGAGTTCTAGTGATATAATAGAAGTGGTTAATTATTAACTAAAAAAAATTAGGAGGAAATAAATTGCGTTTGATAGATACACATGCACATCTTGATTTTGATGATTATAATAAAGATAGGAAAGAAGTTTTAAATAGAGCTCGTAAAATCGGTGTAGAGAAAATAGTTAATATAGGCGCGGATTTGGAAGGTAGTAGACGTGCGGTAAAATTAGCAGATAGATATGATGATATTTATGCTGTTGTAGGAATTCACCCACATGAAGCAGATACCGTTAATGAGAAAAGTCTAACTGTAATTAAAGATTTGGCAGCTTCTCCTAAAGTTAAAGCAATTGGAGAATGTGGTTTAGATTTTTATTATGATAATTCACCAAGGGAAATACAAAAAAAGGCATTTAAAAAACAGCTTGAGTTAGCTTTAGAATTAAAGCTGCCAGTTGTTATTCATTCTCGTGAGTCAGCAGCAGAGACTTTAGAAATTTTAGATAAAACAGCTGATTTTGCTCAAAAATTAATTTTTCACTGTTATGCCTATGGACCCGAAGAAATAGAAGAAATAATAAAACGAGATTATTATGTGGCTTTTGGCGGGCTTATCACTTTTAATAGTGCTCAGCCAATCAGAGATGCTTTAAAAAAGATGCCTCTAGATAGGATTTTGCTGGAAACCGATGCGCCTTATTTAACTCCAAGTCCAAATCGCGGTAAAAGGAATGAACCTGCTTATTTAAAGTATATTGTGAAAAAAGCTGCAGAAATTAAAGATATATCTGTTGAAGAAATGGGAAGAATTACTACGGAAAATGCTGAGAGAATTTATAACTTTTAATTTTTTAAAAAATTATAATTTTTCAATTGAAAAAGAAATCCAAAAGTTGAATTAGGGGGAATTTAAAATGAATATTGCTTCAATCGGATTAGGTGATATTGCTCAGAAGGCTTATTTACCTTTAATTACCCAGATGAAAAAGGTAGATCCTTATTTTTGTACCAGAACAGAAAGCACTCTTCAGCAGCTTGCTGAAAAGTACAGGGTAAATAATTTATATAGGTCAGTAGATGAGCTTCTAAAAGAAGATTTGGATGCAGCTTTTGTTCATGCTGCAACTGAGGCACATTATTCAATTGTAAAAAAGCTTTTACAAGAAAAAATCCCAACTTTTGTAGATAAACCAATAACATATCATTTAGAAAAAACGGAAGAACTTATTGCTCTAGCAGAAAAAAATGAAACAATTTTAATGACAGGTTTTAATAGACGATATGTACCAACTTACCGTTCTCTTTTAGAGATTGAAGACCCCAAAACAATAATTATGGAAAAAAATCGCACTTATCAGCCTGGAGATCCTCGTGGATTTATTATGGACGATTTTATACATGTAATTGACACCATATCTTATTTAATGGGAGAGGTTGATTTAGACAATATCGAGGCAAATAAAATTATGAGAGATGATAAACTTATTCAGGTTATTTTAACTTTAAGAAATGGGGAAAATACAGCTATTGGAATTATGAATCGTGATAATGCAATTACAGAAGAAACATTAGAAGTAATGGGTTTTAAAGAAAAAAGAAGGATTAAAGATGTTACCCAGATAATTGAATATACTGATGGAGGAGAAAATAATTATCAGGTAGCTGGTTGGAATAAGATGGGATATAATCGTGGTTTTGTTGATATGATTGATGAATTTTTAAAAAGAGTAAAAAATGGAAAAAATGATAAAAAGGAAGTTGAATCTGATCTTTTAACTCATCGGTTGGCAGAAAAAATACTGAAACTTTAAATTCTGTTAGATTGAATAAAGTATGATAAAATTATAATAAATAATAAATTAAGGATGATTTAAATTAATATGGAAAATAAAATTGCAACACCTTCGGGAACTAAAAAGATTCTCCGTGAATATAATCTAAATTTAAAAAAGAGTCTTGGTCAAAACTTTTTAATTGATTCTAATATTATTGATATTATTACTGCAGCATCTGCTATAGAGGGTGATGAATTCGTCATTGAAATTGGTCCTGGTATCGGCTCATTGACCCAGGCAGTATTAGAAAAATTAGATGAGGGTAAACTTTTGGCTGTAGAAAAAGATGCAGAGATGGTCAGAGTTTTAGAAAATATTTTTGCTGGAGAAGAAAAACTGACTCTACTTAATCAGGATGCTCTTAAGATTGATTGGAATGAAATAGCAGCTGAATATAATACTGAAAATAGAAAGATTAAATTAATTGCGAATTTGCCTTATTATGTTACAACTCCAATTATAATGGGAGTTTTAGAGAGTGAGCTTGAGTTAGAACAGATGGTTTTTATGGTCCAAAAAGAAGTTGGAGAAAGAATATGTGCTGGCCCAGAAACCAAAAAATTTGGCTCTTTAAGCGTAGCAGTCCAGTATCACATGCAGCCTGAAATCGTGCATCAAGTGCCTTCGTCTGTATTTATACCCCAGCCGGATGTTGATTCAGTGATCGTAAGTTTATCACCATATGAGCAAAACATTTATCAAGAAGAGGTAATAAGCAAAAAGTTTTTCTTTCAAATTGTAAAATCTATTTTTCAACAGCGACGCAAAACTTTACGTAATAGTTTGAGCAAATCTGCTGTCATAAATCTTGATCGTGATCTTGTAACTCAAGCCTTAGAAGATGAGGGGATAGGGATTAAAAAAAGAGGAGAAAAACTTTCGATTTCCGAAATGATTTCAATCAGTAACAGAATTTATAAAATGAGAAAAGAAAATTAAAGAATTTAAACAAAAAATATTTTTTATAAACTGTCTAATTCAGACCTTTGCTAAATTAAGAATCTTATGGTATACTAAATTTGAATTGTTTTAAAAATGAGGTGATTCTTGATGGAAGAAAATGTTCTGGATAAAATAAAAGAAGAAGTAAAATCTTTTGTTGGCCAAAGAGTTAGTGTTAAAGCCAATAGAGGTAGAAGAAAAGCAATAGAAAAAGAAGGAGTTCTAGAAAAAACTCATGAAAATGTCTTTATAGTTAGGATTAAAGATCACAACCAAATTAGACGTTTATCTTATACATACTCAGACCTTTTAACAGATAACGTAATAATTAAATCTAAGGATGATGAGAGTAAGATTGGTGTTTAATTTAAAATAGACTATATAATCTAATAGGCAGCCTGAGTTGGCTGCTTTTTTCCTGTTAATTCAGCAATTTTATAACAGGATAATTTAAATTTATGAAAGGGGAGATAGGTTTGGAAATTGATATGGCTATAGGTTTACTTGGTGGTTTGGGCCTATTTATTTATGGTATGAAACAGATGAGTGAGGGTTTGCAAAAAACTGCCGGTAAAAAATTACGTCATTTTTTAGCTGCCATGACTTCAAAGCCCATTATGGGGGTTGGTGTAGGAGCACTAGTCACCTCAATTATTCAAAGTAGTAGTGCTACGACAGTAATGGTTGTAGGTTTTGTTAATGCTGGTATAATGACTTTACTTCAGTCTGTTGGAGTTATTATGGGAGCTAATATCGGAACCACAATAACTGCTCAATTGATTGCTTTCAAACTTGGAGACTATGCTTTTCATGCAATAGCACTTGGAGCTTTTACATATTTGTTTTCTAAAAGGAAAAAATTCCAATATATTGGTCAAGTGTTATTAGGTTTCGGTCTTTTATTTTTAGGTTTGGAAACAATGGGAGATACAATGGCCCCACTTAAAGATTCAATTGTTTTTGTAAATTGGATGGAAAGTTTTGCTCAGTATCCAATCTTAGGTGTTTTAACAGGTATAATAGTTACAGTTGCAGTCCAAAGTAGTAGTGCTTCTTTTGGTATTTTACTTGGTTTAGTTACAGCTGGTGCAATAAATTACGAATCTGCCATCCCAATTCTTTTAGGTAGTAATATTGGTACAACTGTTACTGCAATTTTATCTGCTATTGGAGCTAATTTAACTGCAAAAAGAGCAGC
The DNA here is from genome assembly GCF_000350165.1 of Halanaerobium saccharolyticum subsp. saccharolyticum DSM 6643. Taxonomy (NCBI): domain Bacteria; kingdom Bacillati; phylum Bacillota; class Clostridia; order Halanaerobiales; family Halanaerobiaceae; genus Halanaerobium; species Halanaerobium saccharolyticum. The sequence goes on from NZ_CAUI01000021.1 coordinate 321,853, forward strand.
TGCAGCACACTTTCTATTTAACGTGATTGGTGCTGGAATTATTATTTCTTTATTGTATATAATTCCCGATTTTTCAGGTGGCTTAGAATCAATATTATTAAGTATCAGCAACTTGTTTGGTCAAAGTGAACCATCTACAGAACGTTTATTAGCAAATACTCATACATTTTTCAATGTTTTAAACACCCTGATTTGGCTGCCATTTACAGCATTCTTGGTTTTCTTAGTTAAGAGAATTATTCCTGGAGAGGATACTACATTAAAACATGGCACAACCTTCATTGATGAAAGAATGTTGAGTACTCCTTATGTAGCAATTGAACAGGTGAAAAAAGAAATAATCTATATGCATGATATTGCCGCAGACATGGTATGTGACTCAGTTAAGGGATTTTTAGATAGTGACCGGGATGTTATTAAAAAGGTTAACAGACATGAAGATGTTGTAAATGAAGTTGAAGAAGAGTTATTACACTTTATCCAAAAAATTCCTCAAGCTCAATTGAATGATATTGATATCAAAACCTTAGATAAATATTTTGCTATTGTTGATGATATAGAAAGTATTGCTGATGATGCTAATGATATTACTGATTTTATTGAAAATCGTGTGGATAATAAATTAAAATTTTCCAAAGATGCTCAAGAAACTATCGAGGAAGTATATGAAATCATTTGTAATGTTTTAGACAAATCGGTTGAATTAATTGAGACACATGATTTAGAAATTGCTGCCGAAATCTTAGAAGTTGAAGAAAGATTGGATCAGATGCAGATTAAATTTAGAAACGAGAATATCAGTAGAATAAAAAGATCTGATAAAGCTTCTTGTGATCCGAATTCGGCTATTTTATTATTAGAAATATTGGATAGTATGGAGCATATTAGTGATCAAATGGCTGATATTGCCCACAGTGTAATTGAAATTTATGAAGATGAAAATGTTAATAAAGAGAAAGATGATGTAAGAGTAGTATAAATTTACAGATTATGATGACCCTAACAGGTAATTTACTGTTAGGGTTTTTTTTATCCAAAAATTAAGGAAATGAAAATATAAAGTTTTAAGTTATTTTGAGAATTTTATGAAAATATTTACTATTAAAACAATTAGTGTTATAATAGTATTAGTAAGGGGTTAGAAAAATTAAAGGGGGATGATTTTGGTGAAAAAAATTTTATTTTTTACTTTGTTTTTAGTTATTATTTTGACTTTAAGTGCAGCTGCTGAAGATGTTGAACTTAATTATTATTCTCATGCCGTCGAAAATGGAACTAGATTAGATATTATAGAAGCTTTTGAAGAACAAAATCCAGGTATTAAAGTAAATTTAGTCGAGTTATCTGCTGATACAAACAAAAAATTGCAAACTATTAATACAATTTTGCAGGCTCAGGATAGTTCAATGGATATTTTTGATGCTGATGTAACATGGCCACCTATTTTTGCTGCAGCTGGTTGGGCAGAACCTCTGGAAGATTATATTTCTGAAGAAGATATAAATGATTTCTTGCCTGGGCCAATAAATGCTGTTGATTACATGGGACATCTATGGGGGATACCATATAGAACAGATGCTGGGATGCTTTATTATCGTAAGGATCTTTTAGAAAAATATGATCGTGAAGTTCCAGAAACCTGGGATGATTTGATTAACACTTCTTTATATATAATGGAAAGAGAAGATGGAATGAAAGGTCATGCAGGTTCTTGGGCCCAATATGAAGGTTTGACTTGTAACCTGATGGAAATTGTCTGGAGTTATGGAGGTAAAGTATTTGATGAAGAAGGAAATGTAGTTTATAATTCTCCTGAAACTGTTGAAGCTGTTAAAACAATGACTGCTATGGTTAGAGAGCATGACATTATGCCAAATGGAATAGTGAACTTTTACAGTGGTGATGCTAGGGCACCATTCTTCTCGGGCAATTTAGTTTTCTTAAGAGATTGGCCAAGTGGGTGGAGAAGTGCTCAAGATCCAGAAAAATCAGATGTAGTAGGAAAAGTTGGTATTGCACCTCTACCAAAGGGTAGTGCTGATGAAAGAAGTTATTCTACACTTGGTGGCTGGCAAGTTATGGTTTCTAAATACTCCGAGAATAAAGAAGAAGCTATAAAATTTGCTAAATTTAGAGCAAGCAAAGAAGCACAAAAAATGGCTGCTTTAGGTTTAAGTCATATTCCTGCTAGAGATTCACTTTATCAGGATGAAGACATATTAGAATTCATGCCATTTTTGGAAGAAATGCATCCTGCAATTGTAAACTCTTATCCAAGACCTAAATCACCTTACTATGCCGAAATATCTAATGTTTTACAGGTTGAAACTCAGAATGCTCTTGTAGGCAATAAAACTCCAGAAGAAGCTGTTGCTGATGCTGATGAAAGGATTAGCCAGATTGCAAAATAGATACTAATCAATGAACTTCACTTTAAAAAGGGGTCATCATCTGGTGACCCCTTTAAAAAATTGTACTATTATTTTCTAAAGGGAGGGATGATCGGGTAATGAAAATCAGAGCAAAAGAAAAAATGGGTTACTTTTTCTTAATTCCTTCGCTTATTTTAATAGCTGTTTTAGTAATTTATCCTGTTTTTGAAACAATAAGACTCAGTTTCTATAATTATAGAATTCAGACTTTAGCTCTTGGAGAAACATTTGTAGGCTTTGATAACTTTAAACGTATCTTTTCTGATTCAGAATTTTTTGTTTCACTTCGATTCACCTTAATTTTTACTATTGTAGCAGTTAGTTTGGAAACTATTATTGGAATGTTATTTGCTTTAATTATGAATCAAAAAATTCCAGGCCAAAGTATTATAAGAACTGCTGTATTGGTGCCATGGGCTATACCAACAATTGTTTCTGGACTAATGTGGAAGTTTATGTATAGTCAGCAATATGGTGTTATAAATTATATTTTGAAAATACTTAAAATAATAACAGAAGATTTACCATGGTTAAGTGATGCATATCTGGCAGTGGTTGCAACTATTATAGCAGATGTCTGGAAAACTACTCCTTATATGTCTTTATTGATTCTATCAGGATTACAAACTATCCCGAGACAGATGTATGAGGCAGCTGCTATAGATGGTGCAAATAAATTTCAACAATTTATAAACATTACTATTCCTTTAATAAAGCCTGTACTATCAGTTGCAATACTTTTTCGTACACTTGCCACTTTTAGGATTTATGCTCTAATATCAGTTTTAACAAGTGGTGGCCCAGCAAATGCAACCCAAAGTCTTTCTCTTTATACTATTAAAACATATTTTAATTTTGGTAATTTAGGGTATGGAGCAGCTTTAGCTACTGTAACTTTTATAATATCTTTAATTATAAGTATGTTTTTTCTTGATGCTCTAAAAAGAAAACTTGCGAGGTGATCTAACCAGATGCTTAAAACATTAAAAAAAGCATTACAGAAGATAGGTTATTTTATTTTTTTTGTGTTTTTTGTAAGTTCAATTGCGTTTCCATTTTTTTGGCAGTTTATTAATTCATTTAAAACTCAGAGGGATCTTTTTAGTGTGCCACCTACTTTTTGGCCGCAGGTTTGGACTCTTGAAAATTATATACAGGCTTTTACTAGACAACCATTTTTATTATACATTAAAAATAGTTTTGTAATTGCTATTTTAAGTACAATTATTGCTATTACTGTTGGTAGTTTGGCAAGCTATTCTATTTCTCGCACAAGAATAAGATTTAAAAAAGTATATTTAATTATTCTCTTAAGTATTACTCTGCTGCCACCAATTACAATTATTAACCCGATTTATTTACTTATGCGATCATTAAATCTTTTAAATACTTATCTTGGTTTAGCAATTGTAAATATTGTATTTGCGCTGCCGCTTGCAGTTTGGTTTTTATCTAGTTTTTTTGACACAATTCCAGAAGAATTAGAAGAGAGTGCGTTAATTGATGGTGCAACAATATTTCAGGCTTTTTATAAAATAATTTTACCATTAGTTGCTCCCGGAATTTTCACTGTTAGTATCCTTGTCTTTATTGCTGCTTGGAATCAGTATTTGTTTGCTCAAATATTAAATCCACTTAAAATTAGACGAACAATAACAGTTGGAATCACACTTTATCAAACCGATTACACTGTACCATGGGGAACTATTTCTGCAGCTTCAATAATAGTAACTGTTCCATTAATTGTGTTAGTGTTGATTTTACAGAGGAAGATAATTTCTGGTTTATTAGAAGGTGGGGTAAAGGGTTAAAAAACTCATAGTTTACAGAGATTTAACATTAAAATAGATTAATTTGGGTAGAGCCGCCTTTTTATAGGAGGCTCTTTTTGCTATAATGGAGATAGTGACTTATCTAAATTAACCACAACTTTCGCTACGGTTTTCATTTACAACTGATTATGAGTTTTTCTAACTCGCTTCGCTCAGACATGGAAAAACTTTTTTTCATAATCAGTTGTATTCAAACCTACTTCAGTTGAAGTGTTAATTTAGATAAATCACTATTTCTGGAGAATAATTGTAGTTTTGATTAGTATCTTAATCCAGCAGATTGTTTTAATGAAAGTCAAATAATCCTGAATATAAAAATTGGTATTTATAAGATCAAAATAAGAAATCCGGGAGGATTTATAATGGAAAAAATTCTTGTAGTAGAAGATGAAAAAAATATTAGAGAATTAATTAAATTTAATGTTGAGAATGCGGGCTATGAAGTTGAAACTGCAGTAGATGGTGAAGAAGCGCTGGCTAAATTATCAGAAGAAATTGATCTTGTAGTTTTAGATTTAATGATGCCTGAAATTGATGGAATGGAAGTATGTCGGCGTATGAGAGCTAGAGAGAAGCTGCGTCATATTCCAATAATTATGCTGACAGCTAAAGGGGAAGAAGTTGAGAGAATTCTTGGTTTAGAAATGGGTGCGGATGATTATATGACTAAACCTTTTAGTCCGCGGGAATTAATTGCTAGAATTAAAGCTATTTTTAGACGAATTAAAGAATTTAAAGTTGAAAATGAAAAAATAAAAGATGAAGTTATTGAAGTTGGTAAATTAAAGTTAGACATTTCAAGACATGAAGTTGTTTATGGAGAGGAAAAAATTGTTTTAACTCCAAAAGAATTTGAACTGCTTCGGTATTTAATTATCAATCAGGGTAGAGTTTTAAGTCGGGATCTTCTTTTAGAAAAAATATGGGGTTATGAATACGCTGGAGATACTAGAACAGTAGATGTTCACATCAGAAGAATCAGGAAAAAAATAAATGCTGATTATATAGCTACTGTCAGAGGGGTGGGGTATAAATTTGTTAAAATGGAATAAACTTGGTATAAAAAACCGTTTGATTATTATTTTCATTGTCATTCAACTTTTAATAATTGGTTTAAGTTTTTATTATTTTAGTACAAATCACCGGGAATTCTATTTAGAACAAGAAAAAATAAGTTTAGAACATTATTCAGAGTTAATGTTAAATGATATAGAAACAGCTGAAATTAAAAATGAAAGTTTAAGTTTAGAAAAAAAAGCAGCTGATTGGGCGGATGATTCTGAGACCAGGATTACAATTATCGCTGCCGATGGTAAGGTACTTGCTGATTCACATTATGATATTACAGAAATGGATAATCACCGTAATCGACCAGAAATTTCAGAGGCTATTCGAAGCCGCAGTTCAGGTAATGAAATTCGTTATAGTGAAACAATTGGTGAGGAAATGTTATATTATGCAGTTGCAATTATTGATAAGGGAGAGATAATCGGAATATTAAGAACTGCTCGTCCACTTGAATTTATTAGAAGTGTATTAATTGAAGATATCAAAAGTTATTTATTTTTCTTTATTATTCTTGCAGTTATTACGATCTTTTTAGGTTGGCGATTAACCTACAGTATAGTAAAACCTTTAGAAACTGTTACTGAAACAGCAGAAAAAATTTCTGAGGGAGATTTAGCACAACGGATACCTGTCAGAAGATATAATAGTGAAATTGAGAAATTAGCAAGAATGTTCAATTTCATGGCTGATGAGCTAGAAGATAAAATTATAGAAATATCACAAGAAAAAAATAAAATTGAAGCTATTTTGGAAAGTATGGTAGATGGTGTAATTGCTGTTGATGAAAGTGGTGAAATATCTTTAATTAACACAGCTGCTCGAAGAATTTTTAATATTGAAGCAGAAGAAATTGAAGGTAAAAGTTTAATAACTACTCTTTTTAATCATAGAATAGACATGTATCTACAACGAGCTTTTGATACAAAAGAAAGTATTAAGCGGGAAATAAAATATAAGAATCCAGATGAAAAAATTATTCAAGCTACATTTATTCCTTTGTTGGATGACGAAAAGAAAGTAAATGGAGGATTAATTGTACTTACTGATATAACTGAATTGAGGAAATTAGAAACAGTACGCAATGATTTTGTAGCAAATGTTTCTCACGAATTGAGAACTCCACTGACTTCAATGGTAGGTTATTTAGATACACTTTTGGAGAGCAATATTCAAGATCCGGAGACTAGAGATAGATTTTTAAAGATTATTAAAGAAGAAACTGACAGACTGTCTATTTTAATTAAAGATCTTCTTAACTTATCAAAAATTGAATCTAAATCTTTTGATTTAAAGGTAGATAACTTTGAAGAAATATTAAACAAAGTTGTGAATCTATTAAAGAAAAATGCTGAGGATAAAGATATTAAGCTTAAAGTTGAAATAGCTGATGAATTGCCACCTGTTTATATGGTTAGAGAACAGATTAAACAGGTATTGATAAATTTAATTGATAATGCAATAAAATATACTCCTGAGGGTGGAAAAATCAAAATAAATGTAGAAGAAGAAGGCGATAAAGTTTATTTTTCTGTTAAAGATAGTGGAATGGGGATACCTAAAGCTGATCAGGAAAGAATTTTTGAAAGGTTTTATAGAGTTGATAAGGCTCGGAGTCGTTCACTTGGGGGTACTGGAATTGGACTTTCTATTGTGCGTAATATTATTAAACAGCACGGTAGTAATATACAGGTGAAAAGTCGTGAAGGTGTGGGTAGTGAATTCTTTTTTTATTTAAAGTCTGCAAAATAAAAAAGACAGCTCCAATTTTAAAAATAAATAAAAGCACAAAAAAAGAACTCTTCCTCATAAAAAAGGAAGAGTTTTTTTGAAATAAGATACCCTAAGTTAGCAGTTTCCGCCACAAGAGCAGCCTTGATCAGGGTTGAGTATATTTGAAATTTCTCCATTGACTGAATTCATTAATTGATTAAATTGTTTTTGGCTCTGAAAATAATTATTAACTTTTTCATTTGAGAGCATTTCTTTCTGTAAGGATTGTAATTCTTCTTTTAATTCATCATTTGATCTGTCAGTAGCAAATTTTTGCTGTTTTTCTTCAAAACGATCTAAAAGCTCTACTGCTTCCTGATCAGATTCTAAAACTGTTTCTGCTTTTTCCAAAGTTGAATATTCTTCTGAATCAACCAATAATTCTCCCAATTCTTGTGCTTTTTCTAAAATTTTAGACATTAACAAACCTCCATTTGATTTAATATTAATTGCTTAGTTATTCTTTTGACGCTCCTCGGGGCAAGCCCACGAGGTTTGCGAGCAGACTTTCACTCTGACACTTAGTATATCAGTTATTTGGTTAAATATAAAATTTTTTAACTAATTTCAGTAAATTAATAGTTTTTATCACACCGATTTAGAATATTATTAAGTTTATTTTTTACTAAGTCAAAATTATCTTCATTTAAACTGTAATCAATCCAGCGACCTCGTTTTGAAGTTTTAACAAGATCTGCTTCTTTTAGTATTTTTAAATGATGAGAAACATTTGGTTGACTTATTTCTAAGAGGTTAACAAAATGACAGCTGCATAGACTTTTAGAGCTCAGCAGATTAATCATCTGCAATCTATTTTTATCAGCGATAGCTTTTAACATTTTTACTATTTTTTTATTATCATCCATTAATATTTTCCTCTTTTCTGACTTTTGCATTCTCTACAAGCTCAGAAAATAAGTTAATGAAACAGCTGTAGTTGTTTATTAAATCTTCAGGATGCCATTGAACTCCAATTAAAAAAGATTTGGATTTATTTTCTACAGCTTCAATTATACCACATTCAGATTTAGCAACAATATTTAAATTCTTAGCAGTTTTTTTAATTGCTTGATGATGGTGAGAATTAACTTTTAATTGATTTGTTCCCAAAATTTTATTTAGAAGAGTGTTTTCCATTATATTTACTTTATGGTTCACGTATTCTCGATTTTCTCTTTTTTCTAAATCTAAAGGAAGATGGCTGAAATTACAGTTTAATTGATGATCAATATCTTGATACAAGCTTCCTCCCAGAGCAACATTAATTAACTGCATTCCTCTACAAATACCTAAAATAGGAATTTTAGCTTTATAAGCTGCTTTAAATAAAGATATTTCCCATTTATCTCGGTCAGGATTTATATTTTCTAATTCAATCACATTATCTTCACCATAGCTTGACGGAGCAACATCTTCACCCCCACTTAAAACTAAAGCATCAATCAAATCAATATATTCTTTAAGTTTTTTAGTGCTGTCAAAAGGAGGAATGATAATTGGTGTTCCGTTGGCTCTATAAACAGCATTAATATAGCTGCAGCGAATTTTAGTATATTTTTTTTTCACAGGCACAAAAAGATGTAATTCCAACAACAGGTGAATTCATAATAGATCAGTCCTTTAATTGACATATTTAAATATATTTATATATTATAAGAAGTTTATTTTTTTGTCAAATATCAAACTTAACAAAATAGCTAATAATTTTCAATAATCAATCATCACATACCGATATATATTGATATGTATAATGATTTTTTTATAATAATTTTTTCAAAAATTACAAATTCAGCAACGCAAACCAAAAAGTTTTTAATTATCAAGCTTGCTATTATAAAGATATTAGACATTATAATCACAGGTGATAACTTTATAGTAAAATTCATTTGACATGAGAAAAAAATTACTATATAATCACATTAGTTAATATTAATATCAAAAGGAGAGATGGCATATGGACGAATTACTTAAATTTTTAAAATGTATAGCGGATGAGAACCGTCTTAAAATATTAAAGCTGCTGCTTGATGGTCAATATTGTGTTTGTCAGCTTCAAGAATTATTAGATAAATCACAATCCAGTGTTTCTCAACATTTAAGTTATTTTAAAGATTTAAATCTTTTAAGTGAAGAGAAAAGTGGTAAGTGGATATATTATTCTATAGATAGAACTGTATATGATAGTTATTTAGCAAAGGTGATTGCTTTAAAAGCAGATTCTTTGAACGAGTTAAATTTAACTGAACTTCAAAATAGATTAAATAATTTAGATACTGCAGCAGAAATCAGAACAGCAAATAAAGGAAGGGGATGTTGTTAGTGTTTGAAATATTTATCAGATTTGCGGATTTAATGACTTATAATTTATTTGGCATAGAAGAAGGTACGAGACTAGCAGATTCAGTTCATTTTTTCTTCTATGATACGACAAAGATTATCTTTTTGCTTTCGATAATGATCTTTTTTATCTCAATTGTTAGGAGTTACTTTCCACCGGAAAAGACAAAAAAACTTTTAAGCAACTATAAAAAGATAACAGGACATATTATGGCTTCGCTGCTAGGAGTTGTTACACCATTTTGTTCCTGTTCTTCAGTCCCAATTTTTATTGGTTTTGTCGAATCGGGAATACCTCTAGGAGTTACTTTTTCTTTTTTAATAACATCTCCAATTGTTAATGAGGTAGCTCTGGTTATGTTATATACCATTTTTGGCTGGAAAATAGGTACACTTTATCTTGTTAGTGGTATTTTAGTTGGAATAGTTGGTGGAATTGTAATCGAGGCTTTAGGAATGGAAAAGCAGGTGGAAGAATATGTTTACCAGATAAGTGCTGAAGAAAGTGAAATTGAAGAACTCAACTGGAGTGACAGAATTAATTTTGCTAAAGCAGAAGTTAAAGAAATTGTGAGCAGAGTCTGGCTTTATGTTATAATTGGTATTGGTATTGGAGCTGCCATTCACGGTTATGCACCAGCAGAATTACTGGCTCAATACGCAGGCGCAGATAATCCTTTATCTGTAATTGCTGCAGTCATTGTGGGGATTCCACTTTATGCTAATGCAGTTGGAACAATTCCAATTGTGGAGGCCTTAATGGGTAAAGGAGTTGCTTTAGGAACTGCTTTAAGCTTTATGATGGCAACAACTGCTTTATCTTTACCGGCAATGATTATTTTACGTAAAGTTATAAAACCAAAGTTAATAACAGTTTTTATAACAGTTGTTGGAATTTCAATTATTGGTGTTGGTTATATGTTTAATTTTGTTATGAGTTTTGTTTAAAATTGTAATTAATGATAATTAAATTATCATTAAAATAAATAAAAAAATAAGAGGAGTGTTAATTATGAAAATCACTATTTATGGACCAGGATGTAAAAATTGTGTCAATTTAGCTGATAATGCTAAAAAAGCAATTGAGGAAACAGGTGTTGAAGCTGAAATAGTTAAAGTAGAAGATATGAAAGAAATTGCAATGGCTGGAATTATGAGTACACCTGCTATTGGAATTGATGGAGAGGTTAAAATAAAAGGTAAAGTTGCAAGTGTAGAAGAAATAAAAAAATTAATTTCTTAATTTAAATTATTATAAAAAATATTAGAACTACTATTTGGGATACCTAATTGAATATAAATAGGTATCCTTTTTTTCTTTTATATTACTGTTTAAATAGAAGGCTTATTATTAAGGGGGAGCTATTATGTTTAAAGATGGCAAAGTATTACTAGCTACAGACTTTTCTAAAAATGCAGAAAAATTAGTTGATTCTTTAGTGAAATTAAAAGATTTTGGGATTAAAAATGTTTTAATTTTACAGGTTTTAGAAAATGATTTTGGTAGTCTAGAAGCGGTTGAATATGCTAAAAAAGCTGATAAAAAATTATTAGAAAATAGCAGAAAAAAAGCAGAAGAGATAGGTATGAAGGCTGCAACAACTGTAAAAGAAGGAAAACCTTATAAAGAAATTATTAAAACTGCTGAAAAAGAAAATTGTCAGTTAATATTATTGGCTTCTCATGGTGGTGGGGTTATAAAAGAAATTCTTCTTGGTAGTAATACTCGAAATATAATTAGAAAAAGTAAAGTGCCAGTTTTCATTGAAAAATTTAGAGATGAAAACAATAATAAAAAAATAGCCGTAGATAGTATTCAAAAAATATTATTACCTTTAGATTTTTCTGGTTCTACTGATCAGGTACTAGAAATGATTAAAAGAATGAGTAAACCATCAGAAAAGATAATACTCACTTCTATAATAGAAAGTAGTGATGATCTGCAGGAATTGAATGAGAAAAAAGAGATAACGGAAAAAAAATTAAAAGATATTCAGAACAAATTAAGAACTGATAATATAAGCAGTAGCTATGATATAGAAGTTCGTCACGGTGATCCTGCTCAAAATATTATTGAAATTGCTGAAGAAAAAGATTCAGATTTAATTGTTATTTCTACAAAAGGTAAAGGCAATCTTAAAGAACTATTAATTGGCAGTACAGCAGTAAAGGTTGCTGAAAAATCACCAATACCCGTATTGCTTGTCCCTGTAAAAAAGAATAATAGATAGAAAAGTATTTAAAACTCCATTTAAACATTTCAAATTATATCTAATCAAAAACCAAATCTTATTGACATATGTTCATAATGTTGATAATATTTAGATGAAATTAAATAATCAGGGGAGATGTTTAAATGGATAATATTTTTATCTTAGCTACCTTTATGGCCATGGTCGGTAAAGGTGGAGGTAACTTTTATTTGCTGGCCATGATTTCGGCTGGGGTTGCAATGACAGATGCAGCGACAACTTCTCAATTAATTATGATGACAACAGCTGGAGTGTCGATGCTGGTTTTTAATAAAAGCAAAAGGATTGATTGGAAACTGGCGTTAATAATTGATCCAGCTACTGATGTTATGGCTTTTGTAGGTGGTTATCTGGCAGGTGGCTTTGATGATCATATTCTTAAATTAATTTTTGCAGGAGTATTGATTGTTGTTTCTTTCTTTATGTTTTTACCAGTTAAAGAGAGAAAAATAAGCTCAGAAAATAAATTTGGTTACTGGAAAAGAGAATTTAATGGCTATCATTATATAGTTAACCTCTGGTTTGCAATTCCAATTGCGGCTATAACCGGTTTTTTTGCTGGAGCGATTGGAATCTCAGGCGGATCATTTAAAGTCCCCTTAATGGTTTTAGCATGTGGAGTACCAATTACAGTTGCAGTCGGTACCTCTTCTGCCATGGTTGCCGTAACAGCTTTAACCGGTTTTCTTGGGCATAGTTTTCATGGAGATATTAATTTAGGATTATCTATTCCTCTGGCTTTGATTGCAGTAATTGGTGGAATAGTTGGCAGTAGAACTGCAATCAATATAGAGAGCAAAAATTTGAAGTCAGTATTTGCTTTGATAAATACTGCTGCTGCAATATTTATGATCGTTAATATTTTAAATTAGAGATGATAAATTTTTAAAGAATTAAGATTTACATAATTATAGCTTTAATATAAATCACTTATTTTTTATATTTTTTGATTTAAATAGATTTTTTTAGTATACTAATGATAGAATATAAGTTTAGATGAAAATTTTAAGAATTTTTATAATAAACTGGGGGTTTTTATTAATGTCAAAAGTAATGACAAAAGCAGAAAAATTAGCCGATGCAATTGTAGAATCAGATGAATTTGTAGCTATGGTAAATGCAGAAGAGAAAATAGATTCTGATCAGGATGCGTCAGAATTAGTTGATCAAATCGAGGATTTACAGAAGAAAATTGATAAAAATAAAGAAAGTGAAAAATTAAAGAAAAAGATGGCATCTCTGCAAAAGACTATGTGGCAGAATGAAAAAATAAAATCATTTATGCAAAAACAGCAAAAGTTTAATAAATTAATGTCTAAAGTCCATAAAAGGATTAATCAAAAATTATCTCCAAAAGCTTCTGAAAATAATCCTAAATAATATTAAAAGTTAAAGATTGATATAAATCTCATAATCTTAATTGAGCTTGATCTTAAAGAATCTAATATAAATAAATTTTAAATAATTTATTAATGATTAAAACCGCCTTCTGGGCGGTTTTTTCTTTTGTTAACATTTTATTAACATAAGTGACATACTGCTGTAACATTAGCCTGTTATTATTTTAATCAGAGTCAAGTTAAATAAAAAATCAAAATTCCTTAAGGGGGAAAATATTAATGAGAAAAGTTACAACATTATTTTTTGTTCTTGCACTTTTAGTTATGGCAGTACTTCCAGCAGGTGTTGCTGCAGAGGAGCTTGAAGGTACAGTCAAGATTGATGGTTCCAGTACGGTTTATCCAGTAACTCAGGCAATGGCAGAAGAATTTTCTTATGTAAATCCTAGAGTAAGAGTTACAGTTGGTGTTTCTGGTTCAGGTGGAGGTTTTGCTAAATTTAATATAGGTGAGACAGATTTAAGTAATGCTTCTCGTGAGATTAAAGAGTCTGAAGCAGAAATTGCAGCTGAAAATGGAATCGAATTTACTCAGTTTATTGTTGGTTATGATGGAATTACAGTTGCTGTTAATCCAGAAAATGACTGGGCAAATGATCTGACTGTTGAAGAACTAAAAATGATCTGGGAACCAAATTCCAGTGTTGAAACCTGGAGTGATGTTAGAGCAGAATGGCCAGATGAAGAAATTGATCTTTATGGTCCTGGTGCAGATTCTGGTACTTTTGATTATTTTACTGAAGAGATTAATGGTAAAAGTGGAGCCAGCCGTTCCGATTTTACAGCCAGTGAAGATGATAATGTATTAGTTAGAGGAATTTCTGGTAACAAATATGCACTTGGATATTTCGGTTATGCTTATTATGCAGAAAACAGTGATTCTTTAAAAGCAGTAGCAGTAAATGGTGTGCTACCTTCTCCAGAAACAATTGCTGCTCAAGAATATACACCTCTTGCCAGACCATTATTTGTTTACGCTAAAAATTCAGCTGTGCAGCGTCCCGAGGTTGAAGCTTTCTTGAAGTTCTATTTTGAAAATGCTCAGGAAATTGTACCACAGGTTGGATATGCACCACTTCCATCTTATGATGAAGTATTAGCTAAAGTTGAAGAATTAGCAAACTAAAAGAAAATAATTTATAAAATAAAAATCTTAAATAACTGTCAAAAGGGGCGTGAATTGCCCCTTTTTAGGCAGTTTAAATTTCATAAATTTTGAAGAAAGGTGGTTTTTAAATGTCAGACTTGAAAAACAAAAACAAAAAAAGCTGGACCTCTTTATTTTTTGATCCTAAAATACGATATATGAATTCTAAAAAAAATAAGAATGGTCTGGTCAATTATATTTTACTTTTGACCACATTAGTTTCAGTGATTACAACAGTTGGTATTATACTAATTCTGTTTACAGATTCTTTTCATTTTTTCGAACAGGTGCCTGTACTAGATTTCTTAACAGGAATTAAGTGGAATCCTTTAATTGAGCCTGATTTATCTTATGGAGTTTTACCGCTGGTGGCAGGTACAATGATGATCACTTTAGGAGCTGCTGTAATTGCAATTCCGGTTGGTCTAGGAAGTGCAATTTATTTAACAGAATATGCTTCAACCAGATTTAGTAAGATTATTAAGCCGATTATGGAAATTTTAGCAGGAGTACCCACAGTAGTTTATGGTTATTTTGCTTTAACTTTTATCACCCCAAATGTTTTAAAACCTATTTTCCCCAATATACAGACTTTTAATGCTTTGAGTGCAAGTATAGCAGTGGGAATTATGATTTTGCCGATGGTAATTTCCTTAAGTGAAGATGCCTTAAATGCTGTTCCTGAAAGTATCAGACAGGGCGCTTATGCTATGGGTTCAACTCGCTTTGAGGTTGCTTCAAAGGTGATGGTTCCTTCAGCCTTATCTGGAATTTTATCTTCATTTATCTTAGCAATTTCGAGAGCAATTGGTGAGACCATGATTGTCGCAGTAGCAGCAGGTATGAGACCACAGCTTACATCTAGTTTCTTAAAACCGATTCAGACTATGACCGGTTTTATAGTTCAGATCAGCCTTGGGGATACACCTGTTGGTTCCTTACAGTATTATACAATCTTTGCAGTTGGCCTATTGTTATTTTTGATGACCCTAAGCTTAAATATAATAAGTCATCTGATCTTAAAGAAATATAGGGAGGTATATCAATAATGGCTGATTTAAAGAAGAAAAGAATGCGGACCGATAAAATATTTAAGTATGTATTTTTAGTCTTTATTTCTTTAGGTTTAATAGTGCTGGCAGCATTAATCTATGATATTGTTTCAAAAGGTACAATCATGCTGGACTGGGAATTTTTCACCCGTTTTGATTCGCGTTTTCCCGAAAAAGCAGGAATTAAGGCCGGACTTTATGGAACTATTTATGTAATTGGACTGATGATTCCAATCACTTTTTTTGTGGGAACAGCAACAGCAATTTATTTAGAAGAATATGCACCGAAAAACAAGTTGACAGATTTAATCAAACTTAATATTGCCAATCTGGCAGGAATTCCTTCAATAATCTATGGGATGCTGGGTCTTGGAGTATTTGTTAGATATTTAAATATGGGACGGAGTGTGCTGGCAGGTGCTTTAACCTTGAGTTTGCTGGTGCTGCCAGTAGTAATTGTTTCTGCTCAAGAAGCTCTAAAAGGTGTTCCGGATTCACTGAGGAATGCATCTTATGCTTTAGGAGCAAATCACTGGCATACAGTTTATAAGGTGGTATTACCTTCAGCTCTACCTTCAATTATCACAGGTTTAATTTTAGCAGTATCCAGGGCAATTGGAGAGACTGCACCCTTAATTATGATGGGAGCCTTAACCTTTGTTATGTTTACTCCTCAGGGAATTATGGATAGTTTTACGGTAATGCCGATTCAGATCTTTAATTGGACTTCCCTGCCCAAAGTAGAATATGAACTGGTAGCTGCAAGTGGTAGTTTATTATTATTAATTTTATTATTTATCTTAAATGGACTGGCAACATTTATTCGCTATAAATACAGCCGTAAGTAAAGGGAGGATAATCAATGTCAAAGCAAAAAGTATTAGAAATTAAAGATATAGATTTTTTCTATGATGATTTTCAAGCTTTAGAAAATATAACAATGGATGTAGAAAAAAATAAGGTTACTGCCTTAATTGGACCATCCGGTTGTGGTAAGTCGACTTTTTTAAGGACAATCAATAGAATGAATGATTTAATAGAAGGAGCAAGACTTGAAGGGGACATTTTATTTGATGGAGAAAGTATTTATCAGGAGAACGTAGATGTAGTAAATCTCCGCAAAAGAATAGGGATGGTTTTTCAGCAGCCTAATCCTTTTCCAAAATCAATATTTGAAAATGTGGCCTATGGTCCTAAAATACATGGAATAACAGATAAAGCTAAATTAGAAGAAATTGTTGTTGAAAGTCTAAAAGGTGCAGCTTTATATGATGAGGTAAAAGACCGGCTTGATAAATCTGCTCTTAGTCTTTCTGGTGGGCAGCAGCAGCGTTTATGTATTGCGAGGGCTCTGGCTGTAAAACCAGAGGTGCTTTTAATGGATGAACCTGCATCGGCTTTAGATCCGGTGGCTACAGCTAAGATTGAGGATTTAATAGAGGAATTAAAAAATAACTACAGTATTGTAATTGTAACTCACAGCATGCAGCAGGCTGCTCGTGTTTCTGATATGACTGGATTTTTCTTAATGGGTGAGCTTGTAGAATATGATAAAACAGACAAGATATTTGAAAATCCATCTGATCAAAGAACTGAAGATTATATAACAGGACGTTTTGGTTAAAAGTTAACCCCCCAAAAATTTATTAGGATAAAAGCTGTTGCAGTAATTTATAATTAACAGCTTTAAGGAGGAATAATTTAAATGAATGATTCTCGCAAAAGTTTTCATACAGAATTGAATGATCTTGAAAATGAAATGTTGAAAATGGGAAGTGTGGTTGGAGAAAGTATTAGTCAGAGCATTGAGGCTTTAATAAATAAGGATCTTGAGCTGGCTTCTAAAGTTATAGAAAATGATGATATAATAGATGATTATGAACTCGAAATAGAAGAAAAATGTACCCGTTTAATTGCTCTCCAACAGCCGGTAGCAATTGATTTACGTAAAATTATAGTTATTTCCAAGCTGGTAACTGATTTAGAGAGAATAGGTGATAATGCAGCCAATATCGCTCATAAAGTATTAGATATTGGAGATCAGACGCTAATTAAGGAAATGCAGGATCTTCCAGGTATGAGAGATATAGTTGTACAGCAGCTTAGAGCAAGCCTAGAAGCTTTTGTTGATATGGATATTGAGAAAGCAAAGGAAGTTGCAGCTGGAGATGAAAAAGTTAATCAGTTGGATAAGCAAATTAAATCTGAACTATTAAATGTTATGGAGAATGACTCTAAAACGATTGAACAGGGGACTTCACTTATGTTTATCAGTCGCTTTTTGGAGAGAATTGGAGATCACTCAACCAACATTTGTGAGCGTACTGTTTATATGAAGACAGGCGAATGGACTGAGCTATAATAATTAAATAATCTTTAATTTTAATTAAAATCAAGTTTCGAATTCAATAATAAGGTACACTCTTAAATGGGGGTGTATCTTTTTTTTATTCTTAAATAACATTTGATTGCAATATTTTTGGGGCTATGATAAAATTTCTAATTAGTAAATAAAAAGGGGGATAACTATAAATTATGTTAAAGAAGTTTTTAAGCTACTATAAAAACCACTGGAAATTATTTGCAGCCACTTTGAGTAGTGCTGTTTTGATGTCAGGTCTGGATTTGATTTATCCAATGTTTATTCAGCAGCTGATAGACGAACATTTTCCGGGTAGAAATTTAAATATGATGATCCGGATTTCAGTGATTTTATTGATTATTTATGGACTGCGTTTTGTTTTTCAATATATAGTCCATTACTGGGGGCATGTAGTTGGGATCAGGATGGAAACTGATATGCGATCAGATTTATTTACCCATCTGCAGAAGTTATCTTTTAAATTTTTTGATAATAATAAGGTAGGTTATTTAATGTCACGGGTAGTAAATGATTTAAATAATATTTCTGAGCTTGCTCATCACGGTCCGGAAGATCTACTTATTTCTTCAATGCTTCTGGTGGGGTCACTGGTTATTTTAATTAATATGCACTGGCAGCTGGCCCTTGTTACCTTTGCCCTAATTCCAATAATGTTCTTTTTCTCGAAAAAGCTGGGAGAGAAGATGTATCATGCCTTTAAGGTAATACGAGAAAAAATGGCAGAAGTAAATACAATAGTCGAAGACAGTTTAAGTGGAATTCGAGTAGTAAAATCTTTTACCAATGAAGATTATGAGAATGAAAAATTTTGCGAGGGCAACCACAACTACCGCCGATCCCGTGAATGGGCAATGAAAAACATGGCTCAGTTTCATTCAGGGATGAATCTTTTTATTAATCTTATTCGTTTGAGTACCCTAGCAGCAGGAGGCTACTTTATTTATAATGGATCACTTTCAGTTGGACAGATGGTAGCTTTCCTATTCTATGTAGATATGTTTATGAACCCTATTCGAAGGCTTGTTAACTTTAATGAACAGCTGCAGCGGGGGATGTCAGGATTCAGTCGTTTTAAAGAGTTATTAGAGGTTGATCCTGAGATAATCGATCTTCCTGATGCTGAGGAGTTAAAAGATGTGGAAGGTTTAATT
The DNA here is from genome assembly GCF_000350165.1 of Halanaerobium saccharolyticum subsp. saccharolyticum DSM 6643. Lineage (NCBI taxonomy): Bacteria > Bacillati > Bacillota > Clostridia > Halanaerobiales > Halanaerobiaceae > Halanaerobium > Halanaerobium saccharolyticum. The sequence continues at coordinate 340,676 of NZ_CAUI01000021.1, forward strand.
AAATATGAGGATGTAAGTTTTAGTTATGATAATTATGAAAAAGTATTAACAAATGTTGATATAGAAGTTAAGCCTGGTAAAACAGTAGCCTTCGTTGGCCCTTCTGGTGCTGGCAAATCAACTCTAACTAAACTTCTGCCCAGGTTTTATGAGATTGACAGTGGTAGTTTGTCTATTGATAATATAGATATTAAGGATGTGACTTTAGAATCTCTGCGCCGTAATATTGGTATAGTGCAGCAAGATGTTTTTCTCTTTAATGGTACAGTTAGAGAAAATATTGCCTATGGTACAGCAAATGCTTCGACTGGAGAAATTGAAGAAGCAGCCAGAAAGGCTAATGCCCATGAGTTTATTTTAAATTTAAGTGAGGGCTATGATACTGATATTGGGGAAAGAGGAGTTAAATTATCTGGAGGTCAGAAGCAGCGGGTTTCCATTGCGCGCTCATTTTTGAAGAATCCGCCAATCTTAATTCTGGATGAAGCAACTTCTTCACTTGATAATAGAAGTGAAAAAATAATTCAGGAATCACTTGAGGAATTGGCTAAAGGTAGAACAACTTTAGTAGTTGCTCACCGTTTATCCACTGTGATTAATGCTGATCAGATTATTGTTTTAACCGAATCAGGCATAGTTGAGCGCGGTAAACATAATGAATTAATTAAAAATGGTGGAGAATATGCCCAATTATATAATGAACAATTTTCATCTGAATTAGCTGGATAAAAATATATTGAAATTAATTATTAAAAGAATAATTTAATAAAGGTTGCTAAAAGTCGGGCTATGTCTCGGCTTTTTTCTTTGACAACAGTCATTAAATCTGCGATACTATAAACATGAAAAAGATAATATTAAAAAATATTTTACTAAAAAAACATATAAATTATTTAATCTATATTACGGAAGGATGGTAAGTCATGAGCAAAAAATTATATCGTTCCAAAAATGATAGGATGATTGCAGGTGTTTGTGGAGGTTTGGCAGACTATTTCAATGTGGATTCTTCTTTAGTTAGACTGGCAGTTTTATTTATATTTTTATTTCAGGGTATTGGTTTAATTGCCTATATTATTGCCTGGATTGTAATGTCAGAGGAACCAGTTAAAAATGAATATAGAATGCCTGATGATTATTATATAGAAGATCAAGAGAAACAGGAAAGTGAAAATCAACAGCAGAGCTATGGTGCAGATACTGATCAAGAGAGAAGTGAAAACTCTAATCAAGAAAATAGAACTGAAAGTGAAAAAGAATATTATCAGCGGTACCATGATCAAAATAACGATAATAGCAATAATAATCGCCGCAAATTATTTGCTGTGATCATGATTTTAGTTGGGTCTATTTTTTTAATTGATATTTGGGTTCCAGATTTATACTGGGAAAGGTATTGGCCATTAATTTTGATTGCTGCTGGGGCTTTAATGCTTAAAGGTGATACTAATGACAGATAATCGAGATCGCAGTCTAATTGCAATAATTTTAATTTTTACAGGGATAATATTTTTAGGTGATACTTTAGGTAAATATAATTTTAATATTTTTTTCTTTCTAAGAAGTTATTGGCCCTTGTTATTAATTATTTTTGGTTTTCATACTTTGTTACAAAAAACTAAATTTTGGTTTATTGTTCCTGCAATAGTTGCTGTATTATCTATCTATTTAATTTATTTGCTGGTTAATCAACAGCCATTTTATTTTATTCCCCAGATGAGAATGAGGATATTTAATTTTAATAATCTACCATTTAGATAATATACTTAAAAAAAAGAAAACCACCTTAAATATTTAAGGTGGGATTTCTTTTAATTAATTTTAAGTCTTTTTTTAATTATTGGTGCTAATAATAATACCATAAATATTTTTAATATATCTCCTGGTATAAAAGGAATTATAGTCAAGTTAAAGGAAGCAATTATTCCTGTTCCGGTAACAAAAGCAAAATAAAGGCTTCCAATCATATAATTACTTAAAACTGCAGCAACTAAAATAAAGAAATCTTTTTTCTTATTCCCACTGCAGTTAGCTGCAATCCAGGCGGCTAGAGCAAAGCTTATTAGAAATCCACCTGTTGGTCCGGCAATTACACCCAGGCCTCCACGCCCACCGGAAAAAATAGGTAAGCCAAAAGCACCTAGCAAAAGATATGTAATTTGAGCAAGCACACCATATTTTTTACCAAGCAAACGTCCCGAAAGTAGAACAAAGAATGACTGCAGAGTTATAGGTACAGGACCGATTGGTATCATAATAAAAGCACCAACTGCAGTCAGAGCTGCCATTAAAGCTGCTTTAATCATTTTATTAGTTTCCATTTTCAAAACTCCTTTATATATTTATTTATAAATAATTGACCATTAGTCAATTTACATTAAATAATCATATCATAATTTTTATTTTTTTCAAACTTTATCTACTAATTTATTAATAAAACTGGGGGGATTAACATGAGAGAATTATATTTAAAAGCACCTGCAAAAATAAATCTTGCTTTACATATCAAAGGATTAAGAGAAGATGGATTTCATGAACTGCAGATGATTATGCAGAGTATAAGTCTAGCTGATAGGATAAAACTGAAGAAAAAAAGTGGTGGTATTGTAGTAAAAACATCACATGTGGAGCTTCCAACTGATGAAGAAAACCTTGCTTATCAAGCAGCTGAAATATTTTTTGAAGAGCATAAAGAAGTAAAGCAGGGTGTAGAAATTTATATAGAAAAAAATATTCCTATTGCTGCTGGAATGGCAGGGGGAAGTACAGATGCAGCAGCAGTAATGAAAGGTCTTCATCAACTCTTTGAAACAGAAACCGATTATGAAACTATGAGAAAAAGATTAGTAACTATCGGCTCTGATGTTCCTTTTTGTCTTGAAGGAGGAACAGCGTATGCTTCCGGTAAAGGAGAAATATTAGAATCATTACCTTTTATTGGGGAAAAACATTTAGTTATTGTAACACCATCATTTAAGATTTCTACCCCAAAAGTATATAAGTTATATGATCAATTAAATAATAAAAATAGTTCAAATTTTAATGCAGTATTGGATAATTTAAAAAATGAAGAAAAAATAAATTGGAATCTGGATTATAAAAACGATTTAAAAGAAGCTGCCGAAAAAATTTGCTCTGAAATTAGAGAAGTTAAAGATATTTTTAAAAATACCAAGGCTCAATTTACTATGATTTCTGGGAGTGGGCCAACAGTGTTTTCTCTATATAGTAGTCGCAAACAAGCTGAAAAAGTTGCTGCAAAGTGGCCGCGCAAAAATGATTTTGTAACTGTAGTAAAAACAATTGATAAATATTAATAAGATTACTGCAAAATAAAAAGCTGACATGTGATTGACATGGGATATATTTCGTGTTATAATTTCAGCAATAATTATTAAGACTTTGGGAGAAGTGATTAGGATGAAAATAGGAAAAAATATTACAATGAAAGAGGCAAAAGAAAAAACCGGATTAAGTTCCAGACAAATCCGTTATTATGATCAACAAAGCTTGATTTTTCCTGCCCGGAGTAAGGGTAATCAGCGTCTTTTTTCTGAAAATGATATAAAGAGATTACTAAAAATAAAAATTCTTCTAGCTGAGGGTAACAGCATAGAAACAGTAAAGTCAAAGTTGAAAGTGCCTGAATTTGAGGAAGAAACCACAATTGAATTAGATTATGATGATCAAGATGATTACTATTCAGATGTTGAGCTCGATTCTCTTTTTCCTGTTTCAAATCGTTCTGAGTTAATAAAAAAACTTTCCCGGAGTAATAAAAAAGGATTTAAAGAGGAGGAAGAATGAATGAAAAAATTTAGTAGAGAGAAAATTTTACAAATTGCTGAAGAAAAAAATGTGGAATTTATCAGACTTCAGTTTGTTGATATTTTAGGGATTATAAAAAATGTTGCAATTACAATTGAGCAGCTACCAGAGGCACTTGATGGCAAGATAATGTTTGATGGTTCATCTATTGAAGGGTATACTCGTATCCATGAATCCGATATGTATTTAAAACCTGATTATAACACGTTTGCAATTTTCCCATGGGAAACCAGTGGTGGTTGTACAGCTAGAATGATGTGCGATATTTATTTACCAAATGGTGAACCTTTTGTTGGCTGCCCAAGAGGAACATTAAAAAGGGCGATGGCTGAAGCTGAAGAAATGGGATATCAAATGTTTGCTGGACCTGAGCCAGAATTTTTCTTATTTGAAAAAGATAAAGAGGGGAATCCAACAACTAATACTCATGATAAGGGTGGTTATTTTGACCTTTCACCTGTTGATTTAGGTGGTGAAGCTCGTCGTGATACTGTATTAGCTCTTAAAAAGATGGGTTTTGAAGTAGAGGCAGCACATCATGAAGTAGCTCCAGGCCAACATGAAATAGATTTCAAATATACTCCAGTGTTAAGAACAGCAGATAACATTGCAACTTTTAAATTTGTTACTAAAATTATAGCTATGCAGCATAATTTACATGCCACATTCATGCCGAAGCCTATTTATGGAGAAAGTGGTTCTGGAATGCATGTTCATCAGTCATTATATAAAGATGGTCAAAATGCTTTTTATGATCCTGAAGATGAACATGGTTTAAGTGAAATTGCATATTATTATATAGGTGGATTATTAAAGCATGCTAAAGAAACTACAGCAATTTTGAATCCTACAATTAATTCATATAAACGGTTAGTACCTGGTTATGAAGCCCCTGTTTACATCTCATGGTCTACTCAAAACAGAAGTGCTCTAGTACGTGTGCCTTCTGCAAGAGGTAATGGAACTCGTTTAGAATTAAGAAACCCTGATCCAGCAGCTAACCCATATCTTGCAACTGCTGTAATGCTTAGAGCAGGTTTGGATGGAATTAAAAATAAAATTGATCCTGGAGAACAAACAACAGATAATATTTACGAAATGGGTTATCAAGAAAGAAAATCCAGAGGAATTACTAGTCTTCCGGCAACAATGGAAGAAGCTCTTAAATGTTTTCAAAAGAGTGAGTTTATGAGAGATATTTTGGGAGAACATATTTTTAACCATCTTGTTAAAGCAAAAAAAATTGAATGGTCAGTCTATAAAAAGCAAGTACACAGTTGGGAAATTGATCAGTATTTAAGTACATATTAAGGTTTATTGGGAGGATACATATAATGGACGGTAGAGAAAATATTCAAGAACATTTAAAAAAGATTAAATTGAGTAAGCTTGATACCAGATCATTATCTTTTTTGGCTCTCTTTATTGCATTTACTGCTGTGGCAACTTATCTTCATATTCCTGGTCCAAGTAGTTCCTATTTTAATTTGGGTGAGGTAGCAATTTATACTATTGCCTTAACTTTTGGTGCTAAGGCTGGTGGAATTGCAGGTGGAGTTGGTTCAGCATTAATGGATATAATTCTAGGCTACTCAATTTGGGCTCCTTTTACTTTTGTAATTAAAGGTTTAGAAGGTATGTTGGTTGGTAAAATATCCAGTCAAGATAAAGATAAAAAATTTGACAGAAAAATATTTGCAATAATTGTTGGTGGGAATGTTATGATTTTCGGTTATGCATTAGCAAAAGGATTTTTGTTGAGTTGGGCTGTTGTACTACCAGAAATAGGAATTGATTTTGCTCAAATGTTAATTGGTGGAGTTTTAGCAATTCCATTGTCCCATCATCTAGATAACTATTTTAGGAAGTGATATTATTGGAGATTGGTAAGCTAGCAGGCGATAATTTAAAGAAAGTGATATTAGATAAAATTGAACATTTCAGATCAGATGTTATAGTACCAGCAGGTGTAGGAGAAGACAGCGCGGTAGTTGACTTAGGTGATTATTTGTTAGTTGTCTCCTCTGATCCTATAACTGGAGCAGAAAAAAATGCTGGTTTTATTGCAGTTAATGTTTCTTGTAATGATATAGCTGCAGCTGGAGCTGAACCTTTTGGAATTCAAGTAGTGTTATTATTACCTCCAAGTTTAGGTGAGGAACACGCAGAATTGCTGATGGATGAAATAGTAGAGACTGCAAAATCAATGGAGATTGAGGTTTTAGGAGGTCATACAGAAATTACTGATCTGATTCAAAAACCAATGATTACTGTTACAGCACTTGGCAAAGCTAAAAAAGAGGAACTAACCTCTAGTTCTGCAGCTGAGATTGGAGATGATTTATACATCTCTAAAGGTATCGGTATAGAAGGTAGCTATATTTTAGCTAACGATTATCAAGATTATTTAATTGATAAAGGAGTTAGTCAAGAGTCTATAGATAAAGCATCTGGCTATTTAGATCTTTTAAGTGTAATTCCCGAAAGTAGAATAGCAAGGAAAAATGGTGTTAAGGCAATGCATGATGTGACTGAAGGTGGAGTTTATGGGGCAATCGAAGAAATGGCAGCAGCTTCTGGGCTTGGATACGTCATTGAAGCAGATAACTTTAAAATAAAAGCTGAGGTAAAAGATATTTGTAACAAATTAAATATTGATCCTGCAGGTTTGATTTCTTCTGGCTCAATGTTAATGGCTGTAGCTCCAGACATTGATTTAGAATCAGTATTTTCTAAAAATAATATTGAATTGATTAAAGTTGGAAGATTAATTGAAAATGGAAGCTATATTGAGAAAAACGGAGAAAAGGAAGAATTTTCCTTACCAGATGAAGATGAGCTTTGGAAGTTCATCAAAAATGTTACACAAACCACTTGACAATTACAAAATTTGGAATTATACTGGTATTAACAAAAAATTCCAAAGGTGGTGCATTTATGAAAATTACAGATGTCAGAGTTTTCCCAGTCGATATTAATGGAAGTTTGGTCAGGGCTTATGCGACGGTGACTTTTGATGACGCTTTTGTTATTCGTGAAATGCGGGTAATTGAAGGCAAAAATGGAACTTTTCTTTCAATGCCTTCAAGAAGAAAAAGAAATGGGAACTATCAAGATATCTGTTTCCCAATTTCTGCTAAGTTAAGAGATCTAATGGAAAACGAAGTTTTGGAAAAGTTTAATGGTTTACTCGAAAGTGCTTAATTTACAAAATAGATCAAATAATTTTAAGAGATAACACTACTGCAGTAGTGTTATCTCTATATTAAAAGAATTCAAATCTTGACAAAATTTATTTTCTCTGTTATACTTCAAGCGATTAAAGAGTCAAATTGGATTTTTTATGTCTTTTAATAAATTATTAATAATATCAAATTTTATTCCTAATTTTAAGGAGGATATTATAGATGTCAGATCTACTGAGTATTATTCTGGCTGCTGGTAAAGGAACTAGAATGAAGTCAGATAAAATAAAAGTTTTACATCCCGTTGCAGGTAAAGCAATAATAAAGCATGTTTTGAATACTTTAGATGGTTTAAATAGTAAAATTGTTAATGTAATTGGACATCAGAAAGAGGAGGTTCAGACTGAATTAGAAGATTTAGATAATTGGGATTTGAATTATGTAATTCAATCTGAACAGCTGGGTACAGGTCATGCTGTACAGCAAGCAGCAAATTATATCGAAAAACATGATGGTGCTGTTTTAATTCTTTACGGAGATACCCCTCTTTTAAAAAAAGAAAGCATTGCCCAATTTGTGCAAGAGCATAATAAAACTGATTCTGATTTAACAGTAATGACAGCCCTTTTTGATGATCCTGAAGGTTACGGTAGAATTGTGAAGAATAATCAAGGGGATTTAACGGCGATTATAGAAGAAAAAGATGCAGATTCAGAGATTAAGAAAATCAAAGAAATCAATAGCGGAGTGAACTGCATTGATAGTGAGCTATTAAAAGATTTCTTGAATAATATGGATAATAATAATTCTCAAGGAGAATATTACTTAACTGACATTATTGAATTTGCTGTTGAAAAAAATAAAAAAATAAGTACATATCTTGTTGAAGATTCAAATGAAATAATAGGTATAAATACGAGGAAACAGCAAGCAGAAGCTGAAAAAATAATAAGGAATAGAATTATTGAGCGGCATTTAAATAATGGGGTTACTATTATAGATCCAGCTACCACTTTTATAGATGAGGAAGTAGAAATAGAGCAGGATGTTACAATTTATCCTTTCAATTATTTAGAAGGGAAAACTAAAATATCTAAAAATACAGTTGTTAATCCGAATTGCAAATTGGAAAATGCAGTTATAGGAAAAAATGTAGAAATTCTTTCAAATACTATCATACGTGATAGCTCAGTTGGGTCAAATACCAATATTGGGCCATTTGCCTATCTACGGCCTGGTTCAACTGTAGAAAACAGCTGTAAAATTGGAGATTTTGTAGAACTCAAAAAGACTACTGTAAAAACGGGAGCAAAAGTACCTCATCTTTGTTATGCTGGTGATGCTGAAATAGGAGAGCGAACTAATATTGGGGCTGGAACGATTTTTGCTAACTATGATGGAGAAAAAAAATCTAGAACTACAATTGGTAAAGATGTTTTTATAGGAAGTGACTCGATTTTGATTGCGCCTTTAAAAATTGGAGATGGGGCTAAAACAGCTGCTGGCTCGGTTGTAACTAAAGATGTAAAATCTGGTGATACTGTAATGGGAGTTCCCGCACGAATTTATAAATCAAAAAGCAAGGATGCTTAAACCATGAGATTAAATAAGCCAGGGGGTCAAAAAATGTCCAGTTATAGTGAACAGTTAAAAATATTTGCTGGTAACTCACATCCTCAATTAGCACAGGATTTATGTGATTATCTGGGGACAGAGTTAATAAATGCTGATGTAACAAGATTTAAAGATGGGGAGATTGGGGTTAGAACACATGAAACTGTTAGAGGGGCAGATGTTTTTGTGGTACAGCCAACCTCACCTCCTGTTAATGAAAATTTAATGGAGCTTTTGATAATTATTGATGCACTAAGAAGAGCATCAGCCCGTAGAATTACAGCAGTAATTCCTTATTATGGTTATGCCCGTCAGGATCGGAAAGCAAGTCCGAGAGACCCTATAACATCAAAGTTAGTTGCTAACTTGCTTACTGAAGCAGGTGCGCGTCGAGTTTTATCAATTGATTTTCATGCACCACAGATACAAGGGTTTTTTGATATCCCTGTTGATCATTTATATGCTGCACCAATAATGGTTGATTATTTTAAAAATATTGATCAATCTAACTTGATTGCTGTAGCTCCCGATGTTGGTTCTGTAAAAAGAGTACGTTCTTTTGCTGAAAGTCTTGATATTCCAATGGCTATTATTGATAAAAGAAGACCTAAGCCTAATGTTGCAGAGGTTATGAATGTTATTGGAGAAGTAGATGGTAAAAATGTTATATTGTTAGATGATATAATTGATACTGCAGGAACAATTACTGCCGCTGCTAAAGTACTTAAAGAAAAAGGAGCGAAAGATGTTTATGCATGTGGAACTCATGCTTTATTTTCAGGTCCTGCAATAGAACGTCTAAAAAAAGCACCGATTAGCAAAATAATTGTTACTAATACTATTGCTCAAAAAGAACATGATCTTGATAATCTGGAAGTACTTTCTGTTGCGCCTCTTGTAGGAGAAGCCATTGATAGAATTTTCAAAGATTTATCTGTTAGTGTATTATTTTAATTAATTTTTCTAAAACACTTGCCCAAAATGGGCTTTGATGTTATAATAAAATTTGTTATGTCTTATTTATCGCAGACCTGCCAGTATTATGAGTTGATCTGGCTTAAAATTTAATTTATGCAAGGAGAGGATAGTCATGGAGAGACATTCTATTGAAGCTGAACTAAGGACTGAAACTGGAAAGGGTGCAGCCCGCAGAATAAGAAGAAGCGGACTTATCCCTGGTGTTGTTTATGGAAGAGGAAATGAACCAAGGTCTATTAAGGTAGATCCACTGGATATTGAAAAACTTCTCCAATCTAATGCTATCTTTGATCTGACTTTTGTCGGAGAAGATGGAGAAGAATCAACTGTAATTATTAAGGATTATCAGAAAGATGTTATTAAACAGAACTTACTTCACGTCGATTTCCAATTTATTTCTATGGATGAGAAGATTACTGTTTCTGTGCCAATGAGATTAGAAGGAGAAGCAGTTGGTGTTCATGATGGCGGAGTATTACAGCAGCTTTTACGTGAAATTGATATTGATGTACTACCTTCTGAAATTCCAGAAGAGATTACAATTGATATTTCAGAATTAGAAGTTGGTGAATCTTTATCTGTAGCTGATCTTGAGCTTCCTGAAACTATTGATTTGGTAACAGATAGTGATGAAGTTATTGTAACAGTTGTTACACCTACTGAACTTGTCGAAGAAGACGAGGAAGAGGAAGAAGAAGAATTCTTAGAGCCAGAAGTAATAGGCGAAGAGGACGAAGAAGAAGGCGAAGAAACCGAAGGGGAAGACGAACCAGAACCTTGGGAATAATTATAGTAAAGATATTGAGCGCGGCCTGAGCGGCTGCGCTTCAATTTATTAATGGAGGTTTAAATTTTGAAAATAATTGCTGGTCTTGGTAATCCAGGCGAAAAATATGCTTATACCAGACATAATATTGGTTTTATGGTTATTTCAGAGTTGTCAGAACGATTTAAAATTAACAGCAGTTATAAATTTGATGGTCTTATTGGTGATTTTTTCTTCGGTGGGGAAAAGATCATAATTTTTCAGCCAATGAAATATATGAATAAAAGTGGTCAACCAATTTATAAAGTGCTTGACTATTTCAAAATGGAGGCAGAAGACCTGCTGGTTATTCATGATGATTTGGATCTTGAATTAGGAAAGATGAGATTCAAACAAAATGGAGGTAGTGGGGGCCATAATGGAATTAAGTCTATTATAAATAATCTTGGTACAGATAATTTCAAAAGATTAAAGATTGGAATTGATAGACCACCAGAAAATATACCTGTTCCCGATTTTGTTTTAACGACTTTTCGGGAAGAAGAAAAAGAAATTTCAGAAAGAGTTGTTAAAGAAGCTGCTTCTGCAGTTGAATTAATGTTAAAAGAAAATATTATGAAAGCGATGAATAAATATAATGGATAACAGGCCCGTACATTTTGTGTAGGGGCTATTTTGCCATTTCTTAAGAATTAAAGTTTGAATAATTTGATTAAGCTATTTATTTTTAAAAATGGAAATATTTATATTAAGCTTTAAGGAGCAGTATTTAGATGAATTTTAAAGATTTATTATTAGAAAATCAAAAATTTAAAAAAATTGCGAAAAATATCAATGCTTCAGCTCAATCAATTAGTGGTTTAAGTGGTAGTAGGATTTCCTACTTTGCAGTTAACTTTTTAAAGAAAACGGATAAAGATATAATATTCTTTTTGCCTGATAATTATTATTTACAGCAGATGCAGGAAGATTTAATTCGTTTAATTGGCAAAAATGAATTTTTAGTATTTCCAGAAGAAGAAATACTACCTCATGAACAATTAATGCCTGATTTAACTACTATGAGTGAAAGAACTAAGGTGTTAACAGAACTTATCTTTTCAATTGATCAAAAAAAGAAGATAATTTTGACTACACCAGCTGCAGTTTTTAAAAAATTACCGCCTAAAGATATTTATAAAAATAGCAGCATAAATATTGAAAATGGAATGGAAATTGCTATTTCAGAAATTAAACAGAAGCTTTTTGCTCTTGGTTATAAAAGAGAAGAAATGGTAGAAGCTCCAGGCCAATACAGTATTCGCGGAGGAATTATTGATGTTTTTACACTTCTAGATGAACAGCCATTTAGAATTGAGTTGTTTGGAGATGAAGTTGATTCAATACGTAAAATTGATTTAACTGCTCAGCGTTCAAAAATGCAGGTAAATCAGATTACCATTCCTCCTTTTGCAAATTTAGTTATTAATGATCAAGTAGTTAATAGAGCTTATCCTAAATTAGAAGCAGCATATTCTAAAGCTGCTGCAAAACTTGAGATAAATAAACATCAAGAAGAAGCGGCATATTTAAAAGAAAAAGCGAAAAAAATGTTAGAAAATTTAGAGCAGCAGCATCGTTTTCCGGGATTTGAGCAATTTTTACCATTTTATTATGAGGAAACAGCAAATTTTTTCGATTATCTAGAGGAAAGTATAATTTTTGCTGTAAGACCTAATAAGATGGAACAACTGACCCATGATTATTATCAAGAAATTTTAGAAACCCACACTAGACTTCTAGAACAGGGAATAGTTTTTCCGGAATATTTGGATAATTTTATTACAGAATCTGAGTTCATCGAAGAAATCACCAAAAATCGTGTTGTAGATATTAATTCTGAGTTTGAAGATAATAAAGTTATTGAAAATGATATTCATTTTAATACGTCTTCTCTTGAGCCTTTTCATGGCCAGCTAGAACTGTTTAGTGAAAAGTTAATGGAATTATTAAATAAAAAATATCGGATTGCGATTACTTTAAATTCCGCCAGCAAAAAAAGAAGGTTGAAAATGTTTTTAGAAGATAAAAACCTGGTTGTTGGTGATAATTTTGAAGAAAGCAGAATTGTTATATTCCCTGATAGTTTAGCAGAAGGCTTTGTTTTTGATGATATTAAACTAGCTGTATTTAGTGATAAAGAAGTTTTTGGTAATGAACAGAAAAAGAAACGAAAAATCGGTGACTTTGAAGATGGAGTTGAAATTTCTAATGTTAATGATCTAAAAGCCGGAGATTTTGTTGTTCATGAAAATCACGGTATTGGTAAATACTTAGGAGTTAAGACTTTAGAGATTCAAGGTCAACATAAAGATTATCTTGTTTTAAAATATGCAGGTGAAGATAAACTTTATGTACCTACAGAAAAAATTGATCTTGTTCAAAAATATATTGGTTCTGATGCAGGGTCGCCGAAGTTATATAAATTAGGAAGTAGCGATTGGAAAAGAGTTAAGGAAAAGGTACAAAAATCAGTAGAGGAAATGGCTGTTGGATTATTAGAACTATATGCAGAGAGAAAAACTTTAAGTGGATACCAATTTTCAGACGATGATCTTTGGCAGCAGGAATTTGAAGATGCATTTCCTTTTGAAGAAACACCAGATCAAAAAAAGGCCATTGAAGCTGTTAAATCTGATATGGAATCTAAAAAGCCGATGGATCGATTATTGTGTGGGGATGTTGGTTATGGTAAAACTGAAGTTGCTATTCGAGCTGCTTTCAAAGCCGCACTAGATAGCAAGCAAACTGCAGTTTTGGTTCCAACTACTATTTTAGCTCAACAACATTACAATACTTTTTCTGAACGAATTGAAGAATTTCCGGTAAGAGTAGGAATGCTTAGTAGATTTAATACTGCTGCCGAACAGCGGAAAACTTTAAAAAGATTAATTAAAGGTGAAATAGATGTTTTGATTGGAACTCATCGTTTATTATCTAAAGATGTTATTTTTGACGATTTAGGATTGTTAATTATTGATGAGGAACAGCGATTTGGGGTTACTCATAAAGAAAAACTAAAAAATTTAAAAAGAAACGTAGATGTATTAACTTTAACAGCTACCCCAATACCTAGAACTTTGCATATGGCCTTGGTTGGCGTAAGAGATATGAGTCTTATCGAAACTCCACCTGAAAATAGATATCCTATTCGAACTTTTATTAAAGAATATAATAAAGAATTAATTTCTAGTGCTATTAGAAGAGAATTAGCTAGAGAAGGTCAAATCTATTTTGTTCATAATAGAGTAAAAGATATAGAACAAACAGCTGGCAAACTCCAAAAATTAATGCCTGAAGCAAAAATAGCGGTTGCTCATGGGCAAATGAATGAAAATCGTTTAGAAAAAATAATGTATGATTTTTATCATCATGAATTTGATATTTTAGTTTGTACAACAATAATTGAAACAGGACTTGATATACCGAATGTAAATACAATTATAATTAATCATGCAGATAAAATGGGTTTATCACAACTTTATCAATTACGGGGTAGAGTTGGTAGAACAAACAGAATCGCTTATGCTTATTTACTTTACGAAAGAGATAGGATTTTACCTGAGGTAGCAGAAAAAAGATTAGAAGCAATTAAGGAATTTTCTACTCTAGGTTCTGGTTTTAAGATAGCAATGCGTGATCTTGAAATTAGAGGTGCTGGAAATTTATTAGGTCCTGAACAGAGTGGACATATTGCAGCAATTGGTTTTTCTTTATATACTAAGTTATTAGAAGGAACTATTGAAGAACTTAAAGGTAAATCTGATCAAAAGGAATTGAAAGTAGAAATCGATCTTAATCTTGATGCTTATATACCTGATAACTATATTAAATATGAAGCTAGGAAGATTGAAATATACAAAAAAATAAAATCTATTGAAAATGAAGATGATGCTTTAGATACTATAGATGAATTGATTGATAGATTCGGAGAACCCCCTGTAGAAATAATGCGGTTGATTAATGCAGGTAGGTTGAAATCTATAGCTTCTGAATTAAATATTGAGTTGATTAAAGAAAAAGACGCTAAAATAATCTGCCAATTCATTAACTCTAAAGTAGTTGATGGGAAGAAGCTGGTAGAATTTAGCCAGAAGTATAGAAAAAAAATAAAAATTAAGTCTGCAAAAAAACCACAGATCATAATTAAAATTGATGATCCTGAAAATATTGATAAACAATTATTGAAGATGTTAAGAGATTTAAAAAATATTTAAATTAATCAATATTGAGCAGAAACTTAAACAGAAAGAACTAAAAGGGTGGAAAAAATGTCAGAAAACACAAAAAAAGCCAGCTTTATTAAAGGAGCAGCTATTTTAACAGCTGCTGGTTTAGCAGCTAGAGTAATGGGTTTTGGCTATCGAGTTATATTAACCAGAATTATAGGTGCTGAAGGAATGGGTCTTTATCAAATGGCCTATCCAATTTATACTATTTTATTGGTCGTTTCAAGATCGGGTATCCCAGTAGCTTTAGCTAAGTTGATTGCAGATAAAATAGCAGCTGACAAGAAAAAAGAAGCATATAAGATCTTTAAAGTAGCTAGAAAAATGAGTTTTGTTGTTGGTTTAATAATATCGATTATTATGGCTTTATCAGCGAAACCATTAATATCATTACTCTCACTTGACCCAAGATCATATTATGCAGTTCTAGCAATTTCACCTGCAATTTTTGTTGTTTCAATAATGGCTTCTTACAGAGGTTTTTTTCAAGGACTTCAGGATATGGTTCCAACTGCAAAATCTCAGATTTTAGAACAATTTATTCGGATGATTACTATGATCGGTTTAGTAGTGTTTTTAGTTCCTTATGGTTTAGAATTTGCAGCTGCCGGAGCCAGTTTTGGTGCAGTAAGTGGAGCTTTTGGAGGCTTAGTAGTTTTATTAATTATATATTCTAAAAGAAAAGAAAAAATATTTAGCTTTCTAGATGAGGGACATGACTCGATAGAATTAAGTTCCAAAAATGTGATTAAAAGAATAGTATCATTGGGAGTTCCAATTACTCTTGGTGCATTAGTAATGCCTTTAATGAGTTTGGTTGATTTAGTTTTTGTTCCGAATCGCCTGCAGGTAGCAGGTTATATGGTTAGAGAGGCAACTGCATTATACGGAATGTTTGCTGCTGTAGCGATGCCCCTGGTTAACTTTCCAACAATTATAACTGTTTCTTTATCAGCGAGTCTAGTTCCGGCAATTGCTGAAGCATATACTCTTGGCAAAGAAAAATTGATAAATTATCGCACCCAGACAGCTTTAAGATTAACTGTTTTGATTTCATTACCAGCTTCGGCGGGACTCTTTTTGTTGGCCGAGCCGCTGACAGAAATAATTTTTTCTGAGCCTGGGGCAGCTGTTCCACTTCGTTTTGTTTCTTGGGGTGTATTTTTTATTGCTCTGCAGCAGACAAGTACTGGGATTTTAAATGGGATTGGGAAAACTTCAATTCCTGCACGCAATTTATTAATTGGAGCAGTATTTAATGCTTTTATCAATTATAGATTAACAGCTTTACCAGCTTTTGGGATTAGAGGTGCAGCTTTAGGAACAAGTATTGGTTTTGCTGTTGCAGCTTTCTTAAATTTATATTATGTTAAAAAAGAAAGTGGATTTATTATCGATGTCAAGACAATGATTTTAAAACCTTTTGTTTCAGTTATTTTAATGGGGTTTTTTGTTAAAATATTTTATAATTTTTTATTTAGTTTTTTGGGAAGAAATAATGTTTATTTTGCATATCAGATAACTACTTTCACTACTGTGGCTGCCGCTGCTGTATTTTATTTTGTTACATTACTTTTATTTAATGAGATAAAATATAATGACTTGTCTATGATACCTGTTGTTGGAGTTAAACTGGCTGACTTATTAAAAAAAATGGGTTTTTTAAATGATTAATATTATTTTAATAATTATATGATATGCTTTATTTGTTGTAATTGAAATTATTTGAGGAGGAAAGACTTTGGATTCCAAAAAGCGAAAATCAATTCTAAAAGAGTTAGATCAACTAATAAAAGTCATGGCAGTACTTAGAGGTCCTAATGGTTGTCCCTGGGATAAAAAGCAGGATTATTATTCAATAAAGGAGAATATAATAGAAGAGGCTTATGAGGTAGTAGAGGCCTTAGAAAAAAATGATATTCCTGCTTTTAAAGAAGAACTAGGAGATCTTTTGTTACAGGTTGTATTTGAATCTCAAATGGCTTATGAGAAAGATGATTTTGATTTAGGTGATGTTGCCAGAGTATTGAGAAAAAAGTTGATTAGGAGGCACCCCCATGTTTTTGCTGAAGCAGAAGTTGCGGGATCAGATGAAGTATTACGAAATTGGGAAAAAATAAAAGAAGAAGAAAAAGCAAATAAAAATCAAGTTATTTCGCTACTTGATAAATTTAATCAGGGACAGAGTGCTTTGAATCAAGCTTATGATATTCAAAAAATTGCAGCAGAAGTTGGTTTTGACTGGGATAATTTAAAGCCTGTTTTAGATAAGATTGAAGAAGAATTGTCTGAATGCAAAGAAATTATCGCTGCAACTCCTGATAATATTAGTCTTAACAAAGAACGTTTGACAAAGAGTAAAAAAAATAAATTGGAATCTGAAATTGGCGATTTGCTTTTTGCTGTTGTTAATTTCTCTCGTTTTAATAATATAAATCCAGAATTGGCATTATTGAAAACAATATTAAAGTTTAAAAATCGTTTCAAATTTATTGAAGAAAAAATCAGAAGGAATGAAAATGGTTTTGGAGATTATAATCTAGAAGAATTAGATGAATTTTGGAATCAAGCTAAAAATGAAGAGTAGATTTATAGGAGGATTAATAAAATGAAAAAAAAGTTTATTACTATTTCCATAATTAGTATCTTATTTAGTTTAGTAATAGTATCACCAGTTCTAGCCTTCGATGTAGCAACAGATTCGGCTATATTATTAGAAGCAGAAACAGGTCAGGTTTTATTTGAAAAAAATGCTGATAGAGAATTGCCCCCTGCCAGTGTTACTAAGATAATGCCACTTTTGATTGCAATGGAAAAACTAGAAGCAGGTAGTATTTCATTAGATGATAAAGTAACTATTAGTAGATATGCTCAGTCAATGGGAGGTTCTCAGATTTATTTAGCTGCTAATACTCAAGTTGAACTAGAAAAGCTGCTTAAAGCAATAACAATTGCTTCAGGAAATGATGCTAGTGTGGCAATGGCTGAATATATTGCTGGTACATATAGTAATTTTATTGCTATGATGAATGATAAAGCCAAAGAATTAGGGATGGACTCTACTAATTTTTCTAACTCTACCGGACTTCCGGATTCCAATCATTATTCTACAGCAAGAGATATTTCTATTATGGCAAGGGAATTGTCTAAGTATCCAAAGGTTTTAGAGTGGGCATCTATTTGGACTGAAACTATTCAACTTCCTAATCGTAAAGCTATGCTTGTAAATACAAATAGTCTGATTAATAAATATCCAAGTATGGATGGCTTGAAAACTGGTCACACTCAAGAAGCAGGTTTTTGCTTAGCTTCCACTGCTAAAAAAGGTGATACTCGCTTAATATCAGTTGTTTTACAAGGCGAAACTCTTACAGAAAGAGAAGAAGCAACAACGAGACTCTTAGATTATGGATTTAATGCATTTTCTAAACGAAAAATAGCAGCTAAGGGTGATCAAATTCAAAATATACCTATAGTTGAATCAGCAGATCAAGTTGCAGTAGGTGAAATAGCAAACGATTTATATGTGATGGTTCAAAAAGGTCGTGAAAAAGAAATCTCACAAGAAGTTAAAGTTAAAGATTCTTTAACTGCTCCAATTGAAAAAGGTGGAGTATTAGGAGAATTAACTGTATATAATGGTGAGAAAGTAATTTCTAAAGTAGATGTAGTAGCAGCTAAAGATATTGAGCGTGCTAATATTATAACAAGAATGTGGAGAAAAATTTTTAATTAAGTAAATGATTTTTAACTTTTATTTGTTATAATTAGATTAAAACATAACTAAAATAACAAAAGCACTCCACTGTAATTTAAGTGGGGTGTTTTTATTTTGATTGTTAATTTAAAAAGTTCTTGACAGCATATAATTTAAATGTTACTATATTAAATGTTGCAGTAATATTTAATTTCTGATTGCAAATTATCACTAAAAAAATCTCTTTTATTCTTGACAAATGGACAATTTGATGTTAAGATAATGTATGTCGCTGAAAAGTAATTAATAATATTTTTTTGGCCGACAAAAATTATTTTAAAAAGTTCTTGACAAAGCAAAAAGAGCTTGATAAGATAATAGACGTCGCACAAATAATCTCCTAAAATTTGAGATCAAAAATAAGCTCAAATAGAGATTATAAAAGAGCTAAATTTTAAAGCTTAAATATTTCTCTTCTTTATATATAAGAGAAAATAAAGTTTTGAAAATCAAGAAAAATATTCTAAAAAAGTTTTTCTAAAAAGTTCTTGACAAAGTGTGGCAGAGTTGATAAGATATTAAATGTCGCTGATAAAAAACGCGGCAGAAAATATAGAAGAAAACATTATCTCTAAATATGAATAAATATAATATCGGCGCCGCCCTCAATGGGCAAGTCCGAAAATATCAATTTGTTCTATAAAAGAGATTTTGGGCGAAGGGGTCAATCCCTTAGCAAGGCACCATCCATTTTGTTTATGGAAGAAGGTGCGTTGAACCTTGAAAATTAAACAGCAAGCCAACGTTAATATACTTTGAGTGTTAAAACTTAAAAGTAATTATAGTTTAAAGCTTATATTAAATAATATGAGTCAAATTCAAATTCTTTATATGGAGAGTTTGATCCTGGCTCAGGACGAACGCTGGCGGCGTGCTTAACACATGCAAGTCGAACGGTCTACCTCGACTGAAACCTTCGGGTTGACGACGAGATCTAGATAGTGGCGGACGGGTGAGTAACACGTGAATAATCTGTCCTC